>JAAELW010000079.1 GCA_024226235.1 bacterium
AGTTTCCCTTCAGGGAAACTGGCAACTTAACAAACGTGCCTGGCCCCTATCTTGACAGATCCAATCTCCACCCAGCTGGCACGAACTCCGGGTTGCGGAGATTCCTGCGACAAATCGTCCGGACTTGGGTGTAGAATGGGTGGACGGGAGGATTCCGATGCAGCAACTCTCAGGGATGGACGCCTCGTTCCTCTACACGGAGACAGCCAACGCACCCAACCACATAGGCTCCTTTGCGATCTACGACCAGTCGACGGCGCCGAACGGCCGGGTCACGTTCAAACAGATCCTCGCCAACGTCGAGAGACGACTGCATCTGGCGCGTTGCTTCCGCCAGAAACTCGTCCGTGCGCCGATGAACCTCGACCATCCCTACTGGCTCGAGGATCCGGAGTTCAATCTCGAATTCCACGTGCGTCACATCGCCCTCCCCCATCCGGGCGACTGGCGGCAGCTCTGCATCCAGGTGGCGCGGATCCAGTCGCGGCCGATGGACCTGTCCAAGCCGCTCTGGGAGATGTACGTGATCGAAGGGCTCGACAACGTCGATGACGTGCCGACGGGCAGCTTCGCCGTGATGACGAAGATCCACCATGCGGCCATAGACGGGGTGTCCGGGGCCGAACTGGCCGGGGCCATCCACGATATGTCTCCCGATGCCGAGCCTGCGCCGCCGGACGAAGATTGGCAGCCCGAACGGGAGCCCTCCTACCTGGAGATGGCCGCTCGCACCACGCTCAACAACATTCGCAACCCCTTCAGACTCATGCGCACGGCCGGCGAGACCGTTCCGGGCCTCACGAACTTTTTTGGCAGCTCGCCGGAAGACGAGATCGATGAGGTCAAGGAAGTTCCGCGCACCCGTTTCAACGGCACCATCTCGTGCCATCGGGTCGTCGAAGGCCGGAACTTCTCTCTCCAGGACATCCGTGACATCCGGAAGCGTATCCCGGGCGCGACGGTCAACGACGTGATCCTCACTGTCTGCGGCGGCGCCCTCCGGAAGTACCTCGAATTCCACCGCGAGCTTCCGGACGAACCGCTTGTGGCCATGGCGCCGATCTCGGTCCGCTCGGATGACGAGACTGGAACGGCCGGCAACCGGATCTCGGCGATGTCCGTAACCCTCTACTCCGATGAGGCCGACCCGCTGGAACGCCTGCGCAAGGTGCAACGGGGCACCAAAGCTTCCAAGAAGACTGCTGAAGCGATTGGTGCCCAGACGATGACCGATGTGGCGCAATTCATGCCCGGCATGTTGACCGGATTGGCAGCACGCCTCTACACCCGGCTCGGCCTTGCGAACGCCATCAAACCCTTCTGCAACACCGTCATCACCAACGTGCCGGGGCCGCAGATCCCGCTCTACTTCACCGGTGCCAGGATGTGCGCCCTCTACGGAATGGGCCCGGTACTGGACGGCATGGGCATCATCCACCCGGTATTCAGTTGCTCGGGTCGTATCAGCATCTCGGTGACCGCATGCCGGAAGATGCTCCCGGACCCGGGCTTCTACGCCGACTGCATTCGAGCATCCTTCGATGATCTGCTGGAGAAGGCGCTCGAGCCGGCGCCGTAGCTCCCCTTCGGGACTGAGTCGGGTTTCGTGCTACTCCTCGCCCGTGAGCAGAATGGCAGTCCTTGCATTCCTGGCTGGAGCGCTCGGATGCGGATCAACTGAACAAAGCGTCCAGTCATCCGCAGAAACTCCTGAATACGTCGGGGCGCAAGCCTGCGCGAACTGCCATCCCGAAGAAATGGGGCTCTGGCGAGGCTCCCACCACGATCTCGCCATGCAGGAAGCCGACGCACAGACAGTCCTCGGCGACTTCGAGGATCTGACCTTCGAGCATCGCGGTGAACACTTCCGCTTCCACCAACAGGGAGACCGGTTCTTCGTAGAGACCGCGGGTGCGGATGGAGTGACGGACGACTTCGAAATCGGCTTCACATTTGGTGTGGAGCCGCTGCAGCAGTACCTCGTGCGGCTACCCGGCGGTCGATTGCAGGCGTTGGGAGTGGCATGGGATACGCGGCCAGCAGCGGTTGGAGGCCAGCGCTGGTTTCACCTGCAGCCCGACGAAGCGATCCCGCCAGGCGATGTCTTGCACTGGACCGGTCCGGCCGGAAACTGGAATGCGATGTGCGCAGACTGTCACTCGACGAATCTCCAGAAGGGCTACCAGCTGGACGGAGACCGCTACGAGACGCATTGGTCCGAGCTCGACGTCGCGTGCGAGGCCTGTCATGGCCCCGGCTCAGCACATCTCGCCTGGGTTGATTCCGGTGCAGACGCCTCACTGGATGGAGCGGGGCTCGAGGTTCCGCTCGGAAGCAAACGCGTCTGGCAGCTCCGGGAAGAAGCGCGAATCGCGAGCCGGGCGCCGCCCTCCGAGCCGGGAGGGAGAGGCGAGATCGATGTGTGTGCACCGTGCCACTCCCGCCGCTCCCGGATCGCCGAAGCCGCGCACGGCGACACTTTTCTCGACCTGTATCGGCCTGCCTTGATCGACGAGGGCTTGTATCACGCGGACGGTCAGATCGAGGACGAGGTCTACGTATGGGGCTCCTTCGTGCAGAGCCGGATGTACTCGGCAGGGGTCACTTGCAGTGACTGCCACGATCCCCATGGCCTCCGGATCGCCGAGCCGGACGCCGTATGCGCCGGCTGCCATAGGGCCGAGGCCTTCGACACGCCCGCGCATCACCATCATCCGCCGGGCTCGGCGGGGGCGAGCTGCGTCGCGTGCCACATGCCTTCGCGTACCTACATGGTCGTGGATGACCGCCGCGACCACGGCTTTCGCGTGCCACGGCCCGGTGTAAGCGAGCGGATCGGAGCACCGGATCCGTGTACGAGCTGCCACTCGGAACGAAGCACTGGCTGGGCTGCTGAAACGATCGCGGATTGGAACGGAGGCTCCGCGGCCCCGCGCGTCCATCCGGGTGAGGTACTTCATGCGGGTCGACGCCAACTTCCGGGTGCGGCTGCGTCTCTGGCGTCTCTGGCGGACGACCGGGCCCGACCCTCCATCTTGCGCGCGTCGGCTCTCCGATTGCTCGGTGCCCAACAAGACCCAGCCTGGCTTCCGACACTGCTCGCCGGCCTTCGGGACCCGGAGCCTCTCGTGCGCCTGGTGGCGACCGAGGCTGTGGAAGTGCTTCCGCCGCGGGATCGTTGGATTGCGCTCGAACCCATGCTGCGCGACGAAGTCGGTACTGTGCGCATCGAGGCTGCCCGGGTCCTTGCACCTCTGCGACGGGGCATCACCGATCCGCGGGCTTCCAGAAATCTGGATTCTGCGCTCGAGGAGTATCGGGAAGCCCAGCTGCAGAACGCCGATCGACCCGAGAGCCACGTGAACCTGGGCCTGTTGCACGACCGGCTCGGTGAGGCCAAGCTGGCCCAGCGTGCCTACCAAACCGCGGTGCGCGTAGGCCCCTGGTTCATGCCGGGCTACATCAACCTCGCGGAACTCCACCGTACCCAGGGGCGCGAGCCCGATAGCGAGCGGGTACTGCGGCAGGCACTGACCCACCATCCAGACAGCGCCGACGCACTCCATGCGCTCGGTCTCCTGCTCGTTCGACACGGGAAACTCGATCAGGCGCTCGTGTCCCTGGAACGCGCCAGCATCCTGGCCCCGGGCAACCCGCGCTACGCCTACGCCCATGGCATCGCGCTGAGCTCCACTGGCGACCTGGAAGCAGGGCTGGACGTGCTGGCCCGGGCTCACGAGCGGCACCCGGGCAACCCGGACCTTCTGGTCGCCCTTGCCACACTGCATCGCGACGCAGGCCAACTGGCCACCGCACGAATCCACGCACAGAAGCTCCTTGCTTTGCGACCCGACGATCCGGGCGCCCAGGCGCTCATGCGCCAGCTGGAATAGCTGCAATCCTCTGGCGTACCATGCTCAGGCTCATCTTCATCTTGCTCCTTGCCTCACCCTCGTTCGCGGAAGAGGTGCAAACCGACGCCCCCGAGGAGGTTCCGTCCGGCATCACGCTGCACATCACGAAGCGAGCGCAGCCACTCGAAGAGAGGGAAGTGACGAGCTCGCTCGCCACACTCGATCGGGAGGAGATTCGCTACCGCAGCATCGAGCGTCTCTCGGATTTCCTTGCCCGTGTTCCCAATGTGCAGGTCCAGGGCACTTCCGGTCCGATCGCCATCCGAGGTATCGCACCCAGCCAGGTTTCGGGCTCCCCCGGCGGCCTGACCTCTCCCGTCGCTCAGCACGTGAACGGCATCTTCAAGCCCGCAGGTGAGATCTCCTACATCGGCCAGTTCTTCGACCTGGAGCGGTTGGAACTGATACGCGGGCCTTCGGGGACCGTGTACGGCCGGTCGGCAACGGCCGGCGCTCTGGATCTTCGTTGGAGGCGGCCCCATGCCAGTTGGGAGGCATTCGGCGACGTCACCGGGTCGCGCCCCGATGCCGTACTGTTCCGAGGCGGGTTGAACCTTCCGCTGCTCGGCCAGGGAGACGAGCGGCTGCTCGCCCGCATCTCCCTGCAACGCGAGCGGGCAGACGGTTTCCAGGACGACCCCTCCCTTCGCAGCAGCCGCGACCCCGAGAATGCCGACGATCTCTCCGCGCGAGCGATCATCACCTCGAAGCTCGGAAACGATTTCTCCGCGGAGCTGCGCGGCCACTACCACCACTCGGACGCACTGGGCCTGCAGAGCCGGCCGGCGACCAGCGAATTCCCGCTCGGTGCATTGGCCACACCCTTTGGCGTGTTCGCCACCGATCCGTTTGCCGGCGCCGCTCAGACCTCGAGCGATCCATTGAAGGTGCGCAGCCGCTCGACGCAACTCGGCGACCCGGTGCTACGGGTACGCGCGATCGATGGTGAGCTTCGCTGGCGCCTGCCCAGATTGCCCGCGCTTGGCCGACCGCACTTCACAATCCTCGGCGGCTGGGAGAGGCGCGAGCAGGAGAGCGTCTTCGATGTGGACGGAACCGAACTCGTCATTGCGGAAGGGGCTATGGACAGCCGCGCCACCACCTGGACCGGTGAGGCCCGCATCGCAACGGACCCGGAGTTACGGAACTACCACGCCTTGATCGGTGCGTTCGCATTCCAGGACAGGAGCCACGAAGCCTCCCAGAACCTCACGCCGTTCGGCCCTTTCGACGTAGAGTCACGAAACCGCGAACGGGGCTTCGCGGTGTTCGCAAGTGGCGGCATCCAGCCCTTCGCGATGCTCGAGCGTGGGCCCGACATCGAGTTGTTCGGTGGTGTGCGCTGGAATCGCGACAAGTCCCGGGTGGTCGAGACGATCGCGACGGGGCCACTCTCGCCCGGCGGGCAGCTCGACGGAAACGCCGCCTTCGAGGAGGTCACCAGCGAGGCAGGTCTGCGTTGGCAGGCATCGCCAAACCAGATGCTCTACGCCAAGTGGGCGCGTGGCTACAAACCGGGCCTGCTCGAACTCATCGTGGCCACCGGTACCACGAACGCGGTCGATCCGGAAATCGTCGAGACCTTCGAGATCGGAACGCGCAGCCGACTTCTCGGAGGCCGTGTACAGCTCGATCTGACCGGCTTCTTGAGTTACTACGACGATCTCCAGGTCTTGCAGATCCGAGGGCTGCAGGTCCTGACCGAGAATGCAGCCGAGGCCACGATCTGGGGCATCGAAGCCAGCCTCTCCGTCGAACCCTTGCCGGGCTGGCAGGTCCGGCTCTCCGCTGCCCATCTGGATGCCACGTTCGACGAGTTCTGCTCCGATGATCCGGCCCAGTTCTTCGCTGTGTCCGAGCCCGGCTGCCCCGATGCCACGCCGGGAACGATCTTCAACGGGCAGAGCAACCTGGAAGGCAACCAACTCCAGGACGCGCCGCGGTGGAAAGCATCGATCTATACCACCTACGCATTTTCACTCGGCGCGCACGGCACATTGAGACCCGTGGCGGAATTCACCTGGACGGACGGCAGCTATCTGCGTCCGTTCAATCTCGACACGGATCGCCGCAACTCCACGACCTCGACGGATTTGAGATTGATCTGGATGGATGCGAGCGAGCGGGTCTCCGCGGAGATCTTCGTCGAGAACCTGGGAAATGATGTGGTCTACGCACGCCGCAGTGTGCTGCCGGAGTTCGCCGGTGGCTTTCCGGTGGGCCTGGGGCTGCTTCCACCGCGCCGCTTCGGCATCCGACTCGGCTTTCGCTGGGGCAGTCGTCCCTGACCCGACCATCGGCACAAACGACTCGAGCCGAAGGCTTTGCCTCCGGCTCGCGTCATTTGTGGAATGCGTTCCCGACGGTTGAATCTTTCCGTCAGGAGCGTCGAGACCGTCGGGCTCGGGTGAGGGCAAGGCTGCCGACCCCAAGGCCGAGGAGTGCCAAAGTTCCGGGCTCGGGCACGTTCGGCGGCACCGTCGTCGCAAAGGTCAACACGATGTTCCCCTTGTGGCGCAACGTGAAATCGAGCTCATTGCCATACATGGTGATCGTCTTCTGCCACGTTCGACCACTCGGCTTGGTGATCAGATAATGGACTTCGGTTTCCATATCGGATGGATCATCGGCGAGGTAGCCGAGATCTCCCAGAGAGACCGTGAATTTGGCCCACCCCTGACCCTCCGTCGCCTGGAACTCGATGCTGGTCTCGTCAACCTGGTCCACAGTCGCCTGCTTGGTGCCGTACACATCGATACTCAAGGCCTGAGCACTGCCGGCCCACAGCAGGCCTGCACCCAACACCAACCCGATCATCATCAACATCTTCCGCATGGGATCCCTCCAGCCGCACAATCGCGGATTCAAACTCGTACGAATGCGTGGTTCGGGATCCGTGTTTGTGTCACTCGGAAGTGAGGTTTTTGCCCCCCCCTGGGGGGGGAGAGGGGGCATTTGTGCCGAATCCACTCTCAACGTCTGCGGCTGATCCGCCGACCTTTCCTTCGGTCAGCCGCGGCTTCCACTCGACAAGAGGCTTTTGGCCCCAGATCCCAGGAGGAACCCATTCCGATGCGATCCATGCCCAGAGCCGCAGCCTGCGCGTTCAGCGCAATCTCACTCGCCTGCTTCATCGAAGTCTCCGGCTCGTCGTCCGGTACGTTTCCCGGCTCTGGCGGGCTCGAGTCCTCCCTCGAGGCCGAGTTCGGGTCCAGGGCGGGCGGCGCCTCCGCAAGCATCCAATGCCCCTCTGGCCTGACCGGAACCCAGGGCCACCAGATCGCCTGCCACGGTGAGACCTCGGACGGGTTCACGCTCGAGATCGTCGTTCTGGAGCGCGGCGGGGACGACTACCGCTGGGATGTCGTCGAGAGCGTCCCGATCCGCTGAGCGAGGGACTGGCAGCCCAGGGTCAGCGATGCGGGCCCTTCCCGGCGCATGTTCGTCTCGGAACGTGCCGGGGCTGCGTCTTCACCGACGACCCGCACCCGGGCCATACCGTCCATGGCACCAGAAGACCAACCAGCTGAACACAGGGACCATCAGCACCCACGGTAGTTGGGTCTGAAAGGTGATCGCGCGACCCCCGATCTCGAAGAGAACGAAGTTGAACCATGGTCCGGTTGGGATCAGGGGCGCCCAGGACAGTGGCAACCCGGGCTTCACCTGGTCGTGGATCATGTACTCCACGTAGATGTTCTGTCCAACGAACACGATGGACAAGACCATCAAGGCCGGCCATTTCCACGCCTTGAAGGCGGTATCCCGAAAACCGTAGATCAGCCAGATCAGAAACAGTCCGATCAGGCAGATCGCTGCGTCGAACAATGAGGTCAGAACCCAATTCAGGTTCTGCGGAATGGCCTCCGACATGGCCGGTGCGCGGCGGGCGTCCACGGGCAGCCCCCCGACCAGACCAAAGGTGTACCAGACCTCCCAACCCAGTGCGCAGAGCAGGAACGAGTAGGCATAGACCGCCATCACCCACCGGGGCAGCCTCCCGAAATGGTACAGAGCAATCGTCACCACCAGCGGGACGAATGCCGCGAGGTAGAGATTCCTCACCACGAAGGCTTGCTGCTCGGTCAGTTCCATCATCGATCCGCCCTGGAGTCAGAGTGTGTCGGCATCCGCGGCCAATTCGTCAACGAATGGTGTATGCCCGCATGCGGGCTGGGTCAGCCGGCCGGTACGACCTCGGGAAGTACCTGCTCGGCCAACAACTCGAGGCTCCGCCAGGCCAGCTTCGGAGGCAGGCCACCGCAAAGAGGGTGGAGCAGGAGCAGACCGTGGCCGCGGATGTACTCGACGGCCTGGGCCGGCGTGAAGATGCGATAGGGACCCATCGAGGCGCGCAGCTCATCCACCGTCTTCGCAATCGACTTCGAGACCGATTTGCTCTCCCCGCCCATCCACGCTCCATAGGCCCGGGCGTCGTGGAGGAGATGGGGTCCCATCTCCTCCCAGGCGCGATCGACATCTTCTGCAACAAACGCAGACGTCACCGTGTCGGAGGGCGGGTTGATGCAGAGCCCGGGTTCGCGACCCAGCTTGCGGCACTGCGCCGCATAGTACTCGGTGAGCCCGGGGTTCAGGCCCTGGGCCAACATCCCCATACCAAAACGCGCGGCCCGGCGCGCGGCGGCCTGACTGTTGCCCCCCATCAAGAGCGTCGGCCCTCCCGGCGTGTGGGGATGCGGTCGCACGCAGATCGTCTCTCCGCGGTAGTCGAACGGCTCTCCGGTGAATGCCTTTGCGAGCACCTCGAGGCATTCATCCATCCGCCGGCCCCGATCCTTGAAATCGAGCCCGAACATCGCGTACTCGCTGGGCACGTAACCGACCGCAGTGACGTAGCTGACCCGGCCGCCACTGGTGAGATCCAGCACCGCCATATCCTCGGCCAGGCGCACCGGATCGTGGAGCGGTAGGACCAACGCTCCAATCTGGATGCCGATGTTCGCGGTTCTGGCCGCCATCGCGGAGGCCAGGATCATCGGTGAGGGGAGGTATCCGTCCTCAGAGCCGTGGTGCTCGGAGATCACGATCTGAACGCAGCCGCGGGCCTCGGCCCAGGCAGTCATCTCGAGTGCTGTCCGATACAGCTCCTCGGTCGTCGCCGACCCGAAGCCCGGCGCCCTCATATCGAAGCGCATGATGAACACGACATCTCCCGATTCCGGATGCCGCGGCGCACTGGATCAGAACGCCACCGGGTGTCTGGGTTTCTAGCCGGCCGGAGCGACCATCTTCGCATAGCCCGCGATGAACGGTGACAGACTCACGTCGTCGACCTCGACGTTGATGATCGACGGCTTCCCGTTGGCGGCGGCGCGGCGGATCGCCGGCAGGATTTCATCCGGATCCGTCACCCGTTCACCATGGCCATCCCACATGGCGGTCATCTTCTCGTAGGCGCGCATATGTTGCAGTTCGGTATTGCACTGCCCCTTGCCGGAGATCTCTGTGGGCCGGATGTACTTCTCTGCCAGGCGGATCATCCCCCAGCCCGAGTCGTTGGAGATGACGCAGACTACGGGGATGCCCAGCCTCGCCATGGTATCCATCTCCATCGGATAGAAACCGAAGCTCCCATCGCCCGTGTACCACAGCACCGGCTTCCGGTTCGCGGCCCAGGCTCCGATCACCAGGCCAGGGCCCGTGCCGATCGTACCATTGGCTCCCGTCGCATGGATCTGCCCCGGGCGTGCCGCCGTCGACGCCATCCCCATCCACACACTGGCCTCGCCGCCGTCGATGACGAGATCCCAGTCCCGCGCGTCTTGCTCCAGGAATCTGGCCACCTCCCCCGCGCAGCGGGCCGGATGGACGGGCACACTCGCGTCGCGAAACGGCTCGGGCAGGCTGGCCGCTCCGCGACTCTTGTCCGCCCCCGTCCAGGGGTCGCCTGAATTCGGCTCGCACTTGGCTTTGACCGATTCCAGGAGCTGAGCAGCAATCGGACCCGAACCTCCGACGATTCCCAGGTCTGCGCGAACGTTGAAGCCGATCTGCCTCCGATCGGTGTGTACCTGAATGACCTTCGCGCCGTCGGGAATCAACCGGCCCGATGCCAGTCTGAAATCGAACCTGCAGCTCATGGCCAGCACGACATCGGCGCCCGCCATGGAGTTGGTCTTCAAGAGTGGATTGGCCAATTCGTCGCCGAACAATCCACGGCAGACGTTTCCCGCGATACCCACCGGCATCTTCAGATGCTTCGACAGCTCTGCGATAGCCCCCGCATGCTCGCCCATCGACCACCGGGCTCCATCGTCGATGATCATCGCCGGACGTTTCGCATTCGCCAGCAGATCGGCCGCCTCCTCGATCCGCTGCGTTTCTCCCTGGGGAATCGCTATGCGATCGTTGCTTGCCGGGAATCGGACGCTCTTCTCTTCCACCTCGGCAAACACGAGATCCGTGGGCACCTCCAGGTAGACCGGTCCCGGCGTCGAATCCATCGCATGACGAAAGGCCATGGACACGTATTCGGGAATGCGCTCGGTGCTGGTGATCTTCTTGGCCCACTTGCAGCACGATTCCATCAGGGTCAGGGTCGACATGTCCTGCAGATCACCCGCATCGCGCTTGCTCATCGCCACGGCCCCGCCGATCTGCAGCAGCGGAATGCTCATGGACTCCGCTTCCATCATCCCGGCCGGCGTATTGGCGACACCCGGCCCCGCAGTCGTCACCACCACGGCCGGCTTTCCCGAGGCGCGCGTGTAGGCGATGCAGGCATACACGGCGGCACATTCATGGCGCGTATCGATCAGCTCGATGCCCGCTTCCCGCATCCCGTAGAAGATCGGCATGATATGTCCGCCGGTCAGGACGAATGCCTTCTCCACACCCTCATTGGCCAGGGCCTTCCCAAACAACGCTCCGCCGTCGATTGCACTCATCTCGAATCCCTCCAGGCCGACCGGGTCTTCCGCCGTCCATTTGCGCTGGAGCGTAGCCGCGATGCCCATCCGATTCGAATTGCGGCGACCGTGCCCTTGTGGAGGGCCTGCGGTCGGCGGGGCATCATGTCTCCCCCGTGTCCTACCGAAGAGAGACGGATGGCAGGACCTGGTGAACTGGGGATCGCGGCGTTCATCCTGGCCAGCCTGGTCGTGGGCAGCCGACTGATCCTGCTGGCGCGACGCACCCGATGTCTACCCGAGTTGGCCCTGGGTGTCGGGCTCTTCACGCTCGGCGGAGTCGACTACCTGCTCAACATGGCTGCGCGGTCCGAAGCGCTTCTGCCGGACGCCGGGCGTGCCCTCGCCATGATCGCCGCCGTCCACTGTGGAGCCATTGGCATCATCGCAATCGCCGTCTTCACGACTCGGGTCTTCCACCCCGGTAGTCGAATCGCCGCAGCACTGGTCGGCGCCGCGGGGCTGGCGCTCATCGCTTGCGGAATCGCTCAGGGTCTGACGACCGGCTATCTGGTGGTGGCCACCCATGAAGACCCGGCTCTGTTCATTCGAGTCTTCAACCTGATCCAGGCAGCCATCCTGGCGTGGACTGCGGTCGATGCATCCCGCTACGGACGCAAACTCGGGCGTCGTGTCAGCCTGGGACTGGAGGATCCGGTGGTATCGGATCGCATCCGTCTGTGGAGCCGGGCGGCGATGATCGCCAGCGGCATCTATGTCATCTATGCCGCCGGCGAAGCGCTGGGCGGGGACCTGCTTGCCTCGTCAATCTGGAACCCCGTCCTCGCAGGGCTCGGCTTCAGTTCGGCGACCTGCCTGTGGCTGGCGTTCTTCCCTCCGCTCGCATATGGACGCTGGATCCGCGAGCGCTCTGCCCGAGCGACGGACTAGCCGCTCGACCCGGGCGCCCACGATTCCGAGGGTACGGTGAACCTCGGCAGCCCTTGCGTCGGTGTTCGAACCCCAGGACTCCGTTGCCTCGATGTCCTTCTCCGCCACAAAGCGGATGCTGGATTCGCCTGCCTCGGTGCGGTGGAGGCGAAGCGATGTAGAGTTGGGGGGGCCCGGTTCACCGGCTGGAGGAGACGTGCATGACACAGCAGGAAGAGATTCGCCTGCCGGTCGCCGGCGGCCGGGACATTCTCGCCCATCTCGCGCTCCCGGAGGGCTCGCAGGGACCGGTTCCGGGCGTGCTGATTCTGCACGAGATCCTGGGATTGAACGACGACATCCGTCGGATCGCTGGACGGTTCGCCGAGGCGGGCTACGCCGCCCTGGCACCCGACCTCTTCGAAGGACGTGGCCCCAAACCTGTGTGCATCGTGCGCATCGCGGCCAATATCGCGAAGGGAGAGGGTCCTGCGGTGGATGACATGTTCGCCGCGCGCAGCTGGCTGGCGGAACATCCCCAGATCGACGGCGAGCGCCTCGCGGTTGCGGGGTTTTGCATGGGAGGTGGCTTTGCTCTGCTGCTCGGCAGCATCGCGGATTTTCGAGTGGCCTCCCCTCACTACGGCGACGTGAAACGCGATCCGGAGTCGTACCGCGACATCTGCCCGGTCGTTGGTGGGTACGGCGGACGGGACATGGTCTTCGCCCGCAAGGGCCACCTGCTCAAGTCACACCTGGAAGCTCTCGGTGTGCCACACGACGTCAAGATCTACGACGAAGCGGGCCATAGCTACATGAGTCAACACGCCCCTTGGATGATGGCCGTGGCACCTTTCACGCCGCTGCGCGCACGCTACGACGAGGCGGCTGCGGAGGATAGCTGGCGGCGTATCCTGACCTTCTTCGACGCGCACCTCAATTCATGAAGGCGCAGAACCTGATTCGATGCCTGTCACCGAATAGATGATCGCCCCGTCGAGCACGGACGGAGCATGCGCAAGGCTCGCAACTAGTTCCCTGGGAATACCTGCCGGGTTCACCGGCCGCTGGAGGAATCAGATGAAGAAGCACGAACTCAACGAATCGTTTCGCTGGGAGGATCACCGGGGTCCCTTCCGCCTGATCGATTCCGATCAGGCCCGGCAATTCGACGAACAGGGTTTCCTGGTATTCGAGAACGTCTTCGACGCGGGTGTGATCGATGCCCTCACCAGGGAACTCGACCCCATCGAGCGCGAGCTCGAGGATGTGGTTCGCGAACACCTCGGCGGAAAGATGTTCATCGTCCGCGCGGGAGAGATCACCTTCACGCCACATGCTGTGACCCGGTCACCAAGAGCCAGGGGGCTTACGCAGTGCCAGTTCTTCCGCGATCTGGTGCACGATCTGCTCGGCAACGATGTACGCCTCTACTGGGACCAGACGGTCTACAAGAAGCCGGGTACGGTCGATGACTTCCCGTGGCATCAGGACAACGGATACAACTTCGTCGAGCCGCAGCAGTATCTGACCTGCTGGGTGGCATTGACGGATGCCGACGAGGAGAACGGCTGCCCGGTGGTACTTCCCGGATTCCATCGAGATGGCACTTGGGACCACGAGAAGACCGACCTTGGCTTCGACTGTGGCGTGGACGAGAGCGGATCCGAAACCATCGCCGCTCCCGTCAAGGCGGGCAGCGTGGTGGTCTTCTCATCGCTCACGCCACACAAGACGGGGCCGAACCTGACCACGGACCGGCCCCGCAAGGCCTACGTGGTTCAGTTTGCTCCGGACGGTGCGAGTACCATCAGCCAAGAGGGCGGCGACATCGTGCGCACCCTCTGCAACGCCCCCGAGCGGCAGTATCCCGTCCTGGTGGGCGGTGCGGCTCCGCCCGATGATGGCGCAGCGGAATCGGGCGAGTCGCCCGGCTAGTCAGAAGGGCTTCACGATCGCGATGAAGAACATCAGGGGGATCAAGACGATGACCACGGGCTCGCTGATCCGGAGAAAGGTCCAATGCTGGCCCATCTTGCGCTCGTGGAGTTCCATGTCTCCCGATATCCGGATCCGCCTCTTGTTGCCCCCCAGATGTGAGAGGTGGATGTCCACGATTTCCATGGGCACGATCAGGAAGATGCCGATCCAGAGCATCGCCGTGATGTAGCTCCAGCGCGTCAGGTCGAATCCACCCGCGATCAGCATCAGAATCGCCGTCAGGACGAGAATCGCGAAGGCCACGTGCTCGAGCATTGCCCCTCGATCGAAGGCCTCCATCATGTGGTTTCGGACCTCCCGAGCCTTCGGGTCGTCGGGCTTTCGTTGTGCACGACGCAGAGCCGGCTTCAGATACCATACCCAGGCCACCGACGTGCTGAAGGACCAGATCGCGGCGACCAGGACGTGCACCGACTTGATGACGGCGTAGTGGGGCGAGAGCCATACTCTCAGCTCATCCATCGGCTTCCTCTCACGAATCCGAATCGTCGCTGGATGCGATTTCGTCGACCGCGGCCATCACATCCATCGAACCCGTCCCGTCTTCGGGCGCGGGAACCTCGGTGATCGGATCGTCGACATCATCGAACTCGAGTCGGAGAGCGCGGCACATCGTGGCGTGCAGGTCGTAGGTGCATGTGATGTAGGTAAGTTCGAGGATCTCGATCTCACTCAGCTCTTTGCGCAGGGCGTCGAAGACGGGATCCGGGACCCGGCCACCCTCGAGCACGAGGCAATCCGTGTAGGCGAGAACTGCGCGCTCGATCGGCGAGAAGCACGTGGCGACCGACCAGGCCGGGACGGCCGCGATCTGCTCTTCGCTGAGCCCCGCATCGCGACCCGCCTTGCAATGCTGGGAGAACACGAAACGACTTCCCCGCGCATAGCCGGCGCGCGTTTGCCCCAGCTCGCGCAGCCTCGCCGAGAGCACGCGTTTGGGGCTGCGATAGAAGCCGAAACCCGCTACCGCGTGGTCGAAACAATCCGGCACACCGGCAAAGACGGTCCACCAATTGCCCGGTGTTCCCGTGGCCGTCCCGGGCGATTCGACCGGATCACGATCTCCGAACAGCATTTCGTAGATCGTCTTCGCACCCGCGTGGGCCTCGTGCTTGGGGACTTCTCGTAGTCGGGGCATTGCGGACTCCCATCCTGATTCGAGCTTCGCGGACATCCGGATCTTCCCGTCGCCCATGCGAAATGGTGCGACCGACGATAGCCCGTCGACAGATCTGGCGATTGTCGCAAGGGAGCCCCGAGGCCAGAGCACCCACCTTGCTGAACCGCTGGCCTCAGGCCAGTGTCGCCTCCCGCGGGTCGGCGAAGGTCAAGCCGCGTTCCTGGAATTCGGCCCGTTTCTCCTGAGCACTGGAATGCCGCGTGTGAAGGTTCTCCACAGTCTTGGCAGCCCTGTCGACGCGCCAACCCTGGGCCAGGTAGCCATCCACGTGACGCTCCGGCACCAATCCGACCCGCAGCAGATTCGGAAGTACGGTGTCGGAAATCGGATCCGCGAGACCGTCCAGATCCAGGTGTTGCTGATCGGAGATCTCGTCCAGAAACTTCGGCATGAAGCTCGCGAAGTCGACATCCGTCGTCGCCAGAGCTCCGAGCATTGAGGTGAAGCCCGGCTTGCCGGCTCGGCCCCCAATGCGCACGATGGCATCGTAGGCCCAATCCTCGAGGCGCTCCCGAACACCGGGGGCCAGGGCGGGTATGCGATCTTGAAGTGTGATCACGCCATAGGCGACGTGGCGCGACTCGTCATCGCGAACGTTGCCGATGAAGCTCTTGAAGACAGGCTCCACACCGAGTTCGCTACCGAGCCGAAAGAACGACAGCGCCACGCTCTCGATGATGACCTGCATCCCCACGCACTTCGCCTCCCAGTCGCGCTCGGCCAGGAGTTCTTCCAGGATGATCTTCAGATCCGGATCGATGGGAAAGCGGCCCCCCTGGCACTCGAGGTAGCGGGCAAAGACCTCGACGTGGCGGGCTTCATCCACCACCTGGACCGAGGCCGCGAGCTTCGCATTGACATCGGGCACGACGTTGACCAGCTGCCCACATGTCATCATGGCCGCTTGCTCGCCGTGAAGGACCTGGGAGACCATGAAGAGATGAAGCACACGAAAGAGCTGCGTCTGCTGTTCAGAGGGGAGTTCTTGTACACAGGCAAGGCGTGACATGAAATCCGATCGCCGGTCGATGACATCGACGCCCGGCTCGAATTTCCCCCAATCCACATCGAGATCTGCATCCCACTGATGTCTCTTGGCCTGCGCATAGAGGGTTTGCAGCTTGTCATCTCCAAAATCGTAGTCGTCTTTGAAGTGGCTCTGCAGTCGCGCCTCCGTGCTGAAGCGAGATAGATCCATTGCGGCTTCTCCTGAATTCGTTCCGTTGAACTCGCGTTTCGTTGAACTCGAATTGGACCCGGCCTGGGCCCTGGGTTGGTTGCATCCTTCAGCTGCCAGGCCTTGTGGAATCGATCATCTGCCAGCTCGTTCTCGAGACAATGGCACGTCCGAGCTTCCGCAACCGCCAGGAATTGCGAAACATCTGTAATATCCCTCTACCGGCTCACGCCGTGAGCCTGCTGGCAGCACCGTCTACCCGATCGATCCATCCCTATCCGATCCGTACGCCCTGCTTCTCTATGGCCTTCTGGACCTGCGAGAGGTTCACATGCCTGCACGGCACGCGTTGCTGAACGGCTATGGCGGCGGCTACGCCCGCACCCTGCCCCGTGACTGTGCAGCACATCATCTGCCGTGTGGCCGAGGAGGCCGCCTTCTCAGCGGAGACGGATCTTCCAGCAACCAGGAGGTTTTCGACCCGCTGCGGAACGACGATGCGGTAGGGAACCTGGAAGTAGCGTCCCGTGGTCGGCATGATGACCTCACCATAGGCGTCCAGGAACTCGGGAAAAATCCCGATGCTGTCGTCGAATCGAGCCTGGTTCTTCACGTCTTGCTCGCTGAGGACATACTCTCCGTCTATCCTTCTCGACTCCCGGGTTCCCAGCGACGAGTTGAACGATCTGAGTCTGGCGTTCTGGAAACCGGGCGCGTATTTCTTCAATGCCTCCAGCGCCCAGATCGCCTTCTGGCGACCGTCCATTTCCGCCCGGGTCAGCTCCCAGACGTCGATCGAATCCACACTCAACGTGTGGGCTACGTTGATATTCGTGGCTTCTCCAGCCTCCGTGAGGCCGCCCCAGTAGCCACCGATCGTCGCGTTGGCGGGGATCTCCCCGGCTTCCTTGGCCCGATTGAACGGCTCCACGATCCATGTGGAAAACAGGTCGTCTTCCTTGCCCGATGTCCTGTTCGCCCAGTCAGCCAGACGCGAAGGGTTTTCGCGTACGTATGCGAGAAACTCCGACACGTCCACACCGCTGCAACCAAAGGTCGTCGTCACGGGCATCCGTTCTTCCTTCGGAAGAACGGAGTACGGCGCGCCGGCACGATGGGCCAGGTCGGCATCTCCCGTGGCATCGATCACGCAACTGGCCAGGATGGCCTGCCTGCCCGACTTGCTTTCAGTGATCACGCCCCTCACGCTGCTGCCATCCATGATCGCGTCGACACTGAAGCAGTGCAGGATGGGAACGATGCCGGCCTCCCCCACCAACACATCGGCCACGTACTTGAACATGTCTGCGTCCAGGAGTTGTCCCATACCGTCGGGATCGTCGAGGCTGGCTCCCATCTCCAGAGCCCGATGCTCGAACTCCACCCCGATCCCCCCGGCATCCACGGTCGCTTCGTGTCGATACCAGGCGATGGTTCCGACCATGGCCTGGGTGATATTGCCGCCAAAGCAACCATGGCGCTCCACCAGCATCGTCTCGACGCCAGTTCGTGCAGATGCCAGCGCCGCAGAGAGTCCGGCCGGGCCGCTGCCCACGACCAGAACCCCGGTTTCTGCGATGACGGGAACCCGTCTCGACGACTCCGTGATCTCTTTCACTTCGACCCTCTTTCAGGATGACCTGAAGCCGTTCGTTTGTGCATTCGGACGGCTCGGCGACGCTGACAGCGAACACCCGCAGAACACGGAAGGCCCAGCTCCATCAAAGGACCTCGCTCATCTCGACGGGCCGATTCTCCGCGGCCGAGCGCTCGGCCGCCACCCCCATCGCAACGGCCCTTAGCCCATCATCAGCACTGACCTCGGGAGGCGTTCCGTTGCGAACCGACTCCAGGAAGGCCAGGTGCTGGTAGTAGGTCGCTCCGTGGTGCGTACCGGATTCGAGCACCTTCGCTTCGACCGAGACTTCTTCGATCTCGACGCTGCGGGGCTTCCGCTTCCCGATCACCAGGTTCGACTCCGGGATGAAACACTCGAGCTTTCCCTCGTCTCCGGTCGCGGTGATTTCCTCCATGTGGCGAGACCCCTCGGCGAACATGCAGAGGTCGAGCATGGCCCGCGCCCCGCCCTCGAAATCGACGACTACGAACGCGTTGTCGAGGATGTCGGGTACCCGGCCCTGGTATTCCTCGTCGAGATGGTTCACATCCTGAGCGCCCGAAGCGTAGATCCGAACCGGCTCCGAGCCCATGATCAGCCGCATCAGGTCGAAGAAGTGGCAGCACTTCTCGACCAACGTTCCTCCGGTGTTTTCCGAGAATCGATTCCAATCCCCCACCTTGGTCAGGAAGGGCATCCTGTGCTCCCGAATCGCGAGCATGCGGAGCTTCCCGGCCGTCCCCTTTCGCAGCTCCTCGATCAGACGCGCCAGCGGCGCCATGAAGCGATACTCCATGCCGACCCAGACGACTCCCGGGTGCACAGCGGCCCTCTCGGCAATCCTCTGCGCGTCCTCGACCGTGGTGCAGAGCGGCTTTTCCACGAGGATGGGTTTGCCGGTCGCGAATACGTCCTCGATCACTCGGGCGTGCGTGTGGTTTGGCGATGCAACCAACAGCACGTCGACCGGAGCCTTGCTGAGCAGGTCACGGTAGTCCGTGTACTCCTCGACCCCATTCGGGGCGAGAGCCCTGGCCCAGGACCGCGACTTCGCATCGGGATCGGCGAACGCGGTCACTTCCGCCCCAGGCAGGATGTCGATGTTGCGAATGTGCTCGTGACCCATCATGCCGGCCCCGATGATCCCGTAGCGAATGATCTCGTCCATTTCCTCTCCCTCTGCCTCTGCTGAGCAACTGATCAGGCAACCGAGGATCGACAGCTACCCGGAATGCGCACACAAGAAATAGCTCAGGGATCGGATGCGGCCTTCCTCCACGATGAAGAGATCGACCGCATGAATGCTCACTTCATCGGATAGATCGATGTAGACCTCAGCCGCTACGCGGGCGCCATCCGCCAGAAGAGGCCCAGCCGAGCGTGGGCTCGGACCGGCGCGCTCGATCGTATTTTCGTAGAACTCGCGAATCGCGTCCTTTCCCGTCCTGGTCGTGCCGAGGCCAACCAACGTCGCGTCGTCGTGAAACAGGTCCACGACCGCCTTGTCACCGGCGCGCATCCTCGAAAAATACTCGGCAACCACGCTCTTCGGATCGCTGGCCATCTTTGTTCCCCTTCTTGTGGCGAATTGCTCCAGCCGTCACGCCTCCTCGACGAAGGGATTGTGCGCTTCGCCGAGCAGAACGTGCTTCATCACCTTGCCGGTCGCATTGCGAGGGAGAGCCTCGTACCGGAACTCCCATTTCGAGGGCACCTTGAAGTAGGCCAGGGTCTCCGCCACCCATTCCGCGAGAGCATCCGGATCGGGAGACGCACCGTCCTCCGGAACCACCACCGCTTTCACCTCCTGTCCGAGCTCGAGGTGATCCGATCCCACGATCGCCACCTCCCGCACGTCCGGATGAGCCTCCAATCGAAGCTCGATCTCCGCGGGGTACACGTTTTCTCCACCGCGCAGGATCAGATCGCGTTTGCGGGAGTTCAAATACAGATAGCCCTCCTCCAAGCGACCCCAGTCTCCGGTATCGAGCCAGCCGTCCGCGATCAGGGCCTCCGCAGTGGCCTCCGGCCGACGCCAATACTCCAGCATGACCATCGGGCCGCGGATGAAGACCCCTCCCTCATCTCCCTCCGGCACGGGCTTGCCCTGTTCGTCGCGAATTTCGATCTCCACGGTGGGAAGCGCCCTACCCACCGAGTAGGGGCGCGTCTTCAGCTCGTCACCAAATATCAGTGTCGCCAGCGCAGTGCACTCGGTAAGCCCGTAGCCCAGACCCAGGCTGTGGCTTGCTGCAGGAAACACTTCGCGGATGCGCTCCTGGAGTTCGGGGGACATGGGCGCGCCACCGGATCCAATGCCGCGAAGGCTGGAGAGATCGTGGTCTTCCACTTCTGGATGAAACGCCACGCGATGGGCCATGGTTCCCATCGGCCCCCAGTTCGTCACGCGCTCGCGTTCGATCGTTTCCATCACGCGCACCGGGTCGAAGCGTCCCGACATCCACACCGTGGTGGCACCGCTCATCAGCATGGTGACCGCACCCGTATAGAGCCCCGAAGCGTGGAAGAGCGGCGTGTTGACCAGCACGACGGTGGGCAGTGGCAGGGTCGCCTGTGGCTCCGGAATTGGCGTCGACAAGGTGACCCGCAGGCCATGGAAGAACTGGAGCCCCGCGAGGGAGATGATGTTGCGGTGGCTATGAACCGCGCCCTTGGGCCTGCCGGTGGTGCCACTGGTGTAGATGATGACCGCCGGGTCGTCCTCGGCGATCGGCTGGTCGGGAAGCGGCGCGTCGGGATCGCGATTCCAGAGTGCTTCGAACTCCGACTCGATCTCCACGACCGGAAACGAGAGGGAAACTCCGCGGATCCGCTCGAGGCGGCGCCGATCGCCTATCAACAGCCGGGGATCGCAATCCTCGAGACCGAAGAGGATCTCGTCGCGAGCCCACCAGCCGTTCAGTCCCACCGCCACCGCACCCAGACTGGTGGTGGCCCAGAAGGCAACGATCCATTCCGGGCAGTTGGCGGCCAGGATCGCGACCCGGTCACCGCGGCCAACGCCGTAATCCTCCGCCAGGGTCCTTGCCACGGAAGCCACGGCTCGAAAGTGCTCAGCGTAGGAGATACGTCGGTCCTCGTAGAGGAGGCACTCCTTGTCGCCGTGGATCACAGAAGCCTCCAGAACTGCACGCAGCGATGGCATGCGCTGTTCGAAGACACTCAGGGTACGACCGAGAACCTCCGCTCGGCCGACCTCGAAGGGGGCCCCTGGGCCCTGGAGCTGTGTCTCGATTTCTTCCAGGCTGGGCATCGTGCTGTCCTTGTCCTCGGTATCCGGGCCAGGCCGCTCCGCCAGACCTCTCGCGGGATCTATTCGCCCTTGAAATCGGGCTTTCGCTTCTCCTTGAAGGCGCGTGGTCCTTCGCGGGCGTCCTTGGTGGCGAAGACGGGGCCGCCGATCTCGATCTCCTTCGCGAGCGCATCGGTCTCGCTGTAGCTCTCGTCGATCTCGCGCAGCATCTTCATGAGCGCACGGATCGAAACGGGGCCGTTGTCGCAGATCACCTCGGCGATCTTCTTCGCTTCAGCCAGAGCCTGGCCCGCAGGCACGATCCGCCCCACCAGGCCATAGGCCAGCGCCTCCTCTGCAGTCACATGTCGCGCCGTGAGCAGGATCTCGGCCGCCAGCGTGTAGGGAATCTGTCGACGCAATCGCACGCTGGACCCGCCGAGGGGAAAGAGCCCGCGCTTGGCCTCGGTGACACCGAAAATCGCGCCCTCACCCGCTACACGAATGTCGGTGCCCTGGAGGATCTCGGTCCCTCCCGCCACCGCGAAACCTTCCACGGCTGCGATGATGGGCTTCATCGGTCGGTTGGCCCGGAGGAGCGCCTGCCAGTGGAGATCGGGCACCTCGGCCATCAGCTCGTCGAGTTCTTCATCCCGTTCACCGCCTCCCCCCATGGCCTTGAGGTCAGCTCCTGCACAGAAGACATCGCCACGACCGGTGAGAATCGCGACACGCAGGTCGGGGTCCTCGTCGAGCATTCGCCAGGCGCGGTACATGCCCGCCAGCATTCCGCCGCTCAGGGCATTCTTCGCCTCGGGACGGTTGAGGGTGACGACAAGCGTGTGGCCTTCGCGCTCGAGCAGACAATGGTCGGTGTTCACGGGGGCTCCTGAAAATCCTGGGGATCTGTACTGTGCTGCCTACTCCGGCAACCCGAGGATGGTGACGGCGCAGACCGAGCCGGGGCCGCCCAGGTTGTGGGCCATTCCGAGGCGCGCGTTCTCCACCTGGGCCCCGTCGGCGCGGCCCTGGAGTTGTTTGGTGATCTCGCAGAGCATCCGACAACCCGTGGCTCCGATCGGATGCCCGAAGCACTTGAGACCACCACTGGCGTTGATCGCAACCTTGCCGCCAACGTCCGCGTAACCCTCACGCACGAACTTCGCTGCCTCACCTCGCTCGCAGAATCCGAGATCCTGGATGTTCAGGAGTTCCGTGATGGTGAAGCAGTCGTGCACTTCGGCCAGATCGATCTCCTCAGCGGGGTTCTTGATCCCCGCCTCCGCATACGCCTGTCTCGCCGCATTCTCGGTGGCTGGGAAGCCCAGCCAGTCGTAGGCTTCCCGATACATCGGCAGGAAGACGTCCATGCTCAGCACGCTTGCCTTGGTCAGCGCATGATCATGCTTGTGCTTGCTCTTCTTGGCGATCTCGGGCCGGGTGATCACGACTGCGGCGGCCCCATCGGACATCGCGCAGGCATCGAAACGGCCCAGCGGCCAGGCGATCATCGGCGCGTTGAGTGCCGTCTCCAGGGTGATCTCCCGCTGGAAGTGGGCCTTGGAATGCTGGGCTCCGTTCTTGTGGTTCTTGACCGCCACTCGGGCGAGATCCTCCCGATCCCAGCCGTGCTCGTGAAAGGACCGCGTGGCTGCCAGCGCGAACATGCCCGGAGCACTGGAGCCGCGAAACACCGGATGCCCCATGTCCACGGGCAGACCGGATCCACCGACGTCCATCAGCTTCTCCACTCCGCAGGCCAGCACCACATCATAGGCTCCGGAAGCGACCGCAAAGCAGGCGTTGCGGAAGGCGTCCATGCCCGAGGCACAGAAGTTCTCCACGCGCGTGGTCGGCCTTCCAAATAGCTTGAGGGGCTCGGCAGCAACACTGCCACTCAGGCCGGTGAAGTCATAGAGGTTGCCCACCCAGGTCGCTTCGATGTCATCCGGGGTGATCCCGGCATCGTCCATCGCCTCATACGCGGCCTCCACGATGAGATCTTCGGCGTCCTTCTCCCATTGCTCACCGAATTTCGTGCAACCAACGCCGATGATGGCTGTCTTGTCCTTCATGCTTCCCATGGGATTCCCCTCTCACTTCTTCGCGTTGTCCGTATCGCTCGCTGCTAGGAAGCCGCCTGCGGTACGGGCCGGCATTTCCAGTAGTAGTTGTGAAAGCTCGATGCCTCGTGCAATCGGCGGAAGACCACCTCTGCGGACATGCCGATCTCGACCTCTTCCGGGTCACCGTCGGTCATCGAGAGGAAGAGGCGGCCTCCTCCCTCCAGATCCAGCACCAGGCGGGGAACGGGCACGTTCACGTACTTGCCATCCTCGAGGTGATCGAGTGTGAAGGTGAAGACCGTGCCGGTCTTGGCCAGCTTGATCTCCTCGATCTCGTCCTTGGTCCCACACTCGCCGCACACGCGGGGAATCGGGTACAGCACAGCACCGCAACTAGTGCAGCGACCCGCGTGGAAGTTCAGCACCACCTTGATGTCCCGCCAGTAGGTAACGGCTGAACCACGTGGGTCGACGTCGGTAACCTTCATGAGCTTGCGGAAGCGGGCGTACGAAGTGTAGTTGGGCAGGTTCCTCTTCTGGAGGAGATGTCCGGTCAGTCCCTTCCGGCCAATGACGGGGGCGAAGTCATCGTCGAGGTCCACCAGGAAGGCATCAGCGCCGTCACCATGGTTCACCACCAGCAGCTTGTCGCCGGCCTTGGCCTGTTCCAGGGCCCCGGCGAGCATCATCAGTACCAGCGGAGATCCCGGATTGCCCACCGACATGAAGAGCATGTCCTGAAGCTTCGCAGCGTCCAGACCCAGACTTCGGGCTACCTTCCCCTGGCTTCCCGGATCGCCGGCCGTGATGATTGCGTTGGCGAGATCACCGGGAGCCAGATTCTCGTGGTCGAGAAGCGCTTTCCCCGCCTCGACGGCGCTCTTCAGATATCCGTATTTGGTCTCCACCTTGGGCTCGAAGGAGCGGATGTAGCGGTCTTCGCTGCGTCGCCAGAACCCAAGCTGTTCGCCCGAGGTAGACTCGAAACCGCGCAGCGTTGCAGGCCCTCGTTTGGAGATCAGGATCGCACCGGCCCCATCCCCGAGTAGCTGTTCCCACATCGATTCCGGTTCACCGAGACGGCAGTCCGCCGCGACCACCAGGATGCTCCCGGCCGAGCCGGAATCGACAGCATCGACCGCCGCGCGCAAAGCCGTACTCGCCGCACGCAGTGAGCCGGTGAAGTCAGCGGTATTGATGTCCCTGCCCATGTCGAGGGCGGCGGCGATCACGCCCGCGCACTGTTTCTCGTCGTAGGGAGAAGTCGTAGTGGCAAAGTACAGGCCATCGATGGTCGTCGGGTCCAGACCCGTCAGGCAATCCGCACCCGCTGCCACCGCCATCGTGAGACTGTCCTCGTCGGCATTCGCAACGGACCGCTCGCCGGGAACTGCCGGAACTCCCCACGCACTCGCCATCTCCTGCCTGGAAAGCCTGAACAGGGGGATGTACGCACCGAATGATGCAATCTTGGCCATGGTTTCTTCCTCTTCGAGTAATCGGCGATCGGTCCGTTCTCGTTCGTCCGAGGCAACGTGGAAACGGGACTGTATACGATTCTGCCACGGATCCATCGGAGTGTGATCACCCGCTCCATCCGTTTCGAATTCGGGAAATGAGGGCCACTTCATTTCCTTGGGGGCAGGGGGGGGGCCTAGCCGGAGATTCCGAGCCGCTCCATCGCTTCCTCTCGCGTGCGCTTGAAATCGGCCTTGCCCGAGGGTGATCGGTAGACTTCAGCTACCCGCACCACGTGCTTGGGCGCCTTGAAACCGGCCAGGGATGCCTTCACGTGCTCGATGATCGCCGCGCTGTCCAACTCGCCTCCGTGGCTGGAGACGACGGCGGTGATGGCCTCGCCCCAGCGATCGTCGGGAACACCGACCACCACCGCGTCCTTCACACCGTCGAAACGCTTGACTACCTCTTCCACTTCTTCGGGGAAGACCTTCTCTCCCCCTGTATTGATGCATACCGAGCCGCGGCCGAGCAGACTGAGAGTGACCCCGTCCTCGTCGACCTCGGCCCAATCGCCGGGAACCGAAAAGCGGCCGGCCTCGCATTCGACAAAGGTCGCGGCAGTCTTCTCCGGGTCCTTGTAGTAGCCGAGGGGCTGGATGCCACCGACGCCGACCAGCCCGCGCGCCCCGGGTTCACTCTCGATGAGTTCGAGGTTCTCGGTGAAGAGCCTCGTGGAGTCCGACAGCTGGAACTTTCCCGTCTGCACCGAGCCCGCCGCGGTGGTGAAGCTGATGCCAAGGCCGACGGCCTCCGAGGACCCGAATGCATCGGCCAGCACCAGGCCCGAGTGGTGGGCCAACAAACGCTGCTTCGTCTCCTCGCTCCACATCACTCCGGACGATGCGATCATGAACACGCTGCTGATGTCGTACGCGTCGGGATGCTCCTCGAGTTCCTTGGCCATGGGCTTGGCAAAGGGATCACCCACGATGGTGATGGAGTTGATCTTCTCCGCACCCACGGTGCGCCACAGCTCAGCCGGATCGAACTTCCTGGGGTTCCCGAGGACGACCACGACGCCTCCACTGAACCAGGCAATCATCGCCTGAAACCAGCCCGTACCGTGCATCAGCGGCGGGCCGATCAGCGAGCGGTAGCGGACGGGCGGATTTTCCACGTAAGCGCGGTAGGCCTCTTCGGTCTCAGGAGTGGGGCCCGCACCGCCGCCGCCAAAGCGGGTAAAGATGTCGGCCTGACGCCACATCACTCCCTTGGGCAACCCGGTGGTGCCACCGGTGTAGAGGAGCATCAGATCGTCCGAACCATGTCTGGCCTCGACCGCGGGGCGATCGGTTTCAGCGGTGGCTTCGTAAGGTGCGGCACCGGCAATCGAGGCGATGTCATAGTCTCCGGCCTCTTCGACTACGAGCACACCCACGACCCGGGGCAGGTCGGGCAGCACCTTCTCGAGTAACGGGGCGAATTCCTCGTGCACCACCACGATCTCGGCATCCGAGTTGTCGAGCAGGTAACGCAGCTCGTCTGCCTGGTAGCGATAGTTGACGTTGACGGGGACCAACGAGGACTTGAACGCCGCGTAGATGGACTCCATGTAGGCCGGATGGTTGTAGGTATAGACGGCGACCTTGCCCTGGCGTGTCGCACCGCACCCGGTCATCCACGCCGAGATGTTTCGGGCTCGACGTTCGACCTGGCTCCAGGTCATGCGTCGATCGCCCTGGATCAAGCTCTCTTCGTCAGCGCGGATTTCGGCGACGATGTCGAGAGCTTGGGCGAGGTTGCCGATGACCATTGCGAACTCCTTCTCTGCTGCGATCTGCCCTTGTGTTCATTCCTCGAGCAGCGTTGTCATTCGTTCCACGGTGTCGAAGAGTTCATCGATCACATCGGAGACCACCTTCCGAGCCGATCGCACCTGATTCATGCTGCCCACGACCTGGCCTGCAATCGTGACCGTCAGCTCCGCCGCAGTGGCATTGCCCGCCAGTGCCGCTCTGAACGCGCGCTGCGTCGCGTCCGAGGTGGCCAGAAGCTGCAGCGGCATGGGCAACGTTCCAGGTGAGTTCGGCCCCTCCCACTCTTCGGTCCAGCCGCTGCGCAGCATACGTGCCGGCTTGCCGGTAATGCTGCGTGAGCGGACCGTGTCGCTCGAACTGGCCGCAAGCAGCCGATCGGTCACGAGAGGCTCCGCGTCGCTCTCTTTCGTCGTGAGCCAGATCGAGCCCATCCACACTCCCTGCGCACCGAGAGCCATCGCCGCCGCCATCTGGCGCCCGGAGCCGATCCCGCCGGCCGCGAGAACCGGCAGGGGCGCCACCGCATCGACCACCTCCGGCACCAACACCATCGTCGAAACCTCCCCCGTGTGGCCACCCGCCTCGGTCCCGGCGGCCACGATGATGTCGACACCCGCGGCCTTCTGATTCTTGGCCTGATCCGCGCGCCCTACCAGTGCTGCCACCTGCACCCCCGCTGCGTGCGCGCGCGCGATCACATCGGCCGGCGGCGGACCGAGAGCATTCGCGAGCAGCTTGATCGGATGGCTCATCGCGACGTCGACCAGCGCCCGGCCCATGTTGTCCGACCAGCCGAGCAGGCTCTCGAAATGCGGCGCATCCTCGGATAGCGGGGGAACATCGTACCGGGCGAGCAACTCCTCCAGGAATCGCTTGTGCTCGTCGGGGATCAGCTTTTCGAGATCCAGCTTCTCGAGGCCACCCTGCTCCTTGCCCACGTAGGCGGCGGGGATCACGACATCGACTCCGTAGGGCTTCCCATTGACGTTCTCGTCGATCCACGTCAGTTCGCGCTCGAGCTCGTCGGGCGTGAAGACCAGCGCGCCGAGCACACCCATGCCCCCCGCATTCGTCACCGCGGCCACCACATCGCGACAGTGGCTGAAGGCGAAGATCGGATACTCGATTCCGAGCGATTCGCAGATGGAGACGCGCATTTTGGATGCTCCAATTCCAGGGCTTGATGGGATTCCGGCGTTGCCTGGATTCTTCTGTGGCATTCGACTCGAGTCAAGGAGGGTGGCCAGAGCCTTCTCTGCGGTGTCATCGAGAAGGAGGTAACGTGTGGCCACAAAAGGGCGTCATGGCGAGCGGCGCCGGGTCCGTTCCCATGGCTCTCAATCAGCCCTGAACAGACTCGAAAGGCCGTCGGTTTGTCACGAGAACTCGATCTCAGCGTAGACCCGGCCAAGGAGTATCAGCGCAAGCTGATCGCAGCGGATGAGGCCGCCGGCATGGTGAACTCCGGAGAGTTGATCTACATGCCGAGCACCCACCAGCCTCCAGCCATCCTGGCCGCATTGGCGGCGCGCGAGGAAGAACTGGAAGACGTCGCGATTCGCAGTGTCGTGATTCCGAACATGGGATGGTTCCGCGAAGACGCACGCAAAGCCTGGAACCTGCAGGTCCAGTACGCCATGGCGCCCGACAACCGCGAGGCGCTGACCGATCGACTGATCGACTTCCACCCCTTTCACATGATTCAGCAGCACAAGGCAGCGGACTTCCGACCCGAGGAGGGTCGGCCCATCGACATCCTGATGCTGGTCGTATCCCCGCCGAACGAAAAGGGCTATGTCTGCATCGGCAACGCGTGTTGGGATGCGGTCACCAGTGTCGCCAGGGCGGGCAAGGTGATCGTCGAGATTTCACCGGCCATCCCGCGAACGTGTGGCGACGCCTGGATCCACGTCTCACAGATCGATGCCTTCGTGTCGGGAGATCGCGTGCGCCTGGCCGCACCAGATCCCGACCCGGCCAGCTTCCCCGATGTGGATCGCAGGATCGCCGCCAACGTCAAGAGCCTCGTACGGGATGGCGACACCTTGCAGATCGGCCTCGGCAAACACACAGCGGCCTTGGCACTGCTCGGCGCTTTCGACGATGCCAACGATCTGGGGTTCTTTGCTGAACTCACGATCCCGGGCACAGTGAATCTTGCAAGGCGGGGCATCATCAATTCCAGGCGCGCGGATGTCCACCCCAACCAATTCATCGCCTGTTGCATGGGCAATAGCCCCGAAGACCTCGAATACATCGAGAACAACCCCTTCTTCCAGATGAAATCATACGAGCACACCAACGACCCGCGCGTCATCGCCCAGCACGAACACATGCTCACCTTGAATGGCGCATTGATGGTCGACCTGAGCGGACAGATAGGCGTCTATGCAATCGGCCCCCGGGTCTACAGCGGTACCGGCGGACAGCTGGCCTTTCATCTGGGCGCCTCCATGGCCCGGCAGGGACGTGCCTGCACAGTGCTTCCCTCGACGGCCCAGGCCGGAAAGATCTCCACCATCGTCCCGAAGTTCGAGGCGGGACAGATCGTCTCGATCCCACGCGAACTGGCGGACACGATCGTGACAGACCACGGCATCGCCAGACTGCACGGCAAGACCGTGCGCGAACGCTCCGAGGAACTCATCCTCGCCGCACATCCGGACCACCGGGATTGGTTGCGCGACGAGGCCAAGCGTCTCTACTACCCGTGAAGCACCCTTGACGATCGGTCGCAGCTACCCCTCGACCAGACCTCGTCTGCTGGCCGCATACGCCTCGGCCCATTGATAGTCGGGCTTCCCGCTTGGCGCCCGTTGGATCTCGTCGACCACATGCAATTCCCGGGGAACCTTGTATCCGGCGATCTGCGTGCGGATCTCCTTCTGTATTTCGTCGAGGGAGATCTTCCTGTCATTCCGCACTGCAACCACTGCAGTCACCTTGCGACCCCAACGTTCATCGGGTGTGCCCACCACCAGGCAATCGAGAATGTCGGGATGGGCCTTCAACGCCTGCTCGACCTCTTCCGGAAATATCTTCTCACCGCCGGAGTTGATGCAGTTGGAACCGCGACCGAATACGGTAATCGACTCATCCTCTTCCAGCTGTGCAGCATCACCGGTCAACAACCAGGCCTTGCCTTCCACTTGAATGACCGTTCTGGCCGTCTTCTCGGGATCGCCGTAGTAACCGACAGGGAGATAGCCTGAACGCGCGAAGATCCCCATCTCGCCGGGTTGGGCCCGACGTGCGGGTCGACCCTCTTCTTCGACGATGACATCCATGAATTCGCTGCGTGCCACATTGCCGAGACCCGCCGAGGTCTTCCTCTGTCCGCTGTCCATTCCCATCTGGCCCGATTCCGAAGAACCGAAGGCATTGGTGATGACAACATTGGGGAAGATCCGCTTGAACTCCTGTTGCTTGGAATCAGAGAAGACCGCACCCCCCGAACCGACGCTCAATACACAGCCGAGCTCCCAGCGATCGGGATTCGCCTTCAAGGTATCCAACAAGGGAACCGCCATGGCATCACCGACGATGGATATGGTGTTGATCTTTTCCTTCTCGACGAGATCCCATACCTGCTCACCCTTGATGGACCTGTTCGGGTTGAGCACGAGTTTGTTGCCCGCCAGCATCTGGATACACGCGTACCACCAGCAAGCTCCGTGCATCAGAGGGGCCAAAGCAATGCCGGAAAGGGTCAGGCCCTCCGTGGCGCGCGAGACGATGTCCTCGGGCTCGTGACAGGGGCCATCCGGATGAAAATGGCCACCACCACCCATCCCAGCGAAGAACACCGATTTGTGCGGCCACATCACACCCTTGGGCATGCCGGTCGTACCACCGGTATAGAGAATGAACAGGTCGTCATCAGCGCGCTGTTCGAAATCCCTTTGCGAGCTTCCTCCGCGGATTGCGGCTTCAAATTCTGTCGCACCGATCCCCGCCAATGCGAAGTCACTGCCGTCTTCCACTGAGATGAACAGCTTCAGGTCCGGAACCGAACCCCGTACCGCCTCGATCGCGGGAATGAATTCCCGACCGTGGATGCATGCCACCAGATCGGCATCATCGAAGATGTAGAGAAGCTCCGCATCCACGTAGCGGTAGTTGACGTTGATCGGTACCGCACGGACCTTGAAACAGGCCAACATGCCTTCGAGGTATTCGTTGCAGTTGTACATGTAGAGACCGACGTGATCCCCAGCCTCGACGCCATGGTCTTTCAGGAAGTGCGCCAGGCGATTGGCACGTTCTTCCAACTCGCCGAAAGTGGATCGTGCCTCACCGCAGACCAGAGCCTCGCGTTCGGGCATGGCGTCCGCGACGAGTTCGAAGAGGTCGGCAATGTTGAAGGTCCTCTTCATGGCAGGCTAGATCACCCCCGTATCGCGGAATGACGCGATCTCATCGCTGCTGAAGCCCGCCTCGCCGAGCACCTCGTCGCTATGCTCTCCGAGCTTGGCCGGGCCGGCGCCGAGGTCGGCTGTCGTACGCGAGAAGCGCGGTGCGGGACGTGGTTGCCGAACACCGTCATTCACGGGAAATGCTGCCCGCGCGGCGTTGTGCGGATGCTCGTGGGCTTCGGACATGGCGAGGACCGGGGCAAAGCAGGCGTCGCTGTTCTCGAATACAGCGCACCACTGGTCCCGGGTCTTCGTCTTGAAGATTTCCGACAGTCGCTCCTTGAGGGCCGGCCACTGGCTTTGATCCATCTGCTCGGGCAGGTCGGCACCCGCGAGACCCAGCCGCTCGACGAGGCTGGCGTAGAACTGGGGTTCGATGGAGCCGATCGACACCCACTTGCCGTCGGCGGTCTCGTATACTTCGTAGAAGTGGGCACCCGAGTCGAGCATGTTCGTACCGCGCTCCTCGCTCCACCAGCCCGCCTGGTGCGCACCGTAGATACTGGTGAGCAGAAGCGAGACGCCGTCCACCATCGCAGCGTCGACGACCTGCCCCTGACCACTGCCCTTCGTCTCGAGCAGCGCGCACACGATGCCAAAGGCCATCAGCAATCCGCCTCCCCCGAAATCTCCGACCAGGTTGAGCGGAATGGCGGGCTTCTCTCCCTTCCGGCCAATCGCGTGAAGAGCACCCGTCAGGGACACGTAGTTGATGTCGTGGCCCGCCTCCTGGGCGAGAGGACCCTCCTGTCCCCATCCCGTCATGCGGCCGTAGACGAGACGCGGGTTGCGTTCCAGGCAAGCGTCGGGCCCGATTCCGAGCCTTTCTGTCACGCCCGGGCGGAAGCCTTCGACGAAACCATCTGCTCCTTCGACGAGACGCATGACGACATCGACGCCCGCTGGCTTCTTCAAATCGACGCAGATACAGCGCTTTCCGCGATTGACGAGATCGGCAGGTCCCGTGGGAAAGGTGCCACCCCCGGGGCGCTCGATACGGATCACATCCGCCCCCATGTCACCAAGAACCATCGCGGCAAACGGCCCGGGGCCGAGGCCGGATATCTCGATGATTCGTGTTCCTTGCAACGGACCCATCACGACTCTCCTTGATCTGTTTGGTCTGCGCGGTGGTCCGGCGAGCAGGGCACGAGGCTTCCGGCCTCCGCACGTCGGACGATATTCCTGGTTTCGTCTCTATCCGACGCGATGCGCCTCGAAAGTCTGCGCGCCAGCGTTCTCGTCGAGCAGATGGCGGGCAATCGTGAGAATCTGGATTTCGGTCGTTCCTCCGCCCAGCTCGAGAAGCTTGGCATCGCGTACGAGGCGTTCCACCTCGTACTCGGATATGTAGCCGTAGCCCCCAAGAATGTGGATCGCTTGCTGCGTGACTCGTGAGCCCACTTCTGCAACGTATAGCTTGGCCGCACAAGCATCGATGACCGAACCGGTCTGTTGCTTTGCATAGACGATACGACGGCTGTTGCTGATATCCACGTACATGCGTGCGAGGCGTTCCTGTACGAGTTGATAGTTCGCGATCGGCTGACCGCCCTGTTCGCGGCTCTTCGCATACTCCAGCGCAATCTCGAATGCCTTCTCCGCGAGTGCATAACTCAGCGTCGCGATACCCAGGCGTTCTCCGGCCAGAGACTTGCGGACGTGATCTCGGTCCTCGACGCCACGGCCCAGGAGGTTGTCCGCGGGCACCTCCACGTCATCGAAGAAGACTTCACCGGTGGGGGAGGTCTTCATTCCCATTTTGTGGAACGGCTTGCTGGTGGTCACACCCTTCCACTCTCTTTCCACGATGTAGGCCTGAATCGCACCCGTGTCTGCATCCTTGGCATAGACGAGGAAGACATCTCCATATGGGGCGTTGGTGATGAAGGTCTTGGAGCCATTCAGGATGTAGGAATCACCGGTCTTCTTTGCCGTCGTCCGCATCGAACCGAAGGCATCCGATCCGGCGCCCGGCTCCGTCAAGCACCAACAACCGATCTTCTGCCCGCGCAGCACTGACGGCACGTATTTCTTGATCTGCTCGGGCGTACCATGCTTACGGATGTTGCCAGCACAGAGCCCGACACTCACGCCCCATGAGCTGCAAAGGCCCGGATTGACGCGAGCCATCTCGATGGTGAGCTGATTTCCCGCAAAGGTGACGATCCGTTTCGTTTCCTCGTCATCGTCCGCGGGTTCGGCCGAGCTCTCGCCGTTCTTCACACCACCGGTGCTTTCGAGCCAATCCGCATCGGGAGCCAGGCCAAGGTCGGCGATCATCTGCTCGATGAAGGGAAAGGGCAGGATCTCCTGGTTCTCGAGCTGCTCGGTCAGAGGCGCGAGTTCGTTCTCCATGTACTTGCGGAACTGATCGCGGATGCCGCGTTCCATATCTGTGAACTGAACATCGTATACGGCCATGTCGACCTCCCAGGCCAGCATCGCCGAGCCGCCAACCGTCGTGCAGTGCGCTCGGCTCAGTGTCCCTTGAAGACGGGCTTGCGCTTTTCCAGGAAGGCGCGCGGTCCCTCGACTGCGTCCTTTGATTGCAAGACCGGCATGCCGTAGCCGGTTTCGATCCCGAAGGCCTGCTCCTCGGGCAGCATGTCGGTCTCGCGCAATGTCGCGAGAATGGCCGTCACCGCGAGGGGGCCGTTCTCGGCAATGCGCTCGGCGATCTCCCGGGCCTTGGCAACGGCCTGGCCATCGGGCACGACGTGATTGATCAAGCCCAGCTCGAAGGCCCGTGCCGCGGTGAAGTCCTCGCCCACGAGAAGGATCTCGGCCGCGACCGCATAGGGGATCTGGCGGCGCAGCCGCACGACCGAGCCTGCCATCGGAAACAGCCCGCGCTGCACTTCGGTGACTCCGAACATGGCACTCTCGCCGGCGACGCGGATGTCGGTGCCCTGCAGGATCTCGGTCCCGCCCGCGCGCGCGAAACCCTCGGCGGCCAGAATCACCGGTTTCTTCGGTCGGTGGGTCTTGAGCCAGGCACCCATGATCAGCGGCGGCTCACCCACGGCCCGCTTCATCCAATCGTTCTCGAGCTTTCCTGCCGTGAGCTTGGAGATCTCCGAGAGATCCATCCCAGCACAGAAGGTGTCCCCCTTCCCCGTGAGAATGGCGACGCGAAGATCATCATCGGCGTCCAGCTGGAGCCAGGCGTCATAGAGACGACACATGGCCTCGCAGTTGACCGCGTTCTTCTTCTCCGGGCGGTTCAAGGTGACGGTCAGGATCGCTCCGTCCTTCTCGACAAGCACAGCGGGGGCGGACATTGAATCTCCTCATGCTCGGGGCGTACCGGCTGTCACTGTGACAGATCCGGATCAACTGAAGCTCGGGTTCGGATCCGAACTCACGATCCACATCGCGAAGTAATTCGAGGCTCCACCGTAGGCGTGACCGAGGGCAACACGTGCGCCATCCACCTGGTAGTCGCCAGCGGTACCGCGGACCTGGTTTGCAGCTTCGAGGCAGCGAACCATCCCCGACGCACCGATCGCGTTGGAAGAGAGAACACCGCCCGACATGTTCACCGGGAAATCACCACCGAGCTCGGTCGCACCCGAGTCGGTCATCTTCCAGCCGTCGCCCTCGTCGGCGATCAGGTGGCCTTCGAGCCACATCGGTTCGAACCAGCTGAAGGGGACATAGAGCTCGGCACAATCGATCTGGCGACGCGGATCGGTGATACCGGCCTTCTTGTACAAGGCCTTCGCACACTCCACACCCGCTGCCGGCTTCACCGGATCGCGGCCGGGGAATACCGTGAATTCGGTCCGCTTCGCATGAGCGAGCACCCAGGCGGGAGGTCGCGGCGTTCGCTTCGCACCGGCAACCGTCGTAATCACCATGGCCGCCGCACCGTCGGAGGAAGGGCACGCCTCGAAGAAGTGGAGGGGATCCCAGAGCATCGGGCTCTCCTTCACCTTCTCGATTGTAATTCCCTCCATCTGCAGATGTGCGTACGGATTCTTGAGCGCGTTCAAGCGATCCTTGACCGCGACCTTCCAGCCAATGTGCGGAGGCGCGCCACTCCTCTTGATGTACTCGCGAATCCATGGAGCGAAAGAACCGCCGGCACCGGCTCCTCCGCTACGGCCGCCACTCAGCGCCCACATGAAGTCGCCCTCGCTCTGCTTCTCGTACGCCAGGGTGAGAACCGTCTCATACATGCCGCTCTCGACAAGCGTCGCCGCGCTGATGGCGGTGGATGCGCCCACCGAGCCCGCAGTGTGGACGCGGTGAATGGGCTTGCCCACCGCATTCAGAGCATCCGCGAGCGATAGCTCGGGCATCATCACGCCCTCGAGGGCATCCGGAGCCTTGCCGATCACGACCGCATCGATGTCCGCAAAAGTCAGTTCCGCATCCTCGAGCGCGCGCAATGCAGCCTCGCGGACGAGACCATCCAGCGAGAGCGGGAGGCAACGGTCGTACTTGGTCTGCCCGAGTCCGACGACTCCACAGCGCTCGGCCATCAGGACTCTCCTTCCAGAATGCAGAGCAGGTTCTGCTGCAGTGCGGGTCCACTGGCCGCATGCCCGAGACCGCGTCCCGCTTCACCCGCGCGGATTCGGCGCGCCAGTTCGATGACTCGTGTCAGACCGGTCGCCATCACCGGATGACCACAGAGCGGCCCGCCGGAGGGGTTGATCCTGGTGTGGTCGCCGAGGTCGAGTGCCTGGCGCAGAACGATCTCCTCGGGGCTGTAGCGAACGCAGAGCTCCGCCATATCGAGAGAGCCCGGGTCGAGACCCAGATGGCGCGCTGCAATACGCGACGATGGGGAGTCCGTCAGGTCGCGCAGGCCCAGGTGGTGGGATTCGATGCGATGGTCGATGCCGCGGATCCAAACCGGCTTCTCGCAAAGCTCGCGCGCACGGTGACCACGCGCGATGAGCATGGCCGATGCGCCATCGGAGATGGGCGGCAGGTCGTGTTTGCGGAGCGGCGAGGCATAGTACGGCTCTTCCAGCAGGTTTTCGGCGGGGATGTCCTTGGCGACCTGCGCGTATGGATTCGAAAGGGCATCGCGCCGGCTTCGCGAGACGACCTCCGCGAAATCGCGCTCGCTGGCCTTCCCGGCCTGGAGCAAAGCGCTGGCCTGAAGTCCGGCCACGGAAACCGGATCGAGGCCGATCGGCGCATGAACATAGGGATCGGCCTGGAGAGGGAAGATCTCCCGCGGAGTGCCCGGCGACGATTTTCCGGAACCCGCGACCAGCGCGAGATCGATGTCCCCCATCTGGAGGCGCACGAACGCCTCGAAGAGCGCCCAGGCCCCATCCATCTCGACATGGGACTCATAGACCGGCGGCCAGGCACCAAAGCCGTCCACATTCGCGATGAAGCAGAATGGAGAGCCCGAAAGGTAGTCACTGCTGCCGGCAATCGTGAAATCGATCTGGTGCCGGTCGAGCCCGGTTTCCTCCAGAATCTGGTTCACGAGCCCCATCAACATCGACGGCTCGGTATCGGGGTAGCTTCGAACACAGGGCGTCTGCGCATAGGCGACGATCGCAATCTCTTCGGCCAACACTAGATCTGCTCCGGAAATTCTTCACGGGGAACGTCGGGCTCACCGGTGGGCTCCCAGCGCTCGATCACGTTCCCAGTGGTGAAGATCATCCAGCTGTTGTCCACGTTGTCGACGTTGCGCTCGGCGACGGGCTTGAAAATCGCACGCAGGCGCATTCCCTCTCGGAACTCGTCCACGGGAATGTTGTAGATGTTCTGCATGGTGAGGGGTTGGTCCGAGCCGTCGAGGAAGATCGATGCGCTGACATAGGGCTCCGTCTCCGTCTGGCCCTTGTACTGGATCGGCGTGATCACCGTAAAGGAGGTGGCCGTGCCCGTGGGAGCGAGTTCCACGTCGTCAGCCTCGGTCATCAGCACGCGCGCCATTGGGTCGTAGCCCTTGCCCGGAATGGAGACACTGCCACTCACGGGGCTACGCTGCCCAATGAACTTCCCATCGAGCAGCCCCTGCGCATAGCGAGCGCGGGACGGGTAGAGGTTCTCGTCGAACGTGAGCGAAATCAGGTGCGTGCTGATTTCTACCTCACCCTCACCCGGCTCGATGGCCATGTCCAGCGCATCGGCTTCGGGCACGAAATAGACATCGCTGATTGCACCGGTGCGTTCCTCGCGGAACTGCGCCTTCACCCGCATGCCGTTCGACATGGCCTCCGGGCCCGAAGCCTTGACAGCGTGGGTCATCGCGGTGTCGGCCCCGTCCAGCTTCACCTGCGCAAACGCAAAGGGTTCCCGGAAAGGATGTTTGCGCGAAGGCTCGGCAATCCATGTCCAGAACTCGACACACCCCATGGGCCCGACTTCGACGAAGTCCGGGCTCAGGGTCTCGCCCGTTTCCGGGTCGAACTCAAGCGGCGGACAGAGGACGCGACTCCCACATCGGATACCCAGGATGCGACCATCACGGAGTGCGGTCAGGAAGGGTCCGATCACGGGGCCGAGGGTCCGGGTGTAGGGATACTCGAGGGTAAAGGAGGTAGGAAATTCCGACATGGCCACCATGTTCTTGTTGCGAGATCAGTTGGCGCGTGGCCACAGATCCGGTTGTCAGCCCTCGCTTCAGGGAGCCAGGTATTGGGCGGCCAGCTCCGCTGCGTTGAGTCCGCCGGCCATCGCGTTGCTGACACCTCCCCCCGGACGGACCCAATGGCCACACAGAAAGATGTTCTCGACGGGTGATCGCTGCGGGATGGAATCCTGCACCTGGTTTGGCGAGTAGCGCCAACCCACGTAGGCACCGCCGCGATTCTCGGTAAACCGCTCGATCGTGACGGGTGTCGCCAGCTCCAGCACCTCGGCGTGCTTCTCGAGATCGGGGATACCGAGAGCCCGCTCCATCTTCTCGATCAGCTGCGGGAGCAGGCGATCCTTCAGGGCCTTGTAGGCGCGACCGCGGTGCCGATCCGTACCGAGCGCTTCTTCGTAGATCTCCGGTGACGCGAGAAGCATCGTAGCCACGATGCTCTTGCCCTTGGGGCAACAGGTCGGATCGATATTGCTGTAGATCGTCGCCGCCGCCCAGGGAAGATCCGAGTAGTCGCCGCTGACGGCGCCCTTCACGAAGAATGGTGAGTCGCCGCCAGCCTTCCAACTGCGAGAGATCTCGCAGTCGGTGATGCCCATGGCGGGCAGGTCCAGGTCGAGACCCGCGAAGAGAGTCAGAGCGGAGATGCTCGGGCGCCGCTGGTTGATGCCTCGTACATACTCGTCGGGCAGGGTCCCCTGCGGACACAGTCTGCTCGCAAATGCAGTCACATCCCCCCCGTGAATCACAGTACGCGCCCGCGCCGAGATCGAGCGGCCTGCTCTCCGTCGCGAGACGATGCCCGAGGCACGGCCCCCGTCGAAGCTGATCTCACTGACACCCTGGTCGAGAAGCAGCGTGCCACCTCGCTCCTCGAAGAGCTCGGCGAGCACCTGGGTCATCCGCCCCGAGCCACCCTTCGGATAGTAGGCCTGGCCACCGCCGACGCGAAACACCAGATCGCACATGATGGCAAGACTGGCATCGAGTTCGTTCGAACTCGTGCCCAGGAAACCGCTCGGGATGGCGAGCATCAGCTCGATCAGATCGGGATCCGAAACGTGTTCCCTCAACACCTCCGGAGCCTTCCTTCCGCCGAGGCCTGAATAAAGCTCCACTTCTTCGGCCAGCTTGCTGGATTCCTCGACAACCAGGTCCTCGCCGGCGTCTTGAGCCGTCAACAGGGCCTCGGCCATGGAACCGTACTTCCCATAGAAGCTGCGTATGCCCTCCTGCTCGTCGGGAAAGTTCTTGATCAGCATCTCGACGTGTCCGTCCAGAGCCCAGGGAAGCGTGACATCCGTGCCGCGCTCCTCGTCCACCCTGCGCCCGAAATCGTCGAGATGAATGAACTCGACGCGCTCCTGTGCGCCGATCCGCTCGAGAAGCCGGTAGGTCATCCCCCCCGGAGCACAGCCATTGATCACGTGGTTCGACGCCTCGAAGCGGTAGCCTTTGCGCTCGAAGTTCACGGTGCATCCACCAGGTACGCCGTGTTTCTCGAGCATCAGCACGCGATGCCCAGAAGCCGCCAGTGAGTTTCCCGCCATCAGGCCGGCCAATCCCGCACCGATCACGATCGCGTCGAACTCGCCGAGGTCTTCGATCTCAGTCATGCAAGGCTCCTCTTGGTGCCGATCCGGCGTCAGGGCACAGGGCTCTCTCCGCACGGAATCTGGAATCAGGCCCCCGACGATAGACCGGTTCGGGATCTCCGGACAAGTGGACCAATATCCACCGGGTCCGGGGACCCCGCTGCAGGCTGTTTCGTGACCGGGAGCCCGAACCTGGAGATATCCCCTGCTAGTCGATGAACGCCCACAGAAGCCGCCGGCTCTTCGCGTCGAGGCCGTCCGGGTTCGGCACCAGGTAGAGATCTCCAGCGACATCCTTGATCAGGAGTCCGTCCCCTGACATCCCCCGGGGCCACTCATCCCGAAGCGTCTGGAAGCTCCGCATGCCCTGGGCGGTCCGGACGCGGAATCTGCGGATCTCGATCTCCTCTTCCACTTCGAGCACGGCCTCGACGACGAACACGAAGCCCGCCTCGAGAAGCGCCGTCCCGAGCGCCCGCTGCGCCGTGTACGGGAGATCGCTGAGATCGCGCACGAGCGCCACCTCGTCTTCGTCGCGATCGCGGAGCGAGACGAAGCGAGTGGGTTTCGACCAGGGGAAGCAGCGCACCGGGCGCACCGAGCATGTGCGATCGGCAGTGCGTGCCCACAGCTGACCGTCGGAGCCGCGCCAGAGTTCGACGCCCGGCATCGGCCGCCGCGGAGCCTGATGGGTAACGGCCCGTCCCCGCCGCGCGCGTGTCAGGTCCTTCTTCTCTCTCTTCTGGATATCGGTCATGGTCGTCCTCTCACTCGTTCTCTTGACCTTGGAGTTGCTGCTGCAACTGCCAGAGGTGCCGGAATGTCCCGTCGGGTTTCTCCAGCAGTTCGGTGGGCGTCCCACTCTCGGTGAGCCGCCCGTCTTCGATCACGAAGATGCGATCGGCTCTTCGCAAGGTGGAGAGCCTGTGCGCGATTGCGAACACGGTGCGCCCGGAGGTCAGTCGCTCGAGAGCTTCCTGGATCTTGAACTCGGTCTCGGTATCGACCGAGCTGGTCGCCTCGTCGAGCACCAGGATGCGCGGATCGTGCAGGATGGCCCGGGCGATCGAGATGCGCTGACGTTCCCCGCCAGAGAGCGTCTGCCCGCGTTCACCTACCATCGTCTCGTAGCCACTGGGCAACTTGCAGAGGAAATCGTGAGCGTTTGCGGTCGTGGCGGCCTCGACCACATCGTCCACACTCGCCTCCGGCGAGCCGTAACGGATGTTCTCCATCACCGTCCCATGAAAGAGGTACGGATCCTGGAGGACCATCCCGAGCTGCCGCCGGAAGCTGCCCGTTTCGAGCTGCCGCACGTCGATGCCGTCGATCAGCACGCACCCGCCGGTCACGTCGTAGAAGCGTGCTAGCAGGTTCGTCACCGTGGTCTTCCCACCGCCGGACGGGCCGACGAGACCGACCATCTCCCCGGACTCCACCGCGAACGAGATCCCCTGTACCACCTGGCGCACGCCGTCATAGCCGAACGTCACGTTCTGGAACTCGACCTTGCCTTCGAGGGGCTCGAGCCGCACGGGGCGACCCTTGTCGACCACCTGGGGCTCCGTATCCAGGACCTCGAAAATGCGATGGGCCGAGCTGGTCGCCCGGTTCATGATGCGCGCCATCTGCCCGATGATCTCGATCGGCTGGATGAACATGGTCATGTAGAGCAGGAACGCGATGAACGTCCCCGAAGTGAGAGTGGCCTCCAGGCCGGAATCGCCCGGCAGCACCCGCGGCAGAGCGAACACCCAGACGAGCACGACCATCCCGCGCACTGCCAACATCAATGCCGGCCAGAACGACGTCCAGACTTCGTGAATTCGATTGAACTCATCGGTCACGTTGTGATTGCGAGCACCGAAACGCTGCTTCTCCCTGCCCTCCTGATGGAAGGCCTTCACGACCTTCATGCCCGGAACCGTGTCGGACACGATGTCCGTCAGCGCGCTCCACTTGCGCCAGGCCCTCAGGAACAGGCGGTTCATTCGATGGCCGTGGATGTAGACCCACAGACACAGGAACGGCACCGGCAATGTCATGATCAACCCGAGCTTCCAATCCAGGTGGATCAGCACCGCCGAGAGCCCGACCAACATCACCAACGAGAGCGATACATCGACGATCCCGAGCGCCAGGAACTCCCAGAGCCGGTCCGTATCCGCAGTCACCCGGGTGATCAGGCTGCCGGTCTTCTTGCGCGAGTAGAACGAGAGCGACAGCTTCTGCAGGTGCTCGTAGAGCTCGGTGCGGAGATCCCGCGCCACGTGTTCGCCCAGTACGGCCATCCATCGCAGGCGCGCCCAGGCCGCCAGCTGCCGCAGGAAGTAGCTTCCGGCGATGGCGCCAACCGCGGTCCAGGCGACTTGCTCCACCTCGGCGAGGGTCTTCACCCCATCCTGGACCGGACGAATCACCTCGTCGACGAGGAAGCCCGTCAGGTAGGGCGGCACGAGCGAGAGCGCTGTCAGTACCGCTGCCGATGCCATGCCGAAGATGACCTTCCCCCGATAGGGCTGCAGGTAGCCCAGCAGGCGCCAGACGACGGCCAGATCGTTTCCCGCAACGAGGGCCTGCGCCTCCCGGATGGGCCCGGCAACGCTGTCCACATACTCTCCGTCAGCATCCGCAGAAAGTTCCGCCGGCGAGCCTTCGAGAGCGCGTTCGACCAGGAACTGCAGACTTTCCATCGCACGCCGCTGACGGTGGGTAAAACGCACCCGGGCGAGCGCCGGCTGCCCGGGCTCACCGAGAAAGCGCAATGTATTGCAGGTGAGGCCCGGATCGAGCCGCATCGCGTGGATCGCCTCGCGGGCAAACGTCTGCACTTCGAGCTCGCCGCTGACGGCACGGGCAATGGCCACATGGCGCGGCCCGAGGGCGACCCACGATTCGGTGAGCTTCAGGCTTCCGTCGAGGTCGGCCAGCGCATACAGCTGAACCGGATCGCCACCCCAGCCATCCTCGATGGCCTGGCGCACGGCTCGCGGCATCGAGATGGGCTGATCGGTGTAGCGCTCGAGGATCTGGCGGTCTGTATTGACGGGTGTTCGGGTCGAGTGGGTGAGCATCGGATGGGCTTTCTTGCCCGGGTCCGAGCCCTGGAAGGTCGATCAAACGAAAACGGCCTTCCGGGCTCGCACCCGGAAGGCCGTTTGAAACGGCGGATTCCTAGGGTGCTGGGATTCTGCGAATGGGCTGGTGCTTCTTGGCCGGACCACGGGGAACCCCGAAGAGGGACAGGCGATCGTCACCGATGAGGATGACGGGGGCGCAACACGCACCAGCGGCCGTGACGACCGCATCGCGTTCCCGGATTTGCTGGCTCCGGGTCTGCCTCATGATCTGACTCATGGTCTGTGGGTACACCTCCGGCAGTTGAAAATGCACCATAGTCGGGTGCCCAGGCCAAAGCAAGCGAGAACTTGGACGCGCTACCCTCGACCACCATGTGTGATACCGCTGTCCGAGTGCTTCCGGATCGCGTGCTGTTCGCGAAGAACTCGGACCGCGATCCGAACGAAGCCCAGCTCTTGGAGTGGCAGCCGGCCCGCGAGCACCGGGCCGGCTCGCCGTTGCGCTGCACCTGGATCCGGATTCCCCAAGCCCGGCGAACTCATGCGGTGCTGCTCTCGCGGCCCTTCTGGATGTGGGGCGCCGAGATCGGCGCAAACGAGCATGGCGTGGTGATCGGCAACGAGGCCGTATTCACCAATCAGCCCCTCGGACCGGCCAGCCTGACGGGGATGGATCTGCTTCGACTGGGGCTCGAGCGCGCATCGAGCGCCGAGCAGGCCCTCGCCGTGATCACCCAACTGCTCGCAGAGCACGGCCAGGGCGGAGGCTGCGGACATGAAGACCGCTCCTTCTCGTACCACAACAGCTACATCATCGCGGATCCTCGCTGCGCGTTCGTGCTCGAGACCGCCGGCCAGGAATGGACCAGCGAGCGGGTCGTAGGTGCGAGAAGCATCTCGAACGGACTCACGATCGAGCCCTTCGCAAACCGATACATGGATGGTCTTCGGACGAAGGCGGCCAGCGCGCGAGCGCGGCGCGCTTGCACCGAAGCACGCGCCGCCGTTGCCAAGACCCCTGCCGACATGATGGCGCTCCTGCGAGACCACGGGAGCCACCACATCGGGCCGCAATACGCGAAATTCAATGGCGGAATGGGTGCACCGTGTGTCCATGCAGGGGGCCTCGTAGTGAACTCACAAACGACGGGTTCTTGGGTCGCCGAACTCTCCCCGGATCGGGTTTCCCACTGGGTCACCGCTACCGCAGCGCCCTGCACATCGCTGTTCAAGCCAATCGCGGTGGACGAACCCCTCGACCTGGGCCCGGAACCCACGGACCAATACGATCCGACGACACTCTGGTGGCGACACGAACGCCTGCACCGGCAGTTGATGCGGGACCCGGAAGGCCTGATGAGCGCGATCGTCCAGGAACGCGACCACATCGAAGCGGGTTGGCTGGGGGAGCCTCCGAACCCGGAAAAGGCCTTTGCCGAAGGTGACCGGCTGCTTGAAAATTGGACCGACCGCGCATTGGCTGCCAGCATGTCGGACCGGCGGCCCTTCTGGGCCCGCCGGTACTGGAAGAGTCGCGCCGATCGAGCGGGCTTCCCGGGTGATGGAAGGGGCTGAGCGTCTGGTGCTGCAGTTCGAGATCGGTTGACATCCCCGCAACGTCCTGGATCCTTGGTGATTCCGGCTCCCGGCCCCGGCACGATGGACGCGCCACTGGGACTCCACTGAAACACCCCTGGAGGGACCCATGGCAAACCGCCCTTCGAACGATCCGCGCACCGTCGCAGTCGTCGGGGCCACCGGAGCCGTCGGGGAGGTCGTTCTACGGCTCCTGGCCGAACGCGACTTTCCGGTGGGCGAACTGCGGGCGCTGGCGAGCGAACGCTCCGCCGGAAGGACTGTCGCGTTTGCTGGCCGAGACGTGGTCGTCCAGGAGGCCCGGCCGGAAGCCTTCGACGGCGTCGATTTCGCATTCTTCGCAGCGACCGGGAGCCTTTCGAAGACACTGGCTCCCGAGGTCGCAAAACGCGGTGGCATTGCGATCGACAAGTCGAATACCTGGCGTCTGAACGATGAGGTTCCGCTGGTGGTACCGGAGATCAACCCGGACGCGCTGGAAAAGCACAAGGGCATCGTCGCATGCCCCAACTGCACGACCATCGGGTTCGTCATGGCACTCGAGCCCCTCCACCGGGAGGCCGGAGTGAAATCGGTCGTCGTCACCACCTTGCAGGCGGTCAGCGGGTCGGGCAAGCCGGGCATCGAAGAGCTGACGCGCCAGAAGGCGGAGATCGATCGCGGCGAAGCACCGACCCCGGACTTCTATCCCATACCGATCGCCGACAATGCCCTTCCCCTCTGCGAGAGCTTTCGCGAGGACGGCTATTCCACCGAAGAGATCAAGCTGCTGAACGAGACTCGAAAGATCATGAGCGCGCCCCAGATGGATGTGTCCATGACCTGCGTGCGGGTACCCGTGCCGATCGGCCACTCGGCGACCCTGTTGGTCGAAACCGAGCGAACGATCTCTCCGGAGCGTGCCCGTGAGGTTCTCTCGGCCTTCCCCGGAGTCGAGGTGATGGACGATCCTTCGGAAAACGTCTTCCCGACGGCCATGGATGTAAGTGGCCGCGACGAAGTGCTCGTCGGACGTGTGCGCAAGGACCTGGCAAGCGATCGGCTCTGGCTGTGGCAGGTTTCGGACAACCTCCGCAAGGGCGCAGCGACGAACGCGATCCAGATCGCCGAAGAGATGATTCGTCGCGGCCTGAAGTAGGCGACGATGCCTTCCAATGGAGAACCCGGCGCCGCCACACACAGGGTGCTGCTTCGCTATATCGCCTTTCAACTTCCGGGATTGGCCGTGTTCTCTCTGGGTGCGACAGCTGCGGTCGAGTGGATGGAGCTGCCTTTGAACGTGGCGCTCACGGCGGTTGGGTTGTGGATGGTGAAGGACGCGGTGATGTTCCGCTTCGTGCGCAAGGCCTACGAGCCTGGCGACGGGCGAACACCGCGTGACGTGCGCGATTGCCGTGGAGTGGCAACCGAAGAACTCGGGCCGGAGGGCTACGTGCGCATAGGTTCCGAGCTGTGGCGCGCCCGCGTCACAGAGGGTTGCCCGCCGATCGCCGAGGGAGGGGCCATCCGCGTGCTCGAGGTTCGCGGCCTGACCGTCGTCGTAGATCGCGAGCCCCGGGAATGAAGGGAGCGGCTGCGTTCGACCGGCTGCTCGAGCTGCTGAAGCTCGAGACCCTGGATCGGGATCTATTCGTCGGTGGCACGCCTCGCGGGGAGGGACGACTCTTTGGTGGGCTCGTAGCTGCCCAGGCTGCCGTCGCGGCGATGGAAACCGTCGAGAATCGGTCGCTGCATTCCCTGCATGCGTATTTCTTGCGACCGGGTCGGCATGAAACGCCGATCCGCTTCGTCGTTCACCGGATTCGCGACGGTGGCTCCTTCACCACCCGACGGGTAGTCGCCTATCAAGCGGGCGAGGCCATCTTCAATCTGTCCACGAGCTTCGCAAGACCCGAGGAGGGCATCTCTCACCAGACGCCACCGCCGGAAGCGCCCGGCCCCGAGGGCCTACCCGATTGGGAAGAGCTGCGGGCCCGCATGCTGGGCAAGCCGGACGCTGTACGTCACCAGCCGATCGAGGTACGCGTCTGCGACCCGGACGATCCGGATGGGGCTCCCCAGGAACCTCGCAAGCGCATCTGGTTCCGTCCGACTGGCACCGTGCCCGAAGACCCGCGCATCCACACGGCACTGCTCGTCTACGCGAGCGACCGCACGCTGATCTCCACGGCCTCGCGCCCCCACGGCCTGTGCTGGGGGAAGCGCATGGTGGCGAGCCTCGACCACGCGATGTGGATCCACCGGGAACCGCGTTTCGACGACTGGGTGCTCTACGCTTCGGAGAGCCCCGTAGCTCATGCGGCTCGCGGCCTGGTATTCGGCGGGATGTACGACCGCGAGGGGCACCGCATCGCTTCTGTGGCTCAAGAAGGGCTGATCCGCGCTCCACGACCGTCGTCCTAGAGCAGGTAGGTCTGCTCCTCCGAGAGCGGCGACGAACCGATGGCGTTGAAGGTGCTCACCTTGAAGAACCCGGAAGACGTGCCTTTGGGGAACAGCAAGTGGACCTCGATCCCACCTGGCTTCGAAGCGTCGCGAGTCACCTCGGTGAACAGGGTGAGCTCCGTCCCGTCGATCTGGGTCACGTTGTACTCGATCACTTCCACGATCCCAGTCCCGAGATCGTAGGTCGAGAACGACCCGAAGGTGATGGCAGCCACATCCTCGGGCTGCCCCGCATCAACTCTCCAGATGGTCAGTCCAACGACTTGGCTATCCTCGAAATCGGGGATCTCGATGTGCAGGGCTCGGAGGTTGCAGCCGGTTGCGATCGTACTCGTGGCCAACAGCAGGGCCAGGCCGAAAAAGCGCAGTGTGCGTCCCATGACTATTTCCCTCATTCAATTCTCGATGTTGATCGGAAAGGCAGGGACCCAAAAAAGTGATTGGGGGCACCAACCCCCACCAGAATCGAAAGAGAAGCCCCGAGGGGGCGCCGACAGCCGTGAACCCATCAAGGCGCTGAGCCGTATCTAGTTGCGCGCCTGGGAGAAGAAATGCCGATGAATCGCATCGATCTGGAAGACCGACCGAAGGCCTTGACCGAATGGCATCGGGGCCACCCCGAGGGCCGGATTGCCGGAGTCTGCGCGGGGCTGGCGGCCGAATTCGACATCCCCATCACGCTCGTACGTGCGGGTTTCCTGCTCGGCGGCCTGCTGGGCCCGTCGGTGATCCTGACCGTCGGCCTCTACGGCGTCCTGTGGTTCCTGATGCCCGGGCAGCCCAGTGCCGAATCCGGCCTCGACAGGGTCGTTGACGCGATCACCTCGCTGAGTGGTGAGGCAAGAGAGCACGTGGAACGCTCGGACGCAGACTTCGACCGATAGAAGAGTTCCGATCAACGGCTGCGTGTACGATTGCCCCATGAATGCAGAGATGGGAGCGATCGAGCGTGCGGCTTTCGATGCCTGGCCCGCAGCGGAGGTCCAGGAACTCGGTAGCTGGCGTCTACGCTTCAACCATGGGGTGACGAACAGGGGCAATTCGGTCTGGCCAGGAGGCCCGGAGTGTCCGGACGTCCGCGAAATCGACGAAAACCTGGATGCGGCAGAGGGTTTCTACCGTGAGCGCGGGTGCCCTGCCCTGTTCCAGCTCACGCCTCTCGCCCAACCGGGAAGCCTCGACAGCAGACTCGAAACGCGTGGCTACCAGAGGGTGTCACCGGTTCACGTCCAATCCGCCGAAGCCTTGCCGGTTGCCGAGCTACCCATCCGCACCGCACTGCACACCGGTTGTGATGACCAGCCCTCACCCGCCTGGATCGATCTGGCGACCCACCGTGGGCGCTATTCCGGAACCCAGGCCGACATCTTCCTCGCGATGCTCGAGAAGTTGGGAGGTCGAGCAGGTTTCGGCTGGGCCGGCGAGGGAGACGAGATCGCTGCGACGGGAATGGTCGTCGCCGCTCCACCCTGGGCCGGCATCTTCGCAATGCGCACACAGGAAATCGCACGAGGCCAGGGACTCGGCCGGTCCGTACTCGTCGCGCTCGCTCGCTGGGCAACCAGCCGAGGCGCTCGCCACCTCTACCTCCAGGTCGAGCAGGACAACGCGCCTGCGCAATCCCTCTATCAGAGAGCAGGCTTCGAGCTCCGCTACCCCTACCACTATCGAAGGGCTCCCTAGACGCAGCGGAGGAGACGCTCCTCTGTTGCGTTTACAGGGAGTAGGCTTTGGCCATCTCGGGATCGCGGGCGGCGATGAGTTTGGCGAGCTCGACCATCACCTTGCATTGCTTGACGGTGGCGTCGTCCTGCATCTTGCCGTCGATCATCACGGTGCCAGAGCCGTCACCCATTTCGTCGATCACCTTCACTGCCCAGGCCACTTCGTCCGGCGGCGGACTGAAGACGTTGCGAGCGATGTCGATCTGCTTCGGGTGGAGCGACCAGGCACCGACGCAACCCATCAGGAATGCGTTGCGGAACTGGTCTTCGCAGGCGAGGGAATCGGCGATGTCACCGAAGGGGCCGTAGAACGGCAGGATGCCGGTAGCCGCACAGGCATCGACCATGCGTGCCAGCGTGTAGTGCCAGAGATCCTGCTGGGCGACGGCCCGCGGAGCGTTCTCGTCTTCCTTCGGATCCTCACGCACCAGGTAGCCTGGATGGCCGCCACCGACGCGCGTCGTCTTCATACGGCGGCTCGCCGCCAGGTCCGCCGGCCCCAGACTCATGCCTTGCATTCGCGGGCTCGCGAGGGCGATCTCCTCGACATTGGCTACGCCCTGGGCGGTCTCGAGAATGGCGTGTACGAGGATCGGCCGCTCGAGTGAATGCTTGGCTTCGAGCTGCGCGAGCAGCTGATCCACGTAGTGGATGTCCCAGGGGCCTTCGACCTTGGGGATCATCACCACGTCGAGTTTGTCGCCGGCCTCAGCAACGATTTGCAACATGTCGTCCAGGAACCAAGGGCTGTCGAGGCTGTTCACCCGCGACCAGAACTGGGTCGTCCCGAAATCCGTATCCCGCGCGATCTTGCACAGACCCTCGCGAGCGGCCTCCTTGTTCTTCACGTCGATCGCGTCCTCGAGGTTGGCGAGGATGATGTCCACCTTCTTGGCGATGTCCGGCACCTTCACGGCCATGCGCGGATTCGAGGGATCGAAGAAGTGGATCATCCGCGAGGGACGCGCCGGAATATCGATCCAGGGCGTGGGTGCACCGATGGCGAGGGGCCTGCCGATGTTTCGGGGGTTGCGCATGGGTTTCTCCTGCTTCGAGGCGTGCAAAAGGAATGGCGGGCGATTCTAGCGAATAGGCCTATACGGTCACTGGGGGTAGGGGAGCCTTGGGCTTGCGGTGGAGCTTGGCCCGCAGCCACTCGAGACCGTCATCGAGCACCAGGTAGAAAACAGGCACGATCAGCAGCGTGAGCGCAGTCGACGAGATCATTCCTGCACCCGTGGCCACGGCCATCGGCGCACGGCTCTCGGAGCCGGGGCCAATGCCGAGTGCAGCGGGAGCCACACCAAAGATCATCGAAAGTGCGGTCATCAGCACGGGCCGCATGCGAATCGGCGCGGCGGTCGTCATCGCTGTAACCTTGTCCATGCCCTGTTCGCGCAACTGGTTGGCGTAGTCCACCAACAGGATGGAATTCTTCGTCGCGAGCCCGAAGAGCAGGATGATGCCGATCATCGAGAAGATGTTCAGCGTCATCCCCCTGAGGAAGAGCCCCCCGTAAGCGCCGACCATGGCCAGAGGCAGGGCGAACATGACCGTCAGCGGGTGGACCAGGCTCTCGAACTGAGCGGCCAGGATCATGTAGATGACGAGGATGGCCAGCACCATCGCAAAACCCAACTCCTGGAACGAAGCAAGGAACTCCTCGGAACCACCCGAAGCGATGAGCCTCACATCTTCGGGAAGGATGTCAGCGGCGATCGCGTGGGCCTCGGCCAGAGCCTTCCCCAGGTCCTTGCCCTCCAGATTCGCCGAGATCTTCACGCTTCGCTGACGATTCGTCCGGGTGATCGTCGATGGAGCTGCGGTCTTCTCGATCTTCACGAGGTTTCGAAGCTCGATCACATCCCCTGTCCGTGTACGGACGTAGAGGCCGAGAATCGACTGCGGATCGTCGCGATCCTCCTGCTCGAGGCGCATGCGAATGTCGTAACGGTTCCCCGCCTCCTTGAACGTCCCGACGCGAAGGCCACCTATCATCGCCTGCACGGTGGATGCCAGCTGGTCGGCATCGACACCGAGCGATGCAGCCTTCTCACGGTCTGGAATGACCCGGACCTCAGGACTGCCCAGCTTCAAGCTCTTGTTGAGACCCACGTAGCCACCGCGCGCACGGAGTTCATCGATCAGCTTCTCCCCCAGTTGGTCGAGGGTCGAGAGTTCGACGTTGCCCTGAAGCTCCACCTCCATATCGCTGCTGTCGGAGCTGCCGCCGAAACCAGACATATCGCTCACGCGAACCTTCATTCCTGGGATTTCAGAGAGAACCTCCCGCGCCTCACGAACGATCTCCTGAGCGCTGCGTTCCCGCTCAGCTCGATTCTTGAACATGACGAACATGATGCCCCGGGTGGGATCCGAGCCGCTGCTCGATCCCCCGGTACCAGCACCAGCGAACGCACCAGCAACCTCCGGCTGGCTGAGCACCCAATCCTCGGCGCGTTTCAGCATCTCCAGGGTTCCTTCCGGGCTCGTCCCGGGCGGTGTCTCGATGGTGATGAACATGCGCCCTTCGTCCGAAGACGGAAAGAACTCGGCTCCGAGCTGACCCGCCAGACCGAAGGCGGCAAAGAACGTGAGAGTTGCCACCAGGAGCGTGACCGCCCTGTGCTCGACCGACCAGCCGAGCATCTTCCGGTAGCCGCGTTCCAGCGCATCCAACCAACGTTCGAAGGTGTCGTAGATGCTGCCGTGGGCTCTCTTCTTGGGTGGCGGAATGCGTGCTGCAAGCATGGGTGTCAAGGTCAGCGCAACGAAAAGCGAGATCATCACGGCGGCGGCCACCGTCGCGCCGAATTCGCCCAGGAAATTTCCGACTAGTCCATCCACGAAGATCACCGGAAGGAACACCACGGCGATGGAGACGGTTGCGGCAGTCGCGGCAAACGCCACCTCGCGAGCACCCTTCGACGCAGCGACATGTGGCTCCTCGCCAAGATCCCTATGGCGCTCGATGTTCTCGAGCACCACGATGGCGTCGTCGATGACCACGCCCACCGCCAGCGTGAGAGCCAACAACGTCATCGAGTTGAGCGTGTAGTCGAGCATCCACATCACGCTGAAGGTCGTGATCAGTGAAAACGGGATCGCCAACGCCACCACCAGAGTCGGACGGAAGCGGCGAAGGAATACGAAGACTGTCAGCGTCGCGAGCAGTGCACCGAACCAGAGGCTGAAGATCGCCTCCTCCACGGATTCGCGGACCGAACGGGAGAAATCCGCGACTCCGTCCCCTTCCTTGAAGCGCATGTCCTCCGGCAACGTCTCCTGGATCTTCGCGAGCCGACGGCGAACCTCATCGGCCACGGCAACCGTATTTCCGTCGGAGGTCTTCACCACTCCGATTCCGACTGCCGGCCCACCGTCGTAGCGCGAGTAGTAGCGTTGGTCCTCGACGCCATCTTCCACACGGGCCACATCCCGGAGGCGAATCGGAGCCCCGTTCTCGAAGGCAAGCACCATGTCCGCGAGTTCATCGACCGTCCGGTATTCGGCATCGGTCTTCACGGAGAACTCGACCATGCCACCTTCGACCACACCGCCGGGCCGCTCGATATGCTCGCGCCGAAGACTCGTGATCACGTCGGTTGCCGCAAGACCGCGGGCGCGCAATGCGTTGCCATCCAGCCAGATACGAATCTCGCGATTCAGCTCTCCGAAGACCTCGATCCCGGCGACGCCGGTGATCGTCTCGACGAGGGGTTTGACCTGATGCTTGACGAACTCGCTGGCCTCGCTCTGGGGGCGCGGGCTGAGAAGCGGCACCCACATGATCGGAAAGCCGCCGAAATCGAACTTGCTGACGACGGGTGGTTCCATCTCCTCGGGCAGATCGAAGCGAGCCCGTTCCACCCGATCGCGCACGTCCTGGGTGGCTGCATCGAGATCCGTGCCGAGCACGAACTCGACCGAGATCGAAGTCCGCCCCTGCCTGGATTGGGACGAAAGCCTCCGAACGCCTTCGATCGTGTTCAGATGCTCCTCGAGCGGGTCCGTGACGTCCTCCTCCATCACCTCGGGGCTCGCACCCTCCAGGAGCCCGGTCACGCCCACGACGGGGAACTCCATGTCCGGGTAGGCGTTGACGCCGAGGCGCACGAAGCCAAGCACACCGAACACGATCAGCGAGAGCGACACCATCCACGTGAGGATGGGTCGCCGGATGAAGAGATCGATCCAGTTCAACGCAAGGCCTTCGAAGGCGCGGCACTGCCCGCCGCCATGTCAGGTGCGTCGGCCGCCACGTTCATCTCACTCCGCTCTTCACTTCCATCCGGATTCCGTCGCGAGACGAGCATGTCATCGGAGAGCGCTGCGTGGCCACGAACCACGATCACATCCCCGACGCCCAGCCCAGAGATGATCTCGATCTGCCCCCCCAGATGAATTCCTGCCTCGACGGCCACCCGATGCACCCGATTCTCCGCGTCCACCGTGTAGACGATCTGGCCTTCGGCCCGCAGCAGCACGGCTTGCTGCGGCACGACCAACGCCTTCTCGCGTGTCGCTACGCCGAGATCCGCTCGCGCAAACAGACCGGGCCGCAGGCGCCCATCGCCATTCGAAATCCGCGCCTTCACCCGCAACGTCCGCGTTCGTCGATCGATCCGCGGAGAGATGACCGAGACCTCACCCGTGAAGATCTCCTCCGGATACGGAGAAACACGAACGGCGACCTTCATCCCGAGCCGCACGCGTGCTGAATCCCGCTCTGCGACACTGAATTCGACCTCGATCGGATCGAGCGCGACCAGGTCGAAGAGCTCTTGCCCGACCCGCACGTACTCTCCCCTGGAAACCTCCCGGGAGGCGATCAGCCCTGAGAATGGCGCGCGCACCTGGCTGTCTTCTACCGCCCGAGCCGCGACGCCAACCCGTGCTCCTGCCGCCTGCCTGCGGGAACGGGCCAGGGAAAGGGCCGTCTTCGCCTTGTCCAATGCCTGACTGGACGCGATCTTGCGATCGAAGAGCTGCTGCCTTCGGACCAGCTCGCGCTGCTGCTCCTCCAGATTCGCCACGGCTTCGGCGAGACGCGCGCGAGCATCGGCCAACTCGAGTTCGCGCTTCTGCGGATCGATCGAGAGCAGCAGATCGCCCTCTTCGACCCTGTCGCCTTCGTCGATCTGGAGCTCGGTAATCCGTCCGGCCACCTCGGATGCAAGAGTCGCCGAATCCTTGGCCAGGAGCTCGCCCGTGGCTTCGATCTGCTCCTCGAGCGTCACGAGTTCCACCTCCTGCACGACCACGGGACGAGCCGTAATGTTGATGTCTTGCGGTGCATCGGAGCACGCAAGGGCCGCGAGCGCGAGACACCCGACCCATCTCGGATTTGCGAGACCTAGCATTTCGATTCCCTCTTCCCTCTGCGGCTGACCTTGCCTCGGACGGGCTCGACCAGCCCGCGCAGCAACGCGCCGATGGCGTCCTCATCAAGAGTCTTCGACCAGGGTCGGTCCGGTCGATGGATGCGACCGGAAATCAGCCCATGACACAGCGCCCAGAGTGCCTGTGCGGCGCTCTGCGGATTCCCGGTGCGCAACCGGCCTTCCTCCCAGAGCCGCCCCCAGATCTGCTCGAAGCGGGTACGGGCCTCGTCGATCACTTCCGGGGGTTGCCAGTCCTGGCCCCGCGGAAGGAAGTGCAGCTGATAGTGGTTCGGATGACGGATGCCGTAGCGCACGAAGATCTGCGCCAGCCGGGTCAGATCTTCGATCAGATCCCCACTTTGCGGTGCACGATCGAATTGTTCCAGGAGCTGCTCGAAGCCCTGAGCGAGGAGCGCATCCAGCAGACCATCCTTGTCCCCGAAGTGCTGATAGATCGTGGGGGCCGTGTAGCCACAACGCTCGACCAGGCGACGGATGGAGAAGGCATCCTGTCCCCCTTCCGAAAGCAGGGCCTCACTGGCGTCCAGGATCGCATGCCGCGCTTCGGCGCGACGCTCGCGCCGGCGCTCTTGTTGGGTCTGGGCACTCATGCTGGATGGGGATTCGGGGTCCGGGGGCGCGGGTTGAACGCCGTTCAAGATAGCTAACAGCGTTAAACCTTCAAGGCAGACAGGCGGATGGGTGGGCCGATCAGGCAGCGTCCGCGGCGATCAGCTTGCCCAGGCGGCGTAGCTGTTGGCTCTCACCGCCAAGGGTGAGTTCGATGTGTCGGGCGTAGAGGTAGTAGCGATGCAACGGGTACTCACGGTCGACGCCGACGCCACCGTGGAGGTGGACAGCAGCCCGAACGATCCGTGCACCGCCGTCCGCGGCCCAAGCCTTGGCGACGGCCGTCTCTGCCGCCGCGCTCTTGCCCTCGTGAATCCGCCAGGCCGCCTGGAGGGAGGTGAGCCGCACGGCCTCGGTGTCGATGAACGCGTCGGCAGCGCGTTGCCCAACCGCTTGAAAGGTGGCGATCGGCTGATCGAACTGCTTGCGCGTCTTGGTGTACTCGGCGGTCAGCCGCAACGCTTCCCGGCAGACCCCCGCGGCCAACGCTGAGAGCGCCGCCGTCGCTCTTAGAGCGATCCAGCGCACGATCTCACGACCCTGCGACGCGTCGCCCAGCAGAGCGTCCCCTCCTACCCGTACGCCGGTAAGCGCGAAGGCGGATTCCGGCTGAGCCGAGGTCGTCTTCAGGTCTTCTCGCGTGAGTCCCGAAACCCCGGCCCTGACCAGGAACACTGCCACGTCGTCTCCCAGACGCGCCGGGACCAGGATCGCATCCGCGAGTGGGCCGGCCGGAACGCAGATCTTCTCGCCCTCCAGCACCCAGCCATCGCCCTCGGCCCGAGCCGTGGTGCCCGGCTCGTCGATCTCACGGAAGGGCTCCACCAGTGCACTGGTCACGATCGTCTCGCCCCGGGCGATGCCCGGAAGCCATGCTTCCTTCTGGGCGTCATTGCCGAACTGCACCAGGGGCATCGCTCCGAGCACGCTGCTCTCGAGCAACGGCACCGGCGCGACGCTCCGGCCGACCTCCTCCAGGATCCCGGTGATCTCGAGGAAGCCGAGCCCCGCCCCGCCGAACTCTTCGGGCACGACCACTCCCACCAGGCCCGCCTCCACGAGCTTGTCCCAGAGCCCAGGATCGAAACGTGGGCCGCCGCTCCGCTCAGTGGCCTGAAGGGCCTCCTGGCTGCAGTGGTCCTCGAGAATCTGGCGTGCGAGCTCGATCACCGCCGCCTGGTCGTCGCTGTATCGGAAGTCCATCGTCTGTTGTCTCCACGCTCTCGCTAGTGCCTGGGAATCCGAGGAAGACCCAATCCGAACAATCCGATCAGGTCGCGCTGGATTTCGTTGGTCCCGCCGCCGAAGGTGAGGATCACCAACGCGCGGTAGTAGGTCTCGCAACTGCCCTTGGCGACGGCGTGCGCCGAGCCCCGGACCAGGTAGCCCGGCTGCTCCAGCACCTCCATCATCAGCCGAAGCGCATCCATGAAGAACTCCGTGCCGAAGACCTTCGTCGACGAGGCATCCGCTGCGGACAGCGTGCCTTGCTCGGCCGACCAGGCCACCTTCCAGTTGATCAGCCGCAGGAACGAGATGCCCTTGTAGACCTTCGCCAGGTTGAGCTGCACCCAATCCTCGTCGATCAATCGACGCCCGTCGGGCAGCTCGGTCTCACGCGCGTAGGCGACGACGCTGTCGTAGCAGCCCTCGATCATGCCGGTGGAGCAGATCGTCACGCGCTCGTGGTTGAGCTGATTGGTGATCAACTTCCAGCCCCTGTTGAGGCCGCCGACGATGTTCTTCGCCGGGACCCTGGCGTTCTCGAAGAAGACCTGATTGATGTTGTGCTCGGAGAGCAGATCGAGAGGTTGGATCTCGATGCCTTCGGTGTTCTTGAGGTCCACGATGATCATCGAGATGCCCGCGTGCTTGGGAGCCTCGGGGTCGGTTCGCACGGCGAGCCAGCAGTAGTCTGCACCCCCCGCGAGACTGGTCCAGGTCTTCTGCCCGTTGATCAGATACTCGTCACCATCGAGCTCGGCACGGCACTGCAGCGACGCAAGGTCCGTACCCGCCCCCGGTTCCGAGTAGCCGATGCAGAACTCCACCTCGCCGGCCGCGATCTTCGGCAGATAGAATTGCTTCTGCTCCTCGGTCCCGAAGGCCATCAGGGTGGGGCCCACCGTATTGGTCGAGAGCATCGGGATCGGTGCACCACAGCGCATCGATTCGTCGAAGAAGATGAAATGATCGATCTCGCCGCGACCGCGTCCGCCGTATTGTTCGGGCCAGCCGAAACACAGCCATCCATCCCTGGCCATCTGCTTGCGAATCGCCTTGGTCCGCGATCCGAAGCCGTGCTCTTCCGCCAGCTCAGCCCGGACCTCCGGGGTCAGGAGCTTGTCGTAGTAGGCGCGCAGCTCTTTGCGCAACGCCTCCTGCTCTTCACTGTATCCGATGTACATGGTCTTTCTCCGTGGCTGCCAGTCATTCGAGGGTGAGGCACGCTCAGACGCCCTGCGGCCATTCGCCAATCACCTTCTCTGCTCTGAGCGCTTCGATCTGTGCGTCATCATGGCCGAGCTCGCGCAGGATCTCGGCATTGTGTTGGCCGAGCACCGGCGCCGCGCATTGCAGCCAGCTCTCGATACTCGCAAAGCGGAAGGGCACCGCCATCGTCGCCTGGGTACCCACGATCGGGTGCGAAACCTCCTCGTGGAACCCGCGCGCAACCAACTGTGGGTGCTCGGCCAGGCTGCGAGGATCCACGACGGGGGCAGCCGGCACGCCGACGGCGATCAGCTCCGCGACGCAGCGATCGCGATCGAGGCTCGAAAACACCTCTGCCAGCCGCCGGTCGAGGGCATCCCGATGACGGTGTCGCTCCGTTAGCTCGGGTCCCGCACCGGTCGCCCAGGCCGGACGACCGAGCCAATCGACGAGCGCTGCCCACTGGGCCTCAGTGGCAACAGAGAGGGCCAGCCATTGCTGGCTCGTAGCAGGGTCGTGCCCCCTGCAGGCGTAGAGGCCCTGCGGAGCGGTCTCGGGGCTCCGGTTCCCCTGGCGTTCCATCAGGTGCCCGTGTCCCGTGTATTCGATCACCTGCTCGGCGGTGACGTTCAGAACGGCTTCCAGCATCGCGCATTCCACGAAGTGGCCGCGCTGGTCACGGTCGCACTCGGCCATCGCGACGAGCAGCGCAAAGGCGGCGTGCATGCCCGCAATCGGATCACATGGACCGCGCTGGATGCGCGGTTGGTCCTCCACGTGGCCCGTCAGCCAGGAGAGTCCAGCCATCTGCTCCATGGTCGCCGCAAAGCCCACGAACTCGCGCCAAGGCCCGTCGAGACCAAAGGCCGGCATGCGGACGTAGTGGCAGCGCGGATTCAGCGCCTGCACCTTCTCCCAGCTGATATCGAAGCCATCCATCACCCGGGGGCTGAAGTTCTCGATCAGTACGTCCGCTTCGGCGACCAGCGACTCGAAGATCGCCATGCCCTTCGGCTGGGAGATGTCGAGCGCCAGACCGCGCTTGTTCGAGTTCGCGGAGAGGAAGACGAAGCTGCACTCCCACCAGTTCTCGTGCTGTGCGGCGAAGGTTCCGCCCACCGCACGGGCGCCGTCCATGCGCTGAACGGACTCGACGTGGATGACGTCGGCCCCGAGCGTGGCCATCATCTGCGTGGCGATCGGACCCGCCCACCAGGTCGTCGTATCGAGGATCCGGAGGCCCTGCAGGGGCAGACGCCTCTTGCCGGACTCGGGCGCCGGCTTGGCTTCGCGGGGCTCGATACGACCCTGGTGTTCACCCAGGGCGGGCGCGGGTCGCGGAGGCTCGGGGGGCTGCCCGTCGATCCGATAGGGCAGACGGGGTCGGCGGAATCCACCGGACGGATCCTCGATGAAGACGCCGCGCGCCCGCATCTGTTCGTGCTCGAGAACGGTCTGACCATTGCAGATCGGAGCGACGGGGATGCGAAGCATCTGTGCGAGTTTGATGATCTCCTCGCTGTCGTGCGTGTGGGTGTAGGCGTGGACGATCTCCTCCCAGTCCTCCAGCCGTGAGAGACGTTGCACGAACGCATCGAACTCGCCGGATTCGCGCAGATCCGGCCGTTCGATCATCAGCAGGAAGTCGGACATCTGCTGCGCCGAGTAGGTGGTGAAGCCGACGAAGCCATCCCGGGTGGGTTCGATGGAGGGCGTTTCCATGTTCGGCAGCGAACCGACGACAGGCGGGCGTCCGAGAATGCCCCACATCAAGTCGAGGTAGCAGTTGGTCACCAGCGCAGTCGCTTCGTGCAGAGAGAAGTCGATGTGCTCACCGTGGCCGGTCGCCAGGCTATTCCGCACGGCGGCAAGCGCCGCCACCGCAGCGAAGCAGCCACCGGTCCACTCGGACACGCGCCCACCCGCCTGGTAGGGCTCCGCACCAGGACGCCCCCTCGCTCCGAGTGAGCCGCTCTCTGCCTGGATCGTGAAGTCAGTGGAAGGTCGGCCGGCCAAAGGTCCCGTCAGCCCGAAGGGCGTGATCGAGAGGACGACGAGCGCCGGATGGCGCCCGCAAAGAGCGTTCCGATCGTAGGCGCCCGGCGGGAGATCCTCGATCAGGAGTTCGGCACCTGTGAGCAGCGCTTCGAACTCTTGCGAGGGGTCGTCGTCGAGACGGCCGATCACACCGCGTTTCGAGGCGTGCAGGTAGCGGAATAGCCCACCGTCCTCGTCCCCGAGCTCGGCGCTGGAGGCTGTCCACCGGCGCAGCGCATCCCCGTCGGGCGGTTCGACCTTGATCACGTCCGCGCCCGCGTCGGCAAACATCTTGCCGACGTACGAGCCGGCGATGCCGCTTGCGAGGTCGATCACCCGGATGTCCTTCAGACCCTCCACCCAGGCTACCGACGTGTCTCGCGGGTCATTCCCTCTCCTCTCGGACTCCAGCCTTCGGGCGATTGAATCGGACGAGAGTCTGAAGTATCGTACGCTTGTCCGATTCGCCGGGCAACCATCCGATCCGTCCACCTGCAGCAGTTCGCCCATCTGCTGGAGGCTGTTGCAAGGGAGGGGGCCACGTCGCGTGTCGAAGGCGCCCCTCGAACTGCTCCAGACCTACCGCCGCACCCAGATCCTGAAAGCCGCGAGCGAAGTGATCAGCGAAAGCGGTTACGACCGATCCTCGGTCGACCAGATCGCCAAGCGCGCCGGTCTCAGCCGCAGCACCATCTACGAGTATTTCCCGTCGAAGGACGAGATCCTGAAGGGATGCTTCGCCGCCCAACGCGAGGATCTCGCCGAGTCGCTGGCCCGACGCATCGACCGCGCCAGCGGAATGGAGCAGCAGCTCGCGGCCTTCTTCGAAATCTGTCTGTCACGAGTCGACCGGAACCGCGAGTTCTTCCGGGCGATCGCGTTCCCGATCCCCCTCTACGAGGCCACAGCCCAGGAAGGGCCGGGCAGCACGGAGTTCGCGCTGGTGCTCAAGAACTTCAACGACGAAATGGACCGGATCCTCGACGACGGTCTCGGGCGAGGCGAACTCCGGCAGCCGGTCGGGCCAGCGGAGCGGGACAGCCTGGGCACGCTCCTCGTGGGCGCGATGAGCGCTCGGAGCCGGCTCGACGCACCGCCTCCGATCGAAGAGTCGGCCGCCTCGCTCGCGAGCTTCGCCCTTCGCGGCCTGGGCTTCGCGCTCGACTAGCACACTCATTCGCCGACGATCGCGATCGATCGCGGCACCCTTGACCCCTCGAATGGACGATGACCGAAACCGAAATGGACGAACTGAGAGAACGACTCGAGAAGTACGTCGGCAAGCCAATGGGCGCGGCGGCAGTTGCACCCGACCCGGTCAACCTGCCGATGATTCGGCATTGGGTGGCCGCGTTGGACGACCAGAACCCCGTGTACCTCGATCAGGAAGCGGCAGCCGGGAGTCGCTTCGGTGGGATCGTCGCCCCTCCGGCCATGCTGCAGGCCTGGACGATGCCCAGCCCCAAGATCGAGGGCATCGCGGAGCGCGGCGGTGCGCCCAGGGAGAGTCGGGGCGAGAATCCGATTTCCATTCTCGACGAGGCCGGCTACGTCGGCACGCTGGCGACCAACTCCGAGCTCGAATTCCTCCGCTATCTGCGGCCGGGCGACCACCTCCACACGACCATGGAGCTCGAATCCATTTCGAGCCGCAAGAACACCAGCCTCGGACAGGGCTACTTCATCACCTGGGTGACGAACTACTTCGCGGGCGACGAGGAAATCGTGGGCAAGCAGCTCTTCCGCATTCTCAAGTTCGACCCAAGCAGCATCGACCCCAGCAGCCTGAAAGGTTCAGGATGAAGACCGCGATCCCCAGTAGCAACGTCAAGGTCGGTCACGAGCTTCCCGAGTTCGCGCTTCCGGTCACCTCGACGGTGATCGTCGCGGGCGCGATCGCATCGCGCGACTTCATGCCCGCACATCACGATCCCGAGTACGCCCGCGGTCAGGGAGCACCTGACATCTTCATGAACATCCTCACGACCAACGGCTACGTTGCGCGCTACGTGACCGATTGGGCCGGGTCGGAGGCGATGATCCGCACCATCCGGATCCGACTCGGGGGGCCCGCGGTCCCGGGCCAGCTCCTGCGCTTCACGGGGCAAGTGACGGCTGTGGGTGAGGAGGCCGACGAGCGAGTGATCGAGGTGACACTTCGCGCCGTCAACGATCTCGGTGAACACGCCACGGGGACCGTCGTGGTCACCCTGCCGCTCACATGACTGGACGCAAAGCACACATCGTCGGCGTCGGAGAGACGCTCTACACACGCTGGGGCAAGATCGGCGACGTGACGGAGCACGCCCTCGCATGCCAGGCGATCGGTCGCGCCGTCGAGGACGCGGGGCTCGACCTATCCGACGTCGACGGCCTCGCTTCCTTCGCCGAGGACCGCAACGAGGCGACCTTCCTCGCGGCGGAGCTTGGGCTCCCCTCGCTGCGCTTCGCCAACATGGTTTGGCTGCCCGGTGGAGGAGGTGGCTGCGCCGCGGTGGGCAACGCGGCGATGGCAGTGGAAACCGGCCAGGCCGAAGTGGTCGTGGTCTACCGTTCGCTCTGTCAGGGGCAGTTCTTCCGCTTCGGGGCCGCGGGCAGGGACCCGACAGCGCCGGTCGATCCGGCCCCGCCGACCGTCAAGCCGGCAGGCTCCCTGATGCTGGCCTCGATGGGCTTCGCCATGCCCTACGGCCTGCTGATGGCCGCTGCCGCCTACGCCCTGCCGACCCGTCGCCACATGCATCTCTACGGCACCACGACCGAGCAGCTCGGAATGTTGGCAGTGACCTTTCGGGAGCACGCCAGCCGCAATCCCCGCGCGGTGATGGGCGGGCGCCCGATGACCTTGGCCGACCACCAGGCTTCTCCGATGATCGCCGACCCGCACCGCCTGTTCGACTGCTGCCTCGAAAGTGACGGCGCCTGCGCCGTGGTCGTCACCACCGAGGAGCGCGCACGCGATCTCGCGAAGCGGCCCGTAGAGATCCTCGCGAGCGTGCAGGGTGCACCCAAGGGCTACGGCTTCGGCCCCTTCACCAACGCCAACATCGCCGACGAGATCTACGCTACCGGCGGCACCGAGGAGATGGCGAATCGACTCTGGGAAAAGGCCGGTCTCGGCCCGAGCGATGTCGACGTCGCCGAGATCTACGACCACTTCACCGGCTGTGTCCTGATGCAGCTCGAGGACTACGGCTTCTGCAAGAGAGGGGAAGGTGGACCCTTCATCGAGAGCGGCGCACTCGCCTGGCGAGGTGGAAGCCTGCCCACCAACACCCACGGCGGAAGCCTCTCCGAGGCCTACATCCACGGTCTCAACCACGTCGTCGAGGGTGTCCGCGCGCTGCGCGGTGAATCGACCAGTCCCGTCGAGGGCGCCGAAGTCGGCCTCGTCACGAGCGGAGCCTGCGTTCCATCGAGCGCCGTCTTGCTCGGGCGACGCTAGGGGAACAGATGAGCGAGCGTTTCTTTCCCGACAGCATGCCGCCGCCGCTGGCGGATTCTACGACGCTCCCCTGGTGGGAGGCAGCAGCGGATCATCGCCTGGTCGTGCAGCGCTGCACACCGTGTGGGCACACCCGCCTACCTCCGGCGCCCATCTGTCCGGAGTGTCGATCCACCGAGTCCGACTGGCAGGAGGTATCCGGCCGCGGCCGTGTCTACACCTACACTGCGGTCCACCGGCCGATCGCCGCCGGACAGGAACTGCCCTTCATCATCGCGGTGATCTCGCTCGAGGATGCCGGCGGTCTGCGGATCATCTCGAACCTGGTCGGCACCCCACCCGAGGCGGTCACGATCGACATGCCGGTCGAGTTGGTCTGGGAAGACATGAGCGCCGAGCTGTCCATTCCACGTTTCCGCCCCGTTCCGACCCCCCCTTCCGATGAAGACTGATCACTGATGGCTGGAAGATCCCCCCCCTGCAGGAGAAGACATGACCACCGAATCCACTCCCACCAATCTCCGCTTCCTGATCATCGGAGCTGGAATGTCCGGAATCCTCAGCGCCATCAAGCTGCGAGAGGCCGGCATCGACAACTTCGCGATCTACGAGAAGGCGGATCGCCTGGGTGGAACCTGGCGAGAGAACGAGTACGCGGGTGTGGCCTGCGACGTGCCCTCGCATCTCTACAGCTACTCGTTCTCCCCGAACCCGGAGTGGACTCATCGCTTCTCGCCCGGCGCCGAGATCCAGGCCTATTTCGAAGAGGTCGCGCGTGGCTACGGCGTGGACTCGCTGATCCAATACGGCAAGGAGATCACCCGCTGCGAGTACCGGGACGGACGATGGCGAATCGAGATGACCGACGGATCGAGCGACGAAGGCGACTTCGTCATCGCGGCGACTGGCGTCCTCCACCACCCTGCCTACCCCGACATCGAAGGCCTCGAATCCTTCGGGGGCACGACCTTCCACAGCGCACGTTGGAATCACGACGAGTCATTGAAGGGCAAGCGTGTCGGGCTCATCGGAACGGGCTCGACCGCGATCCAGATCGTGTCGGCGCTGATCGACGAGGTCGGGGAACTCTCCGTCTTCCAGCGCACCCCCCAATGGGTGCTGCCCGTCGAGAACACTGCCTACTCCGAGGACGAGAAGGCCGAGTTCCGCAAGAACCCCGCGGCGATGCGGGAGATCCGGGACGAGATCGCTCGCCAGTTCGTCGATGGCTTCGCCAACATCCTCGGTGACGTGAAATCGCCGCTGCTGGAGCTGATTCACACCACATGCGAGGCCAATCTCAACGACAACGTTCGCGATCCGGAACTCAAGGAGAAGCTGCGCCCCGACTACAGGGCTGCCTGCAAGCGCCTGATCATGTCTGAGGATTTCTACGATGCCATCCAGAAGCCCAACGCGAAGGTCGTCGTCGAGGGAATCGAGCGGATCGAGGAATCCGGAGTGCGGACTTCCGACGGACAGCTGCACGAGCTGGACGTACTCATCCTGGCGACTGGGTTCCGCGTCGATCGTTTCATGCGCCCGATGGAGGTGGTCGGCCGCGGCGGCAAGACTCTCGAAGATGCATGGGACAACGGCCCGATTGCCTACCTGGCGATATCGATCCCCGACTTCCCGAACCTCTTCATGCTGAATGGTCCCAACGGACCCGTCGGGAACTTCTCCCTGATCGACGTCGCCGAGCTGCAGTTCTCTTACATCATGCAACTGGTCGATCGGGTTCGATCCGGCTCCTGCAAGGAACTCAGCGTCTCGCAAGACGCGATGGATCGCTTCGACGAAGAGCGCAAGAAAGCCGCCAAGACGACGATCTGGGCCAGCGGCTGCAAGAGCTGGTATCTCGATGCAGACGGAGTGCCGGCCGCCTGGCCTTGGACGTTCGACCGGTTCCGGCAGGAGATGGAGGGGCCTCGCCTCGAAGACTACGAGGTGAAGTAACTCACCCGAGTGACGGCAGACCCGGGACCACGGGCCCAAGAGGGTCCGATACCCGACGCCTGCTCCATCTCGCTCAGCTGGTCGCCATCAAGAACGAGCCCCGTTTCGGAAAGAGCGCCTCGAGGAGCCCCGGCTCCTTCACCTGGACGTCAGGGAAGGCCGCCTCCAGCTCCTCGATGGAGCGATGACCCAGGAGCAGGTGAAGGAAGGTGAGATCGGGGAAGGCCGCGTCGCCCGGCTCTTCCGTGCTCGGACGCCATGGCGTCGCGCGGACGAGACGACCCTTCTGCCATAGAAGACGCACGCCGCTCTTGTAGAAACTCAACGAGAGCGTGCCGTCATGGCCCCCAAAGCACGACTCGGCCAGGCGAGCTTCGAGCGCCGGTGCCACGTGGAGCAGGAAGCCGGGCAGATCGGCGACCCGCACGTACCAGGCGTAGGGCCGGCGCCGCTTGCCAGCGCCTCGGAGTACTTCGAATGCCGGGTGATCGGCTCCGAGCGCCAATGCGGCACCGGTGTGCTCGGTCTTGCTGGTCTTTTCCAGCCCGCTCCCGAATTCGCGAAGGTGGTGCAACGCGGCCATCAGCGGTGGCCTCCAACTGATCCCGTTCGCCACTTCGAGGAAGGGCGTCCAGGTATGCCCGCGGTCGATGAGAATCGGCACATGATTGAACACGGCCCGGGGTTCCCCGCTCTCGGTTTCGACGATCTTCAGCGAACGGGTCTGGGTCGTGAGCGGATGACGACCATCGATCTCGAACTTCCAGAAGGCCTCGTCGCGCTTGCAGGCAAGCCGGTAGCGCAGCATGGCATGGTCGTAGACGCCGGAAACGAAGCGCGCATCACTCGCCTCCGCTGAGCGCACGCGGAGCCCAGCCAACGGCTCCGCCGGAAGCTCAGCGCAGGAGAGGTCACGCCCACCGTAGCGCTGCGCTGCCATCTCGTAGCCGTATTGCCGGTAGTACCACGGAATGCCATCGATCACCTGCATGCGGTCGCCACTGTCATCACTCCAGCGATGGACCTCGGC
>JAAELW010000080.1 GCA_024226235.1 bacterium
ATCCTTCACCGGCAGGTTCTGACTCCGTGGGACCTCGAGCAGGACTTCGGGATGACCGAAGGCAACATCTTCCACGGAGAGCTCTCCCTCGAGCAACTGATGTTTCTCCGCCCCGCCGCAGGATGGGCCCGCTACAGGACGCCGATCCGCGATCTGTGGATGTGTGCTTCGGGAAGTCATCCAGGAGGCGGGGTGATGGGCGCCCCCGGAGAGCTGGCGGCCAAGGACTTGTTGCAATCGAGAACGCTGTGAGTGATTCCCACGTGATCGTCATCGGAGCCGGGCCCAACGGACTGACGGCCGCGGCGTTGCTGGCCAAGTCGGGCCGCAAGGTATTACTCGTCGAGCGGAGCCGGACGGTCGGAGGCCTTGCGGCATCTCACGAGTTCCACACGGGCTACCGTTCGGCAGGCCTGCTGAACGACAGCACCGCGGTGCGCCCTTCGGTCGTAGAGCAGCTCGAGCTCGCCAAGCACGGTCTGGTACTGCGCGATCGGCCGCGCGCGATCCTGGCCTGCGGTTCCGAGGGCCGATCGCTGCTGCTCCACGGCGAGGATGAGCGGGCGGCCCGGGAGATCGGAAGCCACTCGCAAGCGGATGCCGGGCGATACATGGAGTACCGCGGGTTCCTCGAAGGAATTGGCGATCTGCTCCGGTCGTTCATCGACGAGCCTCCGCTGGACCTCCTCGATATCCCGGCCAATCGCCCCTGGGATCTGGTCAGGCGGGGCTACGGGCTCAGGCGTCTGGGTCGCAAGCGGATGATGGAACTACTGCGGCTGCCACCGATGTGCGTGGCCGACTGGCTCGACGAGTGGTTCGAATCCGAGCCGCTCAAGGCCGCACTGGCCCTGCCTGCGATCGCCGGGACCTTCATGGGCCCCCGGTCACCCGGCAGCAACCTCAACCTGCTTCTGCACGAGACGTCGGCGACTCCCGGGGCTCGAGGAGGCGGCGCTGCGCTGATTTCGGCTTTGGAAAAAGCAGCGACCGCTCAGGGAGTGGAGATCCGAACTTCGGCCGACGTTCGCCGGATCCTGATCGATGCGGAAGGCGTGTGCGGAGTCGAGCTTTCCGATGGCGAACGGATCGAAAGCCGTACGATCGCCGCCTCCTGCGACCCGAAACAGACCCTGCTTCGACTGCTTCCGGCAGGGGCGTTGACCCACCGATTGCGTCACCGGATCGAAACGTATCGAACGAGGGGCACTACCGCCCAGGTCCTTCTGGCCCTGGGAGGTCCCGTTCGTTTCGGTGCTTGCCCGGACGAGCCGATCGAATACTGCCGAATCGCACCGGATCTCGTTTCCCTCGAGCGCGCGTTCGACGCCGTGAAGTATCGGACGATCGCCGGTGAGCCCGCGTGCGAGGTCCACGTGGCGTCGGCGTCCGATCCCGGACTGGCTCCCTCGGGCCACGCAGTCATCTCCATCCTCGTTCACTTCGTACCGTACGACACGAATCCGGAATGGGACGATTCCACGCGCAAGCAACTGGGCCACGTCGTCGTCGGTTTGCTCGATCGTCATGCGCCCGGCGTCCGCGACAATGTGATCGCCAGCCGCGTACTGGGACCCCGGGATATCGAGGCGCACTACGCGACCTCAGGGGGACACATCCATCATGGCGAGCACGGGCTCGACCAGTTGCTGGTGCGTCCCGCCCCTGAATGCGTGGGCTACCGGTCGCCGGTTCTCGGACTGTTTCTCTGCGGCAGCGGCAGCCACCCTGGAGGCGGTCTGACCTGCGCGCCCGGCCGCCTCGCCGCTCGGAGCATCACCGCCCGACCTTGACATTCCTGTCCTCCGATCCCAGTAAACTATTGACAAAACGGGGCATTCCGCCTTCCGGGCGGAGTTTTTTGCCTCCTTCACGAGGACGGACGCCATGCGCCTTGAACGACTCACCATCAAAGCTCAAGAAGCCTTAGAAGAAGCCCGCAAGCTGGCCGACAAACACGGGCACCCCGAAATTCGAGCGACTCATTTGCTGGTCGCCCTCGCCTCCCAGGGTGACGGTATCGTACCGCCGGTGCTCCAGCGTCTCGGCACGGACCCACGGGCAATCGTCGCGGCTGCACAGGAGCTCCTCACCTCTGCCCCCAGCGTCAAGGGGGACGCGGACTTGCGGGTCTCGCAATCTCTGGGTCGCATCCTCGAATCGGCCGAGGCCCTGGCCAAGGAGTTGCAGGATGAATACCTTTCGACCGAGCACATGCTGCTGGCGATCGCTCGGAGTCGGGACGAGGCTACCGAGATCCTGAATCGTCTTGGCGCGACCGAACAAGGTTTGCTCGCGGCGCTTCGTGAGGTTCGTGGAAGCGGTCGGGTCACCGACCAGAATCCGGAGGAGAAATTTCAGGCGCTCAAGCGATTCGCCAAGGATCTCACCGAGCTCGCACGTCAGGGCAAGCTCGACCCCGTCATCGGCCGCGACGAGGAGATCCGCCGCGTGATGCAGGTCCTCAGCCGCCGAACCAAGAACAATCCGGTTCTGATCGGCGACCCCGGCGTGGGCAAGACCGCGATCGCCGAGGGGCTCGCCCGAAGGATTGCCGACGGCGATGCTCCTGCGACGCTCCAGGATCGCTCGGTCGTCGCTCTCGATCTCGGC
>JAAELW010000081.1 GCA_024226235.1 bacterium
AATGCCTGCGATGTCGAGCACACCCCGTGGTGGATCGAGGTGAAACGGGGTGCACGCCCGAACATCCAAGGAGCAATGGAGCAGGCGGTGGCGGACACCGACGGGAGACCTCCCCTCGTCGTCACCCGCAAAGATCGTGGTCCCTGGCTCTGCACCATGACGCTGGAGCGATTTCAGCACCTGATTGGGATCATCCAGGAGTATCAGAAGGCGGTCGATCCAGAATTTCAAATAGTCGCGGCAGCTCCATCGCCCCGAGCTGCAGCCGAGCCGGTCCCCGGAGCAGCTCCCGGAGACGACGACGACGAGTCCACGTAAGCTCGGCCCATACATCGATCGACTCACTGCCGCGCGCATAACAGAGGCGAGGATTACGGGTGGTGTGCCCGCGCCCCATGTGCGACCACACAGCGAATCCCTCCCCCAGCATGCGCGCCAGCTCCCCGGCAAACCACTGGCCAGCGGAACAGGAGTACAGGATCACCGTCCCCTGCTCGGTCGCGCTCTGGATGCCCGCGGCGAGGCACGCCGCGCCGTCCCGTCCATGAAAACCCAACCCGATGCCCCGCGGAAATCCGTGGCAGAAAAATGCCACCTGCTGCAGGCCCCGATGCTGGGGTCTGAACAATTGATCGAGCACTGCGTCGCGCACCTGCTGCGCGCTCAGACCCTCGGCATCGAGAAACAGTTCCGACGCCTGGTTCGCTCGCGACCATGCGGTGCCCTCGGGCACGAATGCACCCGAGGCATCGTGTTTGCCGGGTCGATTTACGGCGGCGATCAATGCGAGATTCAGCGCCGGGGCGGTAGGTCGTCCGGGTGTGGGGGCTGAGCCGGAGGGCTCAGGGGCAGCTTGATCGATCGACCCGACTCCGCCGGGTGCAGCAGGCTCAGGCGGGCCAGCAACGCGCGCAGCCGCGCTACTGCCCGATCGTCTTTTGGGCTGGGGGTGAGCCTC
>JAAELW010000082.1 GCA_024226235.1 bacterium
AAATGGGACCGGCCCCTCTCTTAACAGCCCCCTCTCTTTACGGATTCAGTGGTTGGCTTTGTGTTGGCCGCCGTCGACTGCGAGGGTGATGCCGGTGATCCAGCTTGCTGGGGTCGAGGCCAGGAAGACGATGGCGGCAGCGACTTCTTCGGCGGTACCGAGGCGGCCGAAGGGGATCGAGCTGCGGATGCCTTCGTACATCTCTTGGTTGACCTTCTTGACGGTCTCCCACATGCCGCCGGGGAACTCGATCGAGCCCGGAGCAACCGTGTTCACGCGGATGCCGCGGGGTGCGAGATTGATGGCCATGGTTTTCGAGTGACTCATCAATGCAGCTTTGACCGCGGCATAGGCAGCGGGGGAACCAGCCTCCAGGCCCGAGGTCGATGAGATGTGGATCACCGAGCCTCCCCCGGCCTCGGCCATCCACGGGGCCACCTTCCAGGTCGCTCGGACCGAAGCCATCAAGTCCACATCGAAACCCGCATTCCAGCCCGCCTCGTCGTCACTCACTCCGAAACCCGAGGCGTTGTTCACGAGCACGTCCACACTGCCGAGTGCAGCTCGCGCGTCATCCAGGAAACCAGCCAGCAAGCTGCCCTCCGCCACGTCACATGATGCAGCGAATGCGCGCACGCCTCGGGACTCGATCTCCTTGGCGGTCTCTTCGAGGGGCCCCTCGCCGCGAGCACAGATCGCCACGCTTGCACCCTCGTCGGCAAAGGCCAGCGCGGTCGCGCGCCCGATCCCCTTGCTTCCCCCGGTGATCACCACGTTCTTGCCCGCGAGCCCCAGATCCATTTCGTCCTCCTCGAATGAATCCCATGCTAGCCCGATCGGTCGCTCACCCCGAACATCTGGGAACCGGAAAATGGTCATGTCGAACCAGCCAGCTATCCTGGGAGAGAGTTCCGGGAGGGGCTGAATGAGCCGGCTCGAGCAACTTGGCCCGGTCTGGCTGCGCTGGGTCCCACGACCCGCGATCGGCCTTCCGATCCTGATTGGAGCGTCAGGGGCGGTGGCAGCCGGAACACTGGCATTCGGGTGGCCGCTCGGCGTTCTGACTCTGGTAGCGATCCCTATTCCGTTCACCGGAATCCGCTGGTCGCGGGGGCCGAGCTACGCAGCGATAGCAGGCCTTCTTGTCGCTGGCCTGGTGACCACCGACGTGCATTCGAACGACGAGGCGTATGCCTTCCTGAGAACTTTCATCCAGGTTGGCGTGATCGCTCTGCTGTGGGAGGCGACGCACTCAGCCTCCAGGATGGGATCACGCGCGATAGAAGCCCTCGCAGAGAACGAGGCTCGCTACCGACGGCTCGCCGAGGGTTCGAACGTCATCCCGTTCGAATTCGACCTCGCGACGATGCGTTTCACCTACGTAGGCCCGCATGCAGAAGAGGTGCTCGGATTTCCAGCTGAAGCGTGGCTCGGCGACGGGTTCTGGCACGATCGTCTGCATCCGGAAGATCGGGATGCTGCATTGGCTTTCTGCGAGGCCGCAACCGCCCGAGGCGAGGACCATGATTTCGACTACCGGATGATCGGCTCATCCGACCAGCCCGTCTGGATTCACGACATCGTCTCCGTGGTCAAAGGGGAAGGTGCCGTGCGCAGTCTGCGCGGCGTCATGGTGGACATCACCAAGCGCAAGCAGGCCGAGCAAGAGCATCGCGACCTCGAGGCGCGAATGGTCGAATCCCAGAAGCTCGAGAGTCTGGGGCTGATCGCGGGTGGAGTCGCACATGATTTCAACAACCTGCTGACCGCAGTGCTAGGCAACGCAGCTCTTGCGCTCGAGGATCTCCCGCCCCATCACCCCGGAAGGGAGAGGATCGAGGACCTGGTGACCGCGGCAGAGCGCGGGTCCGAGCTGACGGGCCAGATGCTCACCTACGCGGGACGCACCAGCCCGGGAACACCCCCACGAGACCTCTCGAAGGTCACGGGTGAAACCGTACGGCTTCTCGCTTCGAGCATCTCGAAGAAGGCCCGGCTGAAGATCCATCTCGAGCCATCCATCTGGGTGCAGATCGATTCCGGACAACTCCATCAGGTGGTGATGAACCTGGTCACGAACGCCTCGGATGCGCTTGGAGACGACGAGGGCACGATCCAGGTCCGCACGAGAATCGAACCCACGAACTCCAAGCCCGCGAATTCCGATTCGGCGACGACCCCGCTCGCCTGCCTCGAGGTAACCGACGACGGAGCGGGGATGGATGACGAGATTCGTCGCAACATGTTCGACCCCTTCTTCACCACCAAGTTCAAGGGGCGTGGCCTCGGTTTGGCCGCTGTGCACGGCATCGTACGCACCCACGGGGGCGAGATCGAGGTGGACAGTGAGCCCGGCCGAGGGAGCCGGGTGCGCGTCCTGCTTCCGTGCTGCCCGGCTCCCGAACAAGCATCCCTCCCGGTGCCTGACGCGATCAGCACTGATGCACCTCGGCCGGCCGCAGATTGCACCCTGCTGGTGGTCGATGACGAGACGCAGGTGCGCGACGTGAGCCGCATGGCCCTCGAACGAAAGGGCTATCGGGTGGTCGAAGCCGTCAATGGCCTCGTTGCGCTCGAGTTACTCGACAACGAAACCACGATCGAAGGCGTGGTGTTGGACTTGACGATGCCTCGCCTCTCGGGCGAGGAGACCCTTCGAGCACTCCGAACCGACCATCCGAAACTCCCGGTCCTGCTGATCAGCGGCAATGCCTCGCAGCCCCTAGAGCTCCTGGATCCGAACGGGCCATCGGATTTCCTGCAAAAGCCATTCAGTCCTGGCGAAATCGTGGCCAAGATGGCCGCTCTACTC
>JAAELW010000083.1 GCA_024226235.1 bacterium
GATGGCGGCATGGTACCGCGCCGCGCGCGGATCGCAGCGACCCGTAGTTGAGGAGTGGGTCGTTGCCCATCCGAAGAGCGCGGGGGAGACGAAACCGGGAAGCCCCGGGCCCTGTTCGCCGTCGAGCTGTTCGAGGACGAACCTCCGAAGAAAACGCATACCCACGCCTTCCGTCGCTCACGCCGAAACAACGGTCCTCTTCAGCTTTCCAGCAGCTCCTCCTTCAGCTGGCGCTTTACGAACTTGCCGTTCGCGTTGCGCGGAAGGTCTTCCGTCGGGAACCAGAAACGGGCCGGAACCTTGAACGCAGCGATGCGTGCAGCCGCGTGGGCGCGAAGTTCGTCCTCGCTGACACTCGTGCCGGGTTTACAAACGACGGCTGCGCCCGGTATTTCGCCGAAACGGTCATCCGGAACGGCAAAGACTGCACATTCCTTCACGGCCGGGTGGTCGAAGATCGCCGCTTCCACCTCCGCGCAGTAGATGTTCTCTCCGCCCCGAAGCACCATGTCCTTCGCGCGATCCCGGATCGAGATGAAGCCATCCTCATCCAGGGTCGCCAGGTCCCCGGTCCGAAACCAACCCTCGGGAAACGCCTCGTCGGTCGCCTCGGGCTTGTTCAGGTATCCCCGGACGTTGTTCGGGCCACGCACGAGGAGTTCTCCGACCTGGCCGCAGGGAAGTGCATTCCCTTCCTCATCGATGATCTTCGCCTCCACCACGGGAAGTGGCGGCCCAACGGAATCGGGCTTGTCGACGAAGAAATCGCCCGAGTTCACCGAGATCACCCCGCAGGTCTCGGTGAGGCCGTAGCCAGTGCCAGCCCGGCCGTGCTCGAGCTTGGATTCGATCTTCTCGACCAGATCCGGCTGAACGGCTGCCCCGCCGCCACCGAGGCCCTTCAGGCTGGAGGTATCCCGGCTGGCAAACTCAGGATGCTCGACCAGCTCTCGGGACATCATCGGGACACCGGTGAACGAATCGACCCTCTCGCGCTCGATCGTTTCCAGCGCCTCTCCCGCATTCCATTTGTAGAGCAGGATGATTCGGCCGCCGGTCGCCGTCACCGGATGCAGACAGCAATTGCAGCCCGTTACGTGAAACAAGGGCACGGCCAGGAGTGTCGTGGCCTGGCGTTTCGGAGCATCGACTGCTGCCGTAGCTGCAGGAGGCCGCGCAACGCCCATGGCCGTGGTCCAGAACGCCAGGTTGATGAGATTGCTCACGGCACCCCGGTGGGTCATCGCGGCACCTTTGGGAAAGCCCGTCGTGCCTGACGTGTAGAACACACAGACGTCGTCTTCCGGGTCGAGATCATGGGCGGGCAGTCCCTCGGTGGAGGTGGCCATCGCCTCTTCCCAGTGGACGGCTCCGTTCCGGGTCTCCTGCTCGCTGCGAACGACCAGAAGCTCGAGGGATGCCTTCTCGCGCAGCCCCTTCAGATGAGGCGCCAGGGTCGCGAGCCGTGGATCGTCTGCGATCAGCACCTTCGGAGCGGAATCCGCCAGGCCGTACTCCATCTCCGGGCCGGTCCACCACGCGTTCATCCCGACCACGGCCGCGCCCATGGATACGATGGCCCAATAGGAAATGACCCACTCCGGATAGTTGCGCATGGCTACCGCCACACGATCTCCCTTGCCGACTCCGCGATCCGCGAGATAAGCCGTCAGCGCCGCGACCTTCCTATGGGCCTCCGCATAGGTGACACGCTCTTCACCGAAGATCAGATAGTCCGCGTCGCCATGAGCGGCCGATGCCTCCCAGATGGCTCGCATCGTAGGCGGGGCTGTGTCGTACGTGCGGGTGGGGACGCCGCGAATCTGCTGTACGGACCAGGCAAAGGGTGCCCCGGGCGCAGTGAGCTGCTTCCAGGCGTTCTCGAGGGCGGGATCCATGGTCGGGCGGGCTCCTTGGCTCAGGCTAATCCGACCGGACAGCATACTCCGAAGCGGCAGCCGGATCCGGTCTCAAATCCGCGGCGGTTCGGCCCTACGGTCCTCCGAGGCTGACAACGCCTGGGGGGATCTCAGCCTCGGAGGGCCGTGGGGCCAAAACTTCCTATGTTCAGGTCACCATGAAGCACGAGCGAGGCACCGGTTCCGTCAGTCGTCGCAGGTTCGTTCAATACCTGGCGATGTGGGCTGTGGGCGGACGCACCTTCCTGAGTACCCGTGATGCACGGGCCGCCGTCGATGCGGCGCGTGAAGCTGGCGCGGGGAAGAACCAATGGCCCCAGATGACCTACCGAACGCTCGGCCGCACGAACTTCAACGCGAGCCGCCTCGTCTTCGGCTGTGGGGCAGCCCTGATGTTCCGCGCGAAAGACGAGCTGCTGAACGCAGCCTATGAAGCCGGCATCAACGTCTTCGACGTGGGCTACAGGGGTTACTACCGAGACGCGGAGCAACACCTCTCTCCTTTCATCGGCAAGGTCCGCGATGACGTCTTCCTGATCTCGAAGGCGCCGGTGGACCTCGAGGCCGAGCCGGACGATATCGTCACGGTAGAGCAGGCGAAGCATGCAGCGGCATCCTGGGCCAGGAGGCTCGATGCGAGCCTGACGGAGCTCCGGGTCGATCGCGTCGACGCCTACTATCTGATGGCGTCCCACAACCCGTCCCTGATCGAAAGCGAGGAGATCTACCGCACCTTCCAGAACGCGAAACAGGCCGGCAAGGTGACGCATTTCGGCGTCAGCACCCACCGCAATGCAGAGAAGGTGCTGCTCGCCGCTGCACGAACCGGCTGGTACGACCTCGCGATGATCGCCATCACGCCGGGTGGCTGGTACGACTGGGAGAGCAAGAGCGTTCTCGAGGGCTCGAAACCGATGACCGGCCTCCAGCCGATCCTCGAGAAGGCCCGCGAGTCAGGTATGGGGCTGGTGGGCATGAAGGCCGCCCGCCATCTCTCCGGGCTTCCGATCCTCGGTTGGTGGGACGAGCCCGACGCCTTCGACGAGTTCTACGGTGAGAAGCTGATGGCCGCCTCCCTGTCTCCGTTCCAACGCACCTACGCCTATGTACTGGCGCACGGGCTCGACGTCGTCAACGCCGACATGGGGTCGCTCGCCCATCTGCGGGAAAACGTGATCGCGGCGACGAGCTCCCCTACGTACTTCACCTGATTCGGGTCCCCAGCTGGCGAACGGGCCGCGCCGTGCATCAGGCTGCAGGCGTACTTCCCCGGCCTCGGAGACGTCGCACCAGCAAGCGGGCGATGGACTTGAACTGGGCCCGCCAGGGAGCACCGCTCTCATACACGTGACGGCCGATGCGGCGCATGCGCTCCAGCTCCTCGTCACTCATCGGCCCCCGCTCGAGGCAGTCGATGTTCTGTCTTAGCTCCTCCATGTTCGCGGGCCCGCAACACGTGAGGTGGACCCGCGGGTGGGAGAGCACGAAGCGGCAGCAGTCTGCAGCGGTTGGCGGGGCCTCTCCAGGCGGCATGCGCGTGGCATCCATCAGGCTCCCCCAGCGGTTGCTCGTGAAGCTGACGATTCCCGGCCCCCCTTCCTCGGGCAGGTAGTCGAAGACCTCGGTCTCGGCTCCCCGATGAGCCGCGTTGTAGCGCAAGTGATAGATGTCGATCTCGCCATCCTTCTCGAGCTCGGGAATCAGTGTGCGTTGATGTGTGGAGAGGGCCAGGAAGCGGAGCTTCCCCTGTTCCCGGAGCCGCATCGCCTGCTCCACCAGCTCGGGGGAAGGCGCCTTCGTGTGATTTCCGAGGAGCAGCACGTCGAGGTAGTCCAGTCCGAGCTGACGCAGCGCATCTTCGACACCGTTCGCGATCGAAGCCGGCTTGCGCGCGATGGCATGCTGGACGATGACGAGATCCTCTCGACCCTTGCGCGCAACGGCTCGAATCCCCCGCGCCATCGCTTTCGTGCGCAAGGCGCCCCACCAGAGGTAGTTGACGCCCCGCTCGACGGCCTCCTCGACCATGGCCTCGTCCGTGCCATAGCTCGCGGCAACTCCGAGACGCGTTACCGAGAGCCCTGTGCGTCCCAGCGTTGTTCTTTCGAATCCCATGGTTTCCTCCTACGTCTCGTCCTGTCTGGACCTCGATGTCGCTTCTGGGCGGTCAGAACGGCCGGCTCCGGTCGTAGACGACGCGCCCGCCGACTCCTCTGCCCCGCAGCCGAGCAGCCCTAGGACGAGCGCTGTGGAGATCCTCAATCCGACAGCCCTCCTAGGTGGCGTGGAGCACAAGTCGCGGCCCGGCAACGGCAGCGCCACAACCAGGGTTTTCTCAGACACCAATCACGAGCGTATAGTAACTCCAAACGGGAGTTCTCGGACATCGAAACCCGCTGGGAGTTATCATCCGCCGACCACGCTCTCGCACCAGTGAAACCACGAATGAGCAGTTCTGACAGAGATTGAACGATCGTTGGCGGAGCTCCATCGCCCGAGGCACTCGATCTTGCGAAGCATATTGCGCTGGGTGATCAGGATCGTAGGCGCGGGGTTCGCCATCTATCTCGTAGGTTTGATGATCTCGCCCGACCTGCGGGAATCGACCCGCTTCGGATTCGCATTCGTTCGCATCGCCGCGCAAGTCAAACTGGATGAACAGGAAGTGCCGAGTTATCGGCTCCCGGATCTACTCGCTGGGGCTGATGGCCGCCCAATCACCACGGCAGAGGAGTGGAGAGAGGGCCGCCGCGGCGAAATACTTTCGCTCTTCCGCGATCAAGTCTATGGGCACGCCCCGGAGCCTCCTCCTGAGTACGGACATTTCGAAGAGCGCGAAACCGGGACCGCCTTCTCAGGTGCGGCCGTGCGCCGTCAGCTCTCGATCCCTCTGGCCGAAGACAGCGATGCTCCGGCCCTCGAGCTGCTGCTCTACCTCCCCGCCGAACGATCCGGGCCCGTGCCCGTCTTCCTGGGAATCAACTTCTGGGGCAATCAGAGCACCTCGCTCGATTCGGGTGTTCGATTGAGCGAGCGCTGGTTGCCGAACGATCGGGAACACGGCGTACGAGATCACCGCGCAACCGAGGCGTCGCGCGGAACCAGCCAGAGCCGTTGGCCCATCGAGTTCATCGTCTCGCGTGGCTATGGAGTTGCCACCTTCTATCGCGGCGACGCCGAGCCCGACCATCCGGAGGGCCATCGGACTGGGGTTCGGGCGATTCGCACGAAGGACATCCCGACCGACAAGACGCCCTGGGGCACGCTCGGGGCCTGGGCGTGGTCACTCAGTCGCGCTCTCGACACGCTGGTGACGACTCCCGGTGTCGACGCCGAGCGCGTGATCGTCATCGGCCACTCGCGGCTGGGCAAGGCCGCACTCTGGGCAGCCGCGCAGGACGAGCGCTTCGCGATGGCCATTTCCAACGATTCCGGATGCATGGGGGCCGCTCTCAGCAGGAGGCGCTTCGGCGAGACGATCGCGTTCGTCAATATGCTCTTTCCCCATTGGTTCCCCCCGGCCTTCGACGTCTATTCAGAAGACGAGGACGCACTCCCGATCGATCAGCACATGTTGCTGGCGCTGATCGCCCCCCGGCCTCTCTATGTCGCCAGCGCCAGCGAAGATCTCTGGGCGGATCCGCGAGGCGAGTTCCTCTCGGCGCACGCGGCCGGCGAGGTCTATCACCTGCTCGGTGAAGAGGGGCTTCCGGATGACGAGATGCCCGCGCCCGGAGAGGATGTGATGGCGCGCATCGGCTACCACCTGCGCGCTGGGAAGCACGATATCACGCAATACGATTGGGAGCGGTTCTTGAAGTTCGCAGATCAACACATCCGATGAACTCTCCAACTGCTTCACGATGCGCCCCTCACACAACGGTCTGGTCGATCTCGCCTTCGGCACCACAGAGCCTTGGATCGGCTCGAACCATCGCATCCAGGATGTCACGCGTTGGTTCGAGAGAACCTCCTGGTCAGAGGTCGCGTTCGCGCCGGGCGGCTTCGAACGCAGCGAACTTGGCGGTGTCGACGGCGATGAACAGGCCCTCCGCACTCGCGGTGCGCTCGCCATCGACCACACACTCGCCGGAGACCTGCATTCGCCGGCCCTCCACGCTGTCGAGGCGCGCCTCGAGCTGGATCGGGGCCTCGGTACGGGTCGGCCGGTGGTAACGGATCGTGAGCGTGCCCGTCATGCCGGGTGTGTCGGAGAGACCGGTCGCCAGACCGAGCAGCTCGTCGAGGACGGCGGCCAGGAGCCCTCCGTGGACGATGCCGGGTGCGCCCTCGTGGATCTTGCGAAAGGCACCGTGCCCGAGGATGCGACCGTTTTCGTGCTCGGGGCTGAACTCGATCGGCGGAGCGATCGGGTTCGCGAGGCCCACGATCGGGCTGCGGTCGTGGAAGTCCCTCATTCCCGGAATCATCTCGGCGGGTGTCTGGTACTCGGCGCGCGTCTCGTCGCGGCCGTCCCGCTGCAGAGCTTCGGTAGAGGCGCGCATCTGAGCGGCTACCTCGCGGAGCATGGATTCGCGCCCGCCCCCCGACGCCAGCAGGTCCTGCAGGTCGCGCATCGCGTCGGCGAGCTCGCGCCTGGCCGCCTCGGGCCCTTCGGTCTGGCTCCGCAGCCGACGGCGCGAGTCGTTGTAGTCCTGGACGCGGCGAATCGAATCGGTTTCGCTCATTGCGCGTCACGGTAGCCCAGGACGGCTCGTGCTTCGGGGCCGGGCCCGCTTGGCGCCTACCCGGGAAACTCGCGCCCCTGGATCTCACGCACGGCGGCTTCGGTGGATTGCTTCATCGTTCTCGGCATCATGAGACTCTCCTCAGGGTCCGAAGATCCCGCAAAGTGTCTCTTGGCCTAGGTCACCCATCTGTCCGGCTTCTGCCGACGGGAAACACCGAGCCCGCCGATCAGCTGGAGTCGCAGCGCTTCAGCAGCTCGCTCCAACTCTCCGGCGGGAGCGGCTTGCTGCACAGAAAGCCCTGGTACTCGTCGCAGCCGAGCCGGCGCAGGAAGTCGATCTGGGCTTCGGTTTCGACACCCTCGGCGACGACCTTCTGTCCGAGGCCGTGGGCCATGGCGACGATCGCGGTGACGATCGCCGCGTCGTCCGCGTCCTCTGGAACGCCCTGGACGAAGGACCGGTCGATCTTCAGCTCGTCGATCGGGAAGCGCTTCAGGTAGCTGAGAGACGAGTAGCCGGTGCCGAAGTCGTCGATCGAGATGCGGACTCCCATCTCCTTGATCTTCCACAGCATGTCCGCGGTCTCGTGCGGTTTCTCCATGATCACGCTCTCGGTCAGCTCGATTGCGAGAGATTGCCCGTCCAGGCCGCTGGACTGCAGTGCAGCCTGGATCGTCTCTACGAGGCTGCCCGGACGGAACTGTCGACCC
>JAAELW010000084.1 GCA_024226235.1 bacterium
ATCGGCTGCCGATTGGCTGGTACGCGCAAAGCACGACCGGGTACTGGGCGATGGCAGGACCTTGCGCCAACACCTGGCTGATGCGCCGACGCTCACTGAAGCCTCCTTCGAGCGGCCCGCCTCCCATGGCGTCAAGGCTCGAGTGGTCCAGCAGCAGATCAAGGCGATACGTGTCACACTCCCGGCCCCCCGGCGCCCCGACCGGGTACTCCCCGACGTCAAGGTTACGGCCATTCTGGCCACTGAACCGAACCCACCGGCAGGTGAAGAGTAGAGACTCCGAATTCTCATCCTATCCTGCTCCGCTCATTCTTCCCACCTTGAGCGGTCTTCTTCGACTCTTCCGGCGCGGTCTCGGCGGGAATGCTCCGTCAACTCGCCAGGAGGATGCCCGTCACGCGCTCGCAGAACCAGAAGACCGCCAGCGTGCCGATGCCGTATGCGGGCGCTCTCGAGACCCAGACGGGCCACTCCGTGCGAAGCGACAGGGTGCCTCGCCAGAGCACGAGCACGAGCGCGACGAAGAGCAGCTGCCCGACCTCGATGCCGACGTTGAACGCGAACAGCGCCAGGGGGATGTCGCCGGCCGGAAGCCCCACCTCGCTCAGGGCCCCCGCAAAGCCCAGGCCGTGGAGCAGCCCGAACAGACCCGCGATTGACCACGTCCAGCGCTCCATCAGGGAGACCTTGCCGATGCCCTTGCAAGCGAGTTCGACGGCCAGGAGATAGATGCTGGCGGCGATCGCCGCTTCGATGGGTGCCTGGGGAAACTTCACCAGGCCAAGCACCGCGAGAGCGAGGGTCAAGCTGTGGCCAGTCGTGAATGCGGTGACTGTCCAGAGGAGCCTTCGCCCCCAGCCGACCAGGAGCACGAGACCCAGCACGAACAGAAGGTGGTCCCAACCCGTGAGAATGTGCTCGACGCCGAGCCCCGCGTAGCCACGGAACACGCCCATGGAGCCCGCTTTCTCGTTCACCGTCAAGCTGGGCTGCTCTGGTGTGAGAACCTGGCTGAGCGAGCGGCCGTCCAGCAGGCCGATTCGAAGCAATACGTCGGCGCGACTCGAAGGGATTCCCTCCACCCCGATGGAGCGGCCCAGTAGCCCGTCCCGGCAGGAGATCAGCCAGGTGGCCACCATCCCCGTGCCCTCCCGGATCACACGGGGCTCGCCGATCCCCACACAATCGACGGGTAGGACCGGCTGGAGATTGCTCCCCATGACGCGCACCGACGGCTGCTTCCAGCGAACCGATACCCGGTCCTCTCCCAGCTCCTGTAATGCGAGGAGCGCGGGTGCGAACTGGTGCGCGTTCGCCGAGGCGGCGACCAGGCAGCACAGCGTGGCGAGCCATGCCGCCGCGCCCAACGTCCGGGACCGCCAGGTTGTCACGATGCAATCTCAGGAAGCACGATCTCGTAGCTGGCCCGTAGCTGCTGCACGCGAAGCTCGAGCCACTCGTCCGCGGCCTCGTGGAGGAGCCGCCGCCGCACCTTCTCTTCGATTTCCGAGAGTGGTGGCAACTGGGGCTCATTGCGCTCGTGAACGAAGACCACGTGATGGCCGTAACGCGAGCGCAGGGGACCCGACCACGCATTCACCGGTGCGCTGCGAAGCGCTTCGACGAAGCGAGTGCCGAAACGACGTTGGAGGTCGCGGTCGGAGAGCGCCGGGAGGACTCCTGGCTCGAAGGCCTCGTCGCCGAGTGAAATGGCGTCCGCCGGGGCGATCCGCTCGACCTCGATCCGCTGCCGCAGCGCCTGCGCGCGCTCTTCGGACTGCGCCCCATGGGCGAGCGCGTTGACGAGCACATGGCTGATGCGTGTGGTGCCCGGGCGCATGAAGTGCTCGGACTCCTTCAGCCGGTATTCCTGGAGCGCCTCTTCGCTGGGCTGGCGGGTCAGCACCACGGCGCGAATCAACCGCCTCGCACCGTCGGCGAGGATCCGTCGAATCACCACGTCACTCTCATGGAGCCCGAGCTCCATGGCCCTCTGCGCACCCTCGGCTTGGGAGATCGCTTCATGGGGGTTCTCGGCAACGAAGCGGGCGATCTGATCGAGGCGACGTTGGGCCGCGGGATCTTCCTGCATGCCGAGGTCGAGGGCGTAGCGGAAGAGAATCTCCTGCTCGACGAGGGTGTCGACGAGCGCGCCGAACTCTTCGGAGCTGGGCGGACGGCCCTGCTCCTCGCGAAAGACTTCGATCACGCCCACGATGTGCGAGCGGGGAATCTCGACGAGTGTGCGCTCTCCCGGGAGCCCGCCCCGCCAGACCACGACGGCCGAGAAGAGGAGGCCCCCGAGAACGAGCATCTGGAAGGCCGGAGATCGAAGAATGCTCAAGTTCCTTCGGGCGTGTACCAGATGGGCGACGTCCAGGCGCGCTCCTGAATCACCGGCTGCACGTAGGGGAACGAGTCCTGTGTGCTACAGCAAGATGCTCCCCGGGACGCGCGCAGGCGCTTCAACGGATTCTTCGATGCCGTCATGGCATCGAGATCGTCCTGGCAGGATTCTTCGAGAGGATCGACGCCGATGCGCTCCCGACACCAATGCGTGCTGTACCGGCACACCGGCTTCTCGATGACGCGAACGTAGTACAGCGCGCGCTGTCCGGGCTGGAAGTACGGGTCTTCCCAGGTCTCACAGAGCTGCTCGTATCCACCGGGCTTCGTCTCGCAGGTATCTTCGTAGATGCCGCGTTCGGGACGGTTCGGATCTCCCTGATCGCCCGCCAGGCGATACACGCGCTCCCGGGTCTTGCCGTCTCGCCCCACCCAGGCCTTGATGATCTGGATCTGCTCGAGCGGCGTTCCAATGAAGTCGTCCATCCATGCTGCGACGACGAAGCGCGGCTTGGCGTCCGCTGAGGGGCGGGAGGGCAGGTCTCCGCCCATGGGCACGCCGTCCCGATAGCCGCGCTTCACCAGATCCTTGCGGCACATGTTCTGCGGGAAGTCCCAGCCGCCGAAGAATCGGACGATCGGCCGCGTACCACTGGTGCCGTAGGTCTCCTTGCGCTTGAGCGCCTCGAAAATCGCGTCGCGCGAGTTCTCCTCGGCCCATACCACACCGTGGCCGCCACTGCTGTTCTGAATCGTCGAGGGCCTCGAGACCGGGAACGCGTCGTCGATACCGAGATGGCCCGGCCAGTCCTCATTCTCCGGATGCCACCCCATCACGCCGGTATGGGCGTCGGATGAAGCGACCACGCCCATCTTGAAGGGGTTCACCCCATCGTACTCCGCATCGGCCAACGCCATTCCATCCTTCCAGATGTTTCGCACGTAGGCTCGCGAATCGAACTCCGAAGGCGGAGTCTCGTTGCCCTCGTCTCCACCCCCTACGCCGGAGGCGCTGGTGAGGCTGCCACTGTCGAGGATCTCGAAGTTGCAGAACTCGTCGCGGGTTTCAGTTCCCGCGTCGAAGCGGGGATCGAAGCGACACTCGCTGCTTCCCTTGTCCTGATACATCTCCACCAGGGGCTCGAACTTCGCGCGCAGCTCCGCGTCCTCGGTGTTGAAGGGGTCGAAGAAGAGCGCGGGGACGAGGCCCAGGGCGCCACCGAGGTTGGTGTTGTGCGGGATGGTGAGCACGTCACAGCGGGTCGCATCGCCGTCTGTCGTGTTCTCGTTGTCGAGACACTCGCGCTGCAGACGGTTCCACAGGCGCTGGGGCAGGGGATGGGTGACGAAGGTGCCCGGCTCCACGGGATTGACGTCCGGGTCGTTCCTCGGCACGAAGTCTCCAATGTAGGAGGGAGCGACGCCCGTGCCCTTGAGCCCTCCCACCAGGGGAGAGCGATTGATGCGAACCGCCATGTCGATGGAGGTGATGGGGCGCTCCACCACCCGGTCGTTGCGAAAGATCACGTTCCGATGCCAGTTGGTAGAGCTCGGGGTCGAAGTGTTCTCGTAAGCCACGAAGGTGGTGAACGAGCAGGACGAGCTTGTGTCGTATTCATCCCGGGCCGCAGACTGCACCTCGTCCCAGACGGCCAGCTCCGCCTCGGCGCACTCGAAGGGCTTGCCTTCGCAGAGGGGCGTTCGGGTCATCCTGCTCACCCCGCCGAGCCCCCACATGCTGAGCTGGGTGAAGGCGTTGGAGGCCAGGGTTCGACCGAGCAGGTTGCTGAGGTTGTTCTGGGGCATGTAGCCGTGGCCGTTGATCATGCGGCACTCGAGGGAGCGGCGTCCCCCCGCATGGCGACCGAGGTAGTTCTTGCAGACCCCCATCTCGGCAAAGTGCTCCGAGTGGTCCGTGACGGCGCCCCAGTCGAGGGGCCGGTCGATCATGGGCTTACGCAGATCGGCGGGAATCCCCTGGATGCCCGTGCTGCCGGGCAGGATCATGGGCTTCTCGCCCTTCGCGAACTGGTAGGCACCGCGGGGGTTGTTGCCCGATGAGTCTTCGACGAACCGAATGCTGGCGTCGAAGGAGAGGCCCGTGTGAAGGTGCGTTGCACCAAAGAATGGCTGGCGTCGCTCGGTGTAATGATCGCAACGGTCCCGGTCTTCGGTGACCTCGAAGGCGGGCTCCGACGCGTCGGCTGCGCCCGACGCGCAGACGCTCGCGATGATGAGACTCAGCAAGGCGCTCTTGGAACTGATCGGCATGATCGTCTCCTCCCGGCTCAAAACCTGCTGCATTCTCGCACATGGAGCTTTTCGGGGGAATGTGCCCATTCGTCATGCTGGTCATGATGGCGTGTAATGTGAATTGTACTGAGAGTCATTTCGGCGAAGCACCGCCGCCCCTCGGAAGGGAAGTTCTCGGAGGCGCCACGACAACATCGCTGCACTCGTCCGTTTAGGCGATGCGACTCGGAGCTGCTGCACCGCATGACACTCTGGAGTTCGATCTGCGAGATTCACGCACTGCGTCAACGGCCGGCTCTGTTGGCTGATGGATAGGAAATCCAACCGCATCTGACCAGTCATTCTACCTTTGAACCTAGAATCCTCAGTTGAACGGGGTGAAGTGTGCGCTTGCGGTGGTGCAGGGCAAGGCGCAACGACGCGGAATAGTTACTCTATTGCAAGGGTGAAACCGGGTAGGTTTCACGGGCAC
>JAAELW010000085.1 GCA_024226235.1 bacterium
CGGAAATGCTGGAACCCTCCCGCTGTGCGATGCTGCACGCCCGTGGGCTGGTGCGTCTACATCCTGCGCTGCGGCGATGGTTCGTTGTATACCGGAATCACCAACGATCTCACCCGCCGGCTCGAAGCGCACCGGGAAGGCCGGGGCGCGCGCTACACGCGGGGCCGGCTACCGGTGGAGATGGTGTACCAGGAGGCGTGCGCAGATCGCTCCGAGGCCTCGAAGCGAGAGCTGGCGATCAAGCAGATGCCGCGGGCGGGGAAACTCACGCTTCTGAACCGTTCTGGTGTGCGGCAATCAGCACCGCATCGTAGTCGACCGGAATGCAGCCTCCCGCCTGATCGATGACCCGGGCCAGCTCCGCAAAGAGGCGCTGCCGCATCTCGTCCTCGAGCAGCAGATGGTCGGACTGGGTGGCCATCAGCTTCAGATAGCGCTCGGTCTCGTAGACTTCCTGCCACGGGAAGGTCTCGATCAACGGGCGATCGAAGACGGCTGAGCGGGCAATGCGATCGTCGATGCGCTCGGTGATCGCGGCGCGCCCGCCCGGTGGGATCGCCTGTACGAGATGGGGTGCTTCAGCACGGTACACCGTGTCGAGCGCGTCGTAGAGGGTACTCCGGGCGAGCCGCGGACGATTCCAGAAGAGCGCGATCAGTCCGCCGGGCCTGAGTGCCTGTGCCGCCTTCGCGTCGCCGATCTCTGGATCCACCCAATGCCAGGCCTGGGCGGAGATCAATAGATCGAAGCGCTCTTCGGGAAGCGCGTATTCTTCGAAGCGGCAGACTTCGACCTCGACTGCCGGAAACGCTTTCAGTTGCTCGCTTGCGAGCGCGGCCAGCGCCGCTCCCGGTTCGAGGCAGACCATCTGGTGGCCTCGCCGCGCGAAAGGAAGTGTCGCTTTGGCCGGCCCACAGCCGACCTCGAGGATCCGGCCTGGTTCGGAGAGGTCTGCCAGTTGCAGCACGCGCTCCACCAGAGCCTGCGGGTAGCCCGGCCGGACCTCAGCGTAGAGCTCCGCCACATGATCAAATGTAGCGCCGCGCTGGCTCCGATCCCTGGGCTGCATCCGATCCCGTGGCTGCGTCCGATCCGTCTGTTCCACTCGGCTAGGATAGGCGGATGGATGTGGCGGGGCGAACTGTCGTGATCACTGGTGCGAGCAGGGGGCTTGGCGCGGGGCTGGCCGAGGCGATGCATGCCAAGGGGGTACGACTGGCGCTGTGCTCGCGCTCGGCGCCCATCCTTCAGGACGGCCGGCACGTGCTGGCGGCCCAGCTGGACGTACGCGATGCCGCCGCCATCGGCCGCTTTGCAGGAGATGCCGCAGCGCGCTTCGGGCGCATCGACCTCTGGATCAACAACGCCGGAGTTCTCGAACCCATTGCGCCGCTCCACGATGTCGACCTCGACCAGGCGCGCACACACGTGGAGATCAACCTGCTCGGTGTGCTGGCCGGCAGTCAGGCCTTCGTACGGCACGTGCGGGGACGGGAAGGCGGCGGCGTGCTCGTCAACATTTCGTCGGGTGCGGCGCGCAAGCCCTATGCAGGCTGGTCGGTCTACTGTGCCGCCAAGGCCGCGGTCGATCGCCTCACCGAGTGCATCGACCTCGAAGAGCGCGCTCATGGCCTGCGCGCGTTCTCGGTCGCACCGGGCGTCGTCGATACCGAGATGCAAGCCTTGATCCGCAATACCCGCGAAGCCGACTTCCCCGATCTCCCGAGGTTCCTCGCAATGAAGCGCGATGGCCACTTCAACACACCGACCTTCATCGCCGAGCGGCTTCTGGCGTTGGCCTTCGATGAGGCCAGCAACCGGAATGAAGTGCTGACGAGCCTGCCCAACGAATGGGAGGCCCGATGAAGACCCACCGGATGACGCACAGGAACGTCCCCTCTGTTGCGGTTGGAGCTTGGGTGTCATCATGGGGGCTCGGGAGGACCACTTGGAAACTCTGGTCGTCGACCGTACTGGCAATGGGATCGTGACCGTGACGCTGAATCGCCCGGAGAAGAAGAACGCCATCTCCATGCAGATGTGGGCGGAGCTCGGAGAGACGTTTCGGGAGGTCGCCGAGAGCAGGGACGACCGGGTGATGGTGCTGACGGGCGCCCCGGGTGCATTCTGTGCGGGTGCCGACCTGGCACCGGACGGCGACGCAGAATGGCATCAGCTCGACCGCATGCAGTACTACGGATGGGTCGGGCTCGCGCTGCACGAAATTCCCAAGCCGGTGGTCGCCAAGGTGAACGGTGTCGCGGTGGGTGCCGGGCTGAACCTCGCGCTGGGCTGCGATCTGATCGTGGCCGGCGAGAGTGCGCGCTTCTCAGAGATCTTCGCACGGCGCGGCCTGGCCGTCGATCTGGGCGGTTCGTGGTTGCTTCCGCGGCTCGTCGGCCTGCACAAGGCCAAGGAGCTGGCACTGTTGGCAGAGATGCTCTCCGCGGAAGAGGCGGAGCGCATCGGCATCGTCAATCGGGTCGTGCCGGATGCGGAGCTCGACGCCTTCGTCGATGATTGGGCGACCCGGCTGGCCGAAGGCCCGCCGCTTGCCCTGCAGCTGACCAAGCGCATGCTCACCGGTGCCTTCAACGCGAGCCTGTCCGAAACCTTGCACGTGGAAGCGATGGCGCAGAGCGTGACGAGCACGTCGAAGGATACTCGCGAGGCAATGATCGCGTTCTTCGAGAAGCGCACGCCCGTATTCAAAGGCAAGTAGCCGTTCAATCCCTCGTGGATTGCCGCCCGATGAGCCCACCGACCGAACGCACGAGCCAACGCGGGTAGAGCTGAACTGCGCTCGCCAGCAACCGATTGGGGAGCCCCGGCACGACGACGGCCCTGCCCTCCATGCAGGCTTCATAGCCCTCGCGGGCCACGTCGCCCACCTCGGACAGGAAGAACCCCGGAATCATCGGGACCATCCCATGGTTGTCCAGGGAGCGTTCGTACATCGCGGTCTTCGTGATACCTGGGCAGAGTGCCGTCACCGTCACCCCACTTTCCTTCAACTCCTCGGAAAGCGACTCGGAGAGCGAGAGAACGAACGCCTTGCTGGCCGCGTAGAGAGCCATCGAGGGCACCGGCTGAAACGACGAGGTCGAAGCGACGTTGAGAATACGGCCGCTGTCGCGCCGAAGCATGCCGGGCAGCAGCAGCCGGGTCAGCGACGTCAGCACGACGACGTTCAGCTGCATCAAGCGCTCGTGCGATTCGATGTCGATCTCCGCAAAGTCGCCGAGTTCCATCAACCCGGCGTTATTCACGAGCACGTCGACCGGTAGCCCCTCATCGTCCAGTTGCTCGACCAGGTTGGCCGGTGCGTTGGGCGCGAGCAGGTCCATCGGCAGCACGTGGACGTGGGCGGCGTACTCCTTCTGGCACCGCTCGGCGAGCGCCTCGAGCTCCGCCTGTCGCCGTGCAACGACGATCAGATCGAATCCATTCCTGGCGAATACGTGGGCCAGCTCCAAGCCGATGCCGGCAGAGGCACCGGTAATCAGAGCGGATCCCTGAGCTCGCGACATGGCCAGACCTCGGATAGCGACGCGACCAGTCTACCTCATCGAACAGGTCCCATGGCCCAGCCTCGCGTGGGCCCCGCCAGTTCGACCTCTATCGGTATCGACCTCTATCGGTATCGACCTCTATCGGTTTGGACCGCTACCGTTTCGGAACCAAAGAGGGAAACGACATGCGGGTACGCGTCGGCTACATCGGCCTTGGGGACATGGGAAAACCGATGGCGTCCCATCTCGCTCCGGCGGGGTTCGAGACGACCGTTTGTGACCTCGATGAATCGAAGGTCCGGGAGCTGGTCGCCGGCGGCGCGAGAGCCGCGGCGGACCCCCGGGAAGCGGGCAAACACTCCGACGTGCTCTGCATCTGTGTTCCCACCGATGCACATGTGCGAACGGTACTCACCGGACCAGAAGGCGCGCTAGGCGGCATCCGGCCCGGCTCACTGATCGCGATCCACAGCACTGTTCTTCCCGAGACGATCGAAGAAATGGCGGCTGCCGCTGAACAGAAGAGCTGCACGCTGATCGATGCATGCGTGACGGGCGGCGCACATGCAGCCGCCGCAGCCGAGCTCACATTCCTGGTCGGCGGCGACGAAGCCTCCATCGAAAAGGTCCGGCCCGTGCTCGATGCCAGTTCCAAGGCCATCGTACACGCCGGCCCACTCGGAAGCGGGGCCAAGCTCAAGCTCGCGGTCAATACGCTCACCTACATCCAGTGGGCCGCCGCTCGCGAGTCCTTCTTGTTGGCTCGGGCCGCCGGACTCGATCCGGACATCTTCATCGAAGCCGTGCGCTCGAATGGTCAGCTCACGGACTTGCAGCTTCGCTTTCTCGCACTGCACAGGATGCCTGACGAAGCCGCTTCGAGTGAGAAGTTCCAGGCTTTCAGCCGGCTACAGATGCATACCGCCGAAAAGGATCTCGCCCACGCGCTGGCGCTGGCACACGAACACGGGTTGTCGATGCCGACCGCAGAGCTCGTCTCACAGGGCATGGCGCGAATATACCGAGTGAAGGATGAGGTCGAACGTTAGGCCCTGAGCATCCGACGCTGCTCGAAGGCGAAATCGGCACCACGGCTGATGCGCGCGAGTAGGAGTTCCGGTGGCTCGCCCCGGGGCTCCGACGCGGGATCGATGATCACATCCCAGGCCATGCTTGCCTGTTTGGGGCCTACCACCGGATGGCAGCGCGCTCGGGGATTCACCACGCCTGCGATTGCATCCAGGGCCGGATGGGGCTCGGGTCCAAGCCCCGCAAACCAGCAATACGGGTCTCCCTCCTGGAGGGCCGGACAATCACCGATTCGAAGCCGTGCTGATGCGGCTCCGGTCACTTCGACGTGGAAGTCGAGGTAGCTCCGCGGGTGGAAGTGCGGGTGCAGTTGAAAGACCTTCGCAATCGCGTCGATGCCGTCGCCGACGATTCCCATCTCGTGTCGAACCCGATGCGCGGCCAGCGCCGCCGCGCCGATCCATTGTCGGCGGCCCAGCGTGGCGGCGAGTTCGTCGCCCTTGCGCCCCGCCACGTTCAGCATCAGGGCTCGCGCGAGCAGATGCGCCTGAACGCATGCCTCCTGGCAGACCGCGAGCAGGGCCCGATGCCCCAGATCCTCCAACTGGAACCCCGGATCGAACGGCCCCGAGTAGTCGTCCCAACCACCCGGCTCACCACCCGATTCGGGCAGCTGGATCGGGATGTTCGCGAGCTTCGTCGCCCGCATTGCGGGCAGGTTCGGGTGCTGCTCGTATGGCAGAGCCTCCTCTTCGATGAACACGGACCAACGGCAATGCGGGTAGCGCCCGGCGGGGCTTCGCGGCGGTCGATGAATCGGGCGGATCTTCATCCGTGGGTTCGTCGCAGCCGCGGTCGCATCGAAGGTCGGATCCTCGATGTCGTGACACATCTGCTTCACCAGTTTCTCACCGAACGGTTCGACATCCATCAACGCACCGCAATGCGCAAGCCAGAATTCGCCGTACTCCGAGCCGTCGAGGCGAAACTGGAAATCCATGAACTGGGGCGGTGCACCGATATCGAGCTGGAGGTTCTTGAATACCGTGCCTACGTCGCTCCCCTCGAAACCGAGCGCAGTCTGCATGCGCCGGGAGTAGATCGGACTGGCTCCCATCCATTCATCGATCGAAAGCTGGAGCTGGGCGTCCGGGCCGAGTAGCTGCATGGCCAACGGCAATCCGACCCGATCCTGCAGATGTCCGGCGAGCAGGTACTCCCGGCCGAGATGGCAGAGCGCCTGGCGAGAGAAATCCGCGAGTGTGACGTCCGGGTCGAAGGCCCCGGAGTAGTCCAGGAGCAGGCGCGGGGCCAACGATCAGGCCTCGCGATCCACGAGGGTCGAGAACCAGTCGAACTCATTGCGCCGGATCCATCCGGGCATCTTCGAGGCCTTCTTCATCCGCTCCAGCATCGCGGGCGGGAGTTGGCCGTTCTTCGCCATCGCGCCGAATACGGTGCCTGCATTGATGTGGTCGAAGAAGTCCCGCTGCCAGCTCCATTGAAAGTCGCCCGCATAACGAAACCAGGAGCCGCCAGTGCCCTGGATCTCATAGGGGACGCCCTCCGGATCTTCGATCGGTGCAATCTGCCGCCAGATCCCGATGAACTCGCCTTTCCGGTCATCGATCAGGGTACGAACATAGGGATAGGTCCAATGCTCCAGACCTTCCATCTCGGTCCCGAACACCCAGTCGTGGATCTGCTCGCGACCCCGAGCGACGAACTCCCAATTCGGTCCATTGTTCCAGCTGTAGATCGCATCGTCCGCATAGAATCCGGACATCTTCGACCAGTCACCGGTCCGACCGGCCTGATCGTTGGCGGCCACCCAGCGGCGCACCATCTCTTCGATCTCTTCGCGCGGAAATGCGGGCATGGGGAAACCTCGATACTCAACGAGTGGGGAGCGCGATGACTTTCGTTTCGAGGTGTTCCTCGAAACCCATCACACCATTCTCGCGGCCGAGGCCGCTCTGGCCGTAGCCACCGAAGGGCGTGCTGACGTGAAACCACATTCCGCCGTTGACGGAAATCGTGCCGGTCCTGATGCGGCGCGCCACGGCCAGCGCCCGTTCGTCGTCACCTGAATAGACGGCGCCAGAGAGGCCATAGATCGAATCGTTGGCAATGCGAACCGCTTCGTCCTCGTCGTCGTAGGGGAGGACACAGCAGACCGGCCCGAAGATCTCCTGCCGGGCGATGGTCATCGCAGGCTCGACATCGACGAACAGGGTCGGCTCGACGAAGAAACCCTTCCGATCGGGTCTGCCACCTCCGACCAGGCAGCGGGCGCCTTCTTGCCTGCCTTGCTCGATGTAGCCGAGCACGCGCTCCTGCTGGCGCTTCGAAATCTGGGGACCCTGCAGGTTGGACGGATCGGTCGGATCGCCCCAGTTCCAGGCTTCGAATGCGGCCTTGATGATCTCGACCGCCTCTTCGTACCGGGAACGCGGCACGAGCCAACGGGTCGTGAGCGCACAGCCCTGCCCGCCATGAATGCATGTCATCGCGGCTCCGGGCAGGACGGCCTCGAGCTTCGCATCGTCCAACACGATCGAAGCGCTCTTGCCCCCGAGTTCGAGGAAGGCCTTCTTCACAGTGGCCGACGCGTTCTCCATCACCCGGCGCCCCGTCGCGGTCGAGCCGGTGAAGGTGACCAGATCGACACGCGGGTCGCCGGAGAGCACCTCGCCGGTGAGATGATCGGAGGACGCGACGATGTTGACCACGCCCGGCGGAAGATCGGTCTTCTCGGCGATGATCTTCCCGATATGGGTCGCACTCCAAGGCGTATCGGGTGCGGGCTTCAGCACGAGGCTGCAACCCGCTGCCAGCGACGGTCCGATCTTTGCGATGTTCAGATAGAGCGGGACGTTCCACGGGGTGATCGCACCCACGACCCCGATCGGCTCTCGGCGCAATCGGCGGCGGCTCTCTCGGCCCCCAAAAGGAATGGTCGCCATTTCCGTCTCGTACTCGTACGCCTCCGCCAGCTCCGCCCAGTACGCCATCATTTCGATCGGCTCGTCCACGTGCATGAAGCCTGTCGCCGAAACGCAGGCGCCGGCCTCGTTCACGACGATCGAACGAAGCTGCTCTTTCTCCTCGACCAGTCCCTGATGGAGCTGCCGAAGACATCTGGCCCGAAAGGCCGCGTCCGTAGCCCAGTCGGTTTCGTCGAATGCGCGACGAGCGGCGGCCAATGCAGCCTGCATGTCGTCCCGGGTGCCATCGGGAGCGTTCCCGATCACGTCCTCGGTGGCAGGATTCAGATTCTCGAATCGTTTGCCATTCGAGGCCTCGACCCGCTCGCCGTCGATCAGGTTGCGGGTTTCGGGAGCAAGCGCTTCGAGTGCCATGGCTAGGCCCTGACGATCTGGCCGCCGTCGACGGCCAGGATCTGCCCGGTGATCCAGGCTGCCGCGTCGGATAGCAGGAAGAGGCACGCGGAAGCCATGTCCCCTGGCTGGCCGAGTCTCGGCAATGCCAGCGAGGAAACCAACTGCTCCTTGAACGCCTCGGGAACCTGCTTCTGGAGCGCTGCCGTATCCGTCGGCCCCGGCGCAATCGCGTTCACGCGAATCCCCGCATGGCCCAGCTCCTTCGAGAGACAGTGGGTCAGGCCGTTCATCCCGAACTTGGCGAGACCGTAATACCCGGCGCCCATCCAGGCGGCCGTCGATGACTGGTTGACGATGGATCCGCCTCCGCGCTCCTTCATGCTCCGATGGCATGCCCGCGTGCAGAGCAACGCACCGTCCATGTTCACGCCCATGAACTTCTTGTAGTAATCGAAATCGACGTTCAACAAAGATGCGAGTTCCATGTCTCCGAAGATGGCCGCGTTGTTGACGAGAAAGTCGATCCCGCCGAATTCGTGTACGACGCTCTCAGCCATCGCCTGGGTCGAGGCTTCGCTGCCTACGTCGACCTCCACGAAGATGGCGGCTCCGCCCGAGGAACGGATCTCCTCGGCAACGCGCTCCCCGTTCTGTTTCGCTATCTCGGCAATCGCAACGCTCGCGCCCTCAGCAGCCAGCGCCTTCGCATAGCCCTCGCCGATCCCACCGCCAGCGCCGGTGACGATCGCAACCTTGCCCTCGATGCCCGGAAAGCTCATGGGGTCTCCTCGACGATGAACCGCGACGATATGTGGCTTCCATCGCGATTGCAAAGAACCCCTCTCCCGGGAATCCGCTCCTCAGCCCACCTCAAGGCAGTGGTCGACCATCCGGTCGCCGTCGAAGATGAAGCGCCCGGCGAATGGCGTCCCGGCGAGAAGAAGTGGAAGCCAGATTTCGTCGTCTTCCCACATCTCGTCGTAGGGGATCTCTGCCTGATCGAACCAGAGCGGTATGGCCTCGTCGGTTTCGGTGGGTTCGCCCACGTAGGCATCAGCCCGGAAGACATGGACGTGGATCGCGTAGCCGTCCAGGAACTGGAAGCGTCCCTCCCCGACCTTGAGCAGCTCCAGCGGAGTGATCAGGAGTTCTTCCTGGACCTCGCGCACGGCACATTGCTGGGGTGTCTCCCCCGGTTCGAGGCGCCCGCCCGGCCCATTGATCTTGCCAGCACCGAGGCCTCGTTTCTTGCGGATCAACAGCACTCGGCCTTCGGTCGCGACGAATACCAGTGTCGCGATGTCTGCGGCGACCCAGCTCGACCAGTCGATCTCGTCGGTGCGTTCCCACACGGCTGGATCAACGGCTCTTCGAAATCACTTTGTCACCGAAAGCCTCGATTGCATCGATCTTGTGTTGCAACGGCGTCCGGTCTTCCTCGTAGGCATTGCGGAAACCTACGATTGCGTCGGTCACCCCCTTGTCTTCGAGGCGCTTGATCCCATCCAGGGTGTAGGCATCCATCGAGATCACATGGATTTCAAAGGGCTCCCGTTCTCGACCATGCTCCAGACGCAGCTCCTGGATCCGCGCAATCGCGGCATCGAGACCGGAAGCCTCGCCACCGCCCGCGTGCATCCAACCATCTCCGCGAAGTGCTGCCCGCCTGAGCGCCGGATCCGCGTGCCCCCCGATCAGGATCGGAATCGGCTTCGTCGGCCCGGGGCATAGCTTGATCGGCTCGAACTCGAAATGTTCGCCATGGAATTCGAAGAAGTCGCCGGTCTGCAGCCCACGGAGAATGTCGATCGCTTCATCGAGGCGCTTGCCTCTACCCTTCCACGGAACGTCGAGAACACGGAAGTCATCGGGCCAGGGCGACAGGCCTACACCCAGACCGAGCCTGTTCTGTGTCAGGGTGGCGACCGAGATCGCCTGCTTGGCAGCCAGGACCGGATGCCGAATCGGCAGCTTCACGACGAAGGTGGTGAAGCGAAGGCGCTCCGTCACCGCACCGAGTGCCCCCATCAGCACGAACGGATCGATGAAGGGCTTGTCTTCGAGAAAGCTTCGATCGCCGTCCGGCGTGTAGGGGTACTTCGAATCCGATTCCTTCGGATAGAAGATGCTCTCGGGGACACAGAACGAATGGAAGCCGGCCGCTTCCGCGGCAACGGCGAGGCGAGCGTATTGGAGGGGATCGCACATCGACTCTGCGAACGTGAATTGCAAGGAACGGCTCCCTTCGAGGAGTGGTGGGGGGGGAGGGCCTCAATCTTCCGCCTGCCAGTACCTCTGCATCTCGACGTAGGTGAACGAGGCCGTCCAGGCGATCAACACGAGGCCCGTCAAGGCCTCGACCACACACAGGATGCGCAGAGGTCCGACGGGTACGAGATCTCCATAACCGAGCGAGGTATACGTGGTGACTGAGAAGTAGAACACGTCACGCGCACTCGAAATGGGCCCGTCGATCCCGCCAAGACCTGCTTCAACTAGCAACCCGATGCCCACCGCAAAGACGACGGCCTCAGTCAGATGGGCCATCACCGCAGCCAGGATGACCACCCCTACGCGAAAACGGCGGGGAAGCCGGCTTCTGGGGAGCCGGGCCGAGAGAAGGCGCAACACCTCGAAGTGTATGCCAATCGCCAGCAGGACGAGGGTGATCGTAGCCGCGACGACGAACAGATTGGCCGTCACGAGCGGGCTACCTCGAATAGACCCGCCAGCTCCTGAAGATCGGCGAGCCGCAGACAATCCGTCTCGCCCCAATCATCGAATGGATCCAGCAGCGCGGTGTGGATACCGCATGCGCGCGCGCCGAGCACATCGGCATGATACAGATCACCGACGTGCAGGGTCGAGGCCGGGCGGGCATCGGCGCGCTCCAGCGCGGCATCGAAGATGCGCCGATCCGGCTTCTCGAAACCTATCAGATGCGAGTCGACCACCTCTTCGAAGTATCCCAACAGGTCGCAGTTCGCCAGAGCGCGCTCTACTGTTCCGTCCGAATTGCTGACCACGACGAGCCGAAGCTCCATCCCGCGCAGGCGCTCGAGAGCCTCGTGGGTTCCGGGCAGCACCCAGCACCAGAGGCGATCGGAAGCCCCGGGCTCGCGAACCACCGCGGCCACCTCGGCCGCCAGCTCTGCTGGAGCTGCCGGTGGCTGCTGCAGCGCATCGAGGGTGAACCTCAAATAGGTCGCGAAGCTGCCGTCCCCTTCCGTGCGCCGTTGTTCGTGTGCCCAGGCTGAAACCCGCGGCCGGGCAGCGGCCTCTGCACGGCGTAGATCACTGGGCGTGCAGGCAGCGCCGCGGGACGCAAGCTCGCTGGCCACGCGCTCGAAATCGATGGACAGCAGGGTGTTGCCCGCGTCGAGGAACAGCGTATCGATGTCGGAGAAGGGAACCCGAGAAGGCACGGGCGGAAGGTAGCCCGTAACGGGCGGCAACCGCCGCTACTCGGAGTCGGAACCGCCTCCAAACAGATCCGGTGTATTCCGCTCGGTGGGTTCCGAGGGCTCCGGACGATCCGGTCGCATCTGCTCCTCGGCAAAGTGAGCGACGGCATTGCGCACGGTTTCGAAGGTCTCAGCACGCTCTGCGGCCACGACCTCACGCCGGGCGCCGAATGCCATCAGCAGGCTCGCCGCGTCGTGGAGCCCGCGGTCGAGGCCCCTGGATGCAGCGCCTGCGAACTCCTCGAGCTGTGCGCGGCTCGGATTCGGCTCCTCGAGCTGGAATGCATCGTACACATAGCCGATGATCCCGGTGAAGATGCGATCGGCGATGGCGGAGGTGGACGGATCGCTGGGCTCGCGAATCGACTCCAGGAAGGCCTCGCGGCCGGCCGCTTCGAGGCTCTTCTCTCCGAGCGAGAGCTCCTCCTCGATGCTGTCGAGAGTGCGAGTCGCAACCTCAGCGCGCGCGAGCGACTCGCGCGCAGCAAGTGAAATCTCGACCTGGACTCCACGCTCCGGCTGAGCTTGCTGGGGCCGCTCTTGGGCTCGAGGCGTAGGTTCCTCGGCGACGCGGGCGACCGCATCTATGGGTTCAGGTCGAACAGGGCTGGTGGGGGGGAGATCCGGCATCCTTGCGGCTCCAACCCCAATGTCCGGGGGGGGTGCCCCCGGCCTTGGGGACTTGATTCCGTTTCGGCCTACCCCCCGTTCCACTTGAGGCCGAATAGCTACATTCTGAATGAAATCACACGCGCAGACCCCGCAGGGACGAAACCCCGCGATACCTCAATAAGCCACCAAGTAGCAAGACGTTACTGGCCGAGTTGCACGACATTGGCCAGCAGCTCGTTGACCACCGAGACCGTCCGGGTGTTCGATTGGAAAGCCCGCTGGTTGATGATCAACCGCACGAACTGATCCGCCAGGTCCACGTTCGACTGCTCGAAGTTGTTGGCCCGAATCGCACCGAACTGGCCGGTGCGCGCCTCACCAACCAGCGGCTGACCCGAAGCACGCGTCTCGAGCAGGTTGTTGTTGCCGGTCGCAGCCATTCCTTCGACGCTCGGGAACTGGGCCAGCGCGACCTGCACGATGTTTCGCGTCTCACCGTTCGAGAAGCTGCCGACCATCATTCCGTCCGTGTCGATGCTGACCGCCTGCAACGCGCCCGGCGCGAAACCGTCCTGGGTCCTCGAGTTGATCGCAGATTCAGCAGCGTACTGCGTGGTCGGCTCACCGGTTCCGACTCCGGCCACCGGACCATAATCGAAATTCACGGCCTGCGCCGCGGCTGCACCACCCGAGAAGTTGAACGTCACCGGATTGCCGGTCAAGGCCGTCAGATCACCCGTAGCGTCGAACGTAAGCGTACCACCACCCATCACCACGTAGGGATCGGTCGGGGCCGCGGGCGCAGTCGTCGTATCAGCCGGAGCGACTGCCGCAGTCCAATCCCAGGTGTTCGCGGCCACTGCCTTGCTGAAGAAGATCGTCGTCGAATGCCCGGTTCCAAGCGAGTCGAACAATGTGACGGTCTGCTGGAAGTCCGATGTGAGTTGGGCGTTGGCCGGGTCGAACGGGACAGTGGGAGTCGTGACCGCGGCATCAAGGTTCAACGACATGTTGACCGTGCCCGAGACCTGAGGGGATGCGATACCCGGAATCAACCGGATGTCAGTCAATGCGCCCGTCGAGGTGCCGGTGGTCTGATCGACCGTGAAGCCCTGAACATTGAACCCCTCCTTGTCGACCAGGTAGCCCTGGTTGTCGAAACCGAACAGACCGGCCCGCGTGTAACGGCGGCCGCCCGTTGCGTCGTCCAGGATGAAGAAGCCCGAGCCCTCGATCGCCATGTCCGTAGACCGCTCGCTGGATTCGAAGCTGCCCTGGCTGTCGACCCGAATGATCCGCGCGACTCGCGCGCCGGACCCCGTCTGCGAGAAGCTGCCGCCGGTTCCCATGGCCTGGCCCAGGATGTCCGAAAATTCGGCGCGCCGCTGCTTGAAGCCGGGCGTGTTGACGTTGGCGATATTCTCTCCGATCACGGAGATGGCGGTGGAGCTGGTCTCGAGACCGGTGACGCTGGAAAACAATGCATTGGAAAGTGACATGGTGGTTGAACCTCAGCCTTGATGGGGGTTGGAAAACACGCCGTCGAACTCGTCCGAGTGAACGGCTTCCGCGCTGCGCCGCTGTTCGGAGACGGCTTCACGGAGAATCGAATGGAAAGGCGGTACCGGAGAGAGCCGCACCCAGCGGGCCAGACGGACCCGCATGCGTCCGAGCCAGGTGGTCGTGGGGCGCTTCATTCCCGTACCTCGCGTACGTCGGCCAGGTTGGCTTCGGCACGACCCAGGAAGAGCACACCATTTTGAATGGCTGTCCCGGTCACGCGGCTCTCGACCAACGAACGGGCCTGCGCTCCCTCGATCTGATTGATGCGAATGGTGTAGAGCCCGGCGCCCGGCTGCTCACTGAAGTCGGTCCAGTCGAGCTCGGTGATGCCCGCGTTCTGGAGGCCCAGATCGTCGTTGCGTGCGGCAAGCATTCCATCCTCGTTGAAGAGCTCGACACTCCGCACGTCGGCGGGCTCCGATAGCTCGAAGGCCAGCTTGGGCAGCTCGCTGGCATTCGGGTCGATCTCGAACTGGCTCGCTTGAACCTGGACGGTCTTTCCGATCAATCCCACGGCGCCGAGTGTCTGGGCCTGAACCTGCACCGATGCGAGCTCGTCGATGGCCTCGCGCATTCCGAGAAGCTGCTCGAGGCTCGAGAACTGTGCGAGCTGGGCGGTGAACTCGGTACCGTCCTGCGGTTCGAGGGGATCCTGGTTTTCGAGCTGTGCAATCAGCATCGCCAGAAAATCCTCTTGGCCCAGCTCGGGTCGTTCCGAAGAACCCGTGATGTTCGAGGACGAGTTCGAAGTAATGACGTCAGTAGAGATCATGGTATTTCCTTCGTCAGGCCAGTAGATCGACGGCGGTGTGCATGTCGACGACGGGCGGGGGTAGTGCCGGATCCGCGGTGGGACCGCTTGCATCGTTCTCTGCAAGTTCCCCGGAGCCGGATGAATCGTCCGTTCCCTCGCGGTTCTGTCCGCCCGCACGGGCCGAAGCGTCTTGCTGCGCCTGTGCGTTGGTCTGGGCCGAGTCGTCGTCGCGACTCATATCGGTCTGAAGCCCGCGAACATCGAACTGGTCGATATGCAGATCGCGGCCAGAGAGTGCATCGACAAGCAGGTCGCGACTCTGGACGGCGGCCAGCTGCGCAGCCGGCTCCTGGGCGCGAATCACGATGTCGACCGCTGAGCCGCGTACTTTCACCATCAGTTCCAGCTCACCGAGCTCCGGCGGGTGCAGGGAGATCCGTGCATTGCCCCCCTGACGAGCGGCTAGCCATTCGACGTGAACCGGCAATACCTCCTCCGGGGCTCCAGCCGCCGGAAGCGAAGTGGCCTGCGACGTACCCGCCGGTGTGGTCACTCCTGGAGTTCCGCCGATCGGTGCGAGCGGGACCGCGGGCGCCGGCGGGGGTGCGGGAGCCGGTCGAGCCTCGTCTCGCGCCTCGAGGGCGGCCGCGAACTCACTGCCGGCCGCGGTGGGCGGTGGCGCCTCGGGCTCGGCCAAGGGTGTCTGCGCACGCAGCGCTGCATCCTGCGCACCGGTTTCGGAATCCATCGCCGTTCCGCCGCCGCCAGTCGCCTTGATCTGCAGGTTTGATGCAGCCTGTGCAGCCTCGGGAAGCGTGCGATCCGCCGATTCCGTCACCAGCGGTCGAGCAATGGGTAGCCCGGCAACCGCATCATCCACGACGGTGGGCTTTGTGAGCTCGATCGCAGCGGGTGCCATCCCCGTTTCGGGAAGTGGCTCGGCCAGGCTCGTCGGAGCCTGCGATGCGATCCCGGTCACTGCTTCCGGCATACCTTCCGGCAATGTCTTGCGGATCCCCGCAGCGAGGCCCTCGACCAACGCGGACTCCCGAGCCGGTTGGTCCGCTTCCAGATCCGAGGCGACGGGCCGGAGCAGCTCCGTCGCCGGATCGGGCAGGTCATCATTCATCGTCTGCTGCGCGCTCAGTGCGATACTCTCGAGTAGTGTGAGCACACGAGCCTCGGGGGCGATTGGCGCGAGCACCGCCTCGGCAGCCAGGGCGGCTTCGGCTTGTTCCGTGCCATCCTCGGCCGCGGCATCGCCCTCCTCGCCCTGAGCCTGCTCTTTCTGAGGAACCGCCTGGGCAAGTACCTCTTCGAACTCCGCTCCTTCCCCGGATTGCTCGACCTGAGAAGCACCTGACGCGGGCAGGTCCACGGGTTCACTCACGATGGCTTGGACGTTCATTGTCTCCCCTTTTTCATGCCCTGGCTCTCACTGGGTGGAGGGCTTCGCGGGTTCCATTGCCAGCGGGTGCGCAACCCGACGGCTCATATCGAGAGCGCGCGTCACCGAGATGCGCGCCAGCACGGCAGCTGATTGCTTGTCCTTCATCTTCGCGACGATCTGGGTCGCGAGGCTCACGTCCAGCTCCTCCAGCAGGGACGCCGCCCGAGCTGGTTGAAGGGCTGAGTAGATCTTGGCGAGCTTTCGAACCGAATCGCCGTTATCGGCTTCCCAGGCTGCGATGCGCTCCTCGACCGTGCTCGCGATCTTCTCGAGCTCGACCAGCTGCTCGGCAATCGCTTGCTCCAGCTCGACGACAGCCTGCTCTCGCTCCGCTAGCTCCGCATCGCGTCGGTCGAGTTCCACCTGGCGGGTGCGAATCTCCGTCAGAAGCGTAGTCACGCCGTATTCGCTCTGGACCTTGGCGGGTTCTCCGTCCTGCTGGGCGACCGCTTCGAAAGGAACGACCCATGTTGCCGCGAATACGATGAACACCAACCAGCTCGCCAGGGGACGCGTTCCGAAGCGACGCAATCCGGCTTCATCGAGCTGTCGCTGCTCCCGGCGAGCACGTTCGCGTTGCTCGCGTTGATGATGCAACGCTCTCATCCGCTCGAGCGCCTTGACTCGTTGACGCGCCTTCAGGACAGCATCACGACATACCGCAACCTGCTCTCGGGCGGTCGCGATCTCGGCCGTGGCTTCCAGGACCTCGTCGCCAAGCTGCGCAATGCCGTCGGCGGCAATACGCAGCTCGCCCGAGTCGAGACCTCCCTGCAGGCGATCGCGCAAGATATCGCGCGCACGGTGAGCCCTCGCTCGTATTTCGTCCACCCGTTGAACGGCACGCGCCTCTGCACGCTCCGCCTGGACCAATTGAAAGGCCGCCTGATCGAGTTCGTGGCTTCGAACGCGCAGAACGGAACCGAGTCGGAAGCCCCGCCTCATGCCATCCCCTCTGCAACGTTGGGCATCACGGCCGGCTCGGGCGGCGTCGCCAGAGCATCCGCCAGTGCCGTCTGGCTCGCCTCCAGGTCCGCCGCTTCCTCGCGCCCCTGCTTCAGGAAGCGCATCAGCGGCTCTCGCAGCCGCCTGGCCTCATCGATCGCCGGGTCACTCCCTTCGGCGTAGGCTCCAATCGAGATCAGATCCTCTGCATCCCGATAGGTCGCAAGCAATGCTCGAGCACGAGCCGCCTGGGCCATCATCTCCGGCGGAACCACATCGGGCATCACCCGCGAGACACTGGCCAGCGGATCGATGGCCGGATGATGACCACGCTCGGCGAGATCTCGGGAGAGCACGACGTGGCCATCCAGCAGGGCCCGGGCCGAATCGGCGACCGGTTCCATCAGGTCATCGCCTTCGACGAGCACGGTATAGATGGCCGTGATCGATCCGCCCGCAGCGCCGGTTCCGGCACGCTCGACTAGCTTGGGCAGCTCCGCCCAGACCGAGGGCGGATAGCCTCGAGTCGCAGGCGGTTCGCCGGCACCGAGCCCGATCTCGCGAAGCGCCGTGCAGAAACGCGTGAGCGAATCGAAGAGCAACAGAACGTGACGACCCTGGCTCCGCAACTCCTCGGCCAACGCCGTAGCCATCAGTGCGGCGCGCTTGCGCAGGAGCGGCGGTTCATCGCTGGTCGCCACCACGACCGTCGAGTGCTCGAGAGCACTCCCGAGGTCCCGCTCGACGAATTCCCGAACCTCACGCCCCCGCTCTCCGACCAATCCCACGACGACCGCATCGGCTTGGGTGTAGCGAGCAATCTGTCCGAGGAGTGTCGACTTGCCGACCCCAGAACCCGCGAAGAGACCGATCCGAGCACCGCGCCCGACCGTGAGAAGCGCGTTCATCGTTCGCACGCCGAGGTCCAGCGGTGTATCGATGCGATCGCGGTCGAGTACGCGCTCAGGCTTTCGCTGGAGGCTCGCACCGCCACCCTGAGGCAGCGGTGCACCGCCATCGAGCGGACGGCCCAGACCATCGATCACGCGGCCGAGGCACCTCATTGCGGGAGGCGCCTTGACATGACTCGCGCGGAGCCGGAGCGGGGTCCCGGGTCCAACGCCACTGGCGTCCGAGAGTGCCATCAACACCGTGCGCCCCTCGCGGAAACCGACCACCTCTGCACCGAGCTTGTGGCCCCGGCTCGGTTCGAGCTCGCATAGCGATCCGATGCGTGCCGGCAGGCCTATCGCTTCGATGGAGGGGCCCACCACGCTAGTCACACGACCTTGCAGCTCGGCACGGGGCATGCCAACCAGACGCTCCCGGCAGGCGAGGAAGAACTCCTGATGAACACTCGGCATTTCCGGCGCACTCATCGGCTCTCACCGTTCGCTTCCAGAAGCTCTTCGCGGATTCGGGCCAGTGCCCGGTCGAGCTCGATCTCGAGCAGATTTTCCCCACCTTCGACACGAGCCTGGCCTGCCGCGAGTTCCTCGTCGGCTGCGAGCGTCGCGCCCCAATCCCCGGCCAGCCGCTCGAGAGACGGAGCTCCGCCGCTCCGTAGCACCTCGTAGTCAGAGGGCGAGAGATGCACCATGGGGGGAGCGTGCCCCTGCAATAGCTCGAGCGCATCAGCCAGCTGGGCTGCCAACGCATCCGGATCCGCTTGGATCTCCCGCGCGACCAGATGGCTGGCAATGGCGAGCGCCAGATCCACGATCGCGACACGCTGGCTACGCAAGCCATCGCGCTGGATCAACGCGAGCGATTCACCCGCAGTTGCCAGTGCATCGGCGGCGCTCCGAAGAAGGTTCACATCGTCCCAGGGCAGCTCAGCACTACCGGCCTGTCGGCCCTCTTCGAAGGCAGCTGCGAGTTGCTCCTCGAAGGAGGACGCAACCGCTGCCTCCCTGGAAATGAAGCCTCCATCCTCTCCGAAGAGCGGATCCGATTCGAAGGCGGACGGGCCTTCCAGAGAATCTGCCCTAAACAAGGACGTCATCCGAGCCTCCGAGTTCGATCGACAGCCGGCCTTCGGCCTCGAGACGGCGGGCCACGTCCACGATCTGCTCCTGGACCGTTTCAACCTCTGCCAGCTTCATCGGACCGAGCAGGTCGATCTCTTCCTTGATCTGATCGACGGCCCGCGAAGAGAGGTTCGAGAAGATCTTCTCCTGCATTTCCTCGGAAGCGGTCTTCATCGCCACGGCGAGATCTTCGGTCGAAACTTCACGCAGGAAGGTCTGGAAGCCGCGCTTGTCGATGTTCTGGAGATCCTCGAAGGTGAGCATGCGCTTGCGGATGTCGATGGCGACTTCCGAATCCCGCATGTCGATGCCATCCAGGATCGTCGTCCCTTCTTCCTTTGGAACCCGGTTCAGCATGTTGGCAGCCGCCTTGGTTCCGCCGGCACGGGTCGTAGAGACCTTCCGGCGCCGGAAGAGTTCCGCGACTCCGATTTCGAGGTCGGACATGATGTCCGTTGCCACGGGTTGCATGCTCGCCAGGCGCAACACCACTTCGGGTTGGATCGCATCGGGGAGACTGTTGATCACGATGGCCCCGCGATCGGCGGGAATCTGGGAGAGGATCAACGCAATCGTCTGCGGATGTTCGTCCTGGATGCGATCACAGATGAATGTGGGTTGGTAGGAGCGCAATGTCCAGTCGATGCGCTGCTCATCCTGGCCGAGCTTCTCCAGGATCTCGGCCGCGCGCCCTTCACCGAGACCATTTTCCACGATCGCCATTGCCGTTTCCCGACCGCCGGTGATCGCGGTGTCCTGCTGGCCGATCGACTCCTGGAACTCACTCATCACGAGTTTCTGGATCCGCGGAGGAATCTTCTCCATGCGCGAAACCGCCGAAAGTGCCTTCTCGACCTCCTCGTCCGAAAGCTGCCCCAGGTAGTCCGTCACTTTGTCCTTGGGCATGGAAAGGATGACGATTCCGACCTTCTCGGCTCCTGTGAGAGTCTCGAATTCCACTCGTTATTCCTGGTTCAACCAGTTGCGAAGGGTCTGAACCCCTTCATCTGTCTGCACTGCTGCAATCGGTCCTTGATCGATCGCGCCCTCCGATAGCTGCCCGGCCGCTCCCGATGCAGGAAGGGCTGCTGCGGCCTCCATGTCGGATACCCTGGCGGGGAGCGGAGTGGGCGCGGCGGTCTTGACCGTCTCCAGCACGGGCTGGATGACCAGACGAGCGAAGAGGAAGAGCGCCAGAACCACTGCGATCACTCGCACCACCATGCCGATCAGGAAGAGCACCTGCGGGGTCAAGAAGCCGTCTTCGGGAATCTCTGCTCCGGGCGTCCGGAATGGAGCACTGCTGACAGTGATCTGATCGCCGCGTTTCTCATCGAACCCGACCGCCTGACGGGCCAGGTTCGTGAACAAGGAAATCGATTCATCATCCCAGGGAACGGGCTCACCGCCTTCTTCGATGGGCGGCTTGTCGGCGATCAGCACCGCGATCGAGAGCCGTTCGATCTCGCCCATCGGCTTGGTCTGGCGACTCACCTTCTTGTTGATCTCGAAGTTGATCGTCTCGGAGGACCGGTTCGAGTTGGATTTCGAACCTCCACTGCCCCCGGCGGATGCGATGCCGGGCGTATTCGCGGCAACACCGGCCACCCCGCCCTCGCTGGGATTCCCCTCATTGGAAGTCTCACTGGTACGTTGCTCACTGCGTGCGATCTGGGAATCGGGGTCGAAGATCTCTTCAGTCGTCTGCCGTTCGACGAAGTCCATGTCCGCGCGGACCCGGGCGATCACACCACCAGGGCCGATCGTCTTGCTCAGGATCGCTTCGATGCGATGGGCGAGATCGGACTCCACTCGCTGTTGGTAGGCAGGCGCACCACCGGCGGGGAGTTCGCCACCGGCGATGTCCTCACCCTGGGTGGTGAGCAAGCGCCCGCTGCCATCGACAATCGTCACGTCGGACGGGTCGAGGGATTCGACGCTTGATGCAACCAGATGCACGATCGCCCGGACCTGGCCAGGCTCGAGCTGACGACCCGGGCGAAGTCGGGCGATGACCGCCGCCCGGGGCTTTCGCTCCGCAGACGCCAGCACGCTCTTTCGTTCTGGAATGACGACCTGGACCCGGGCTCGCTCGACCGGCTCGAGTTGCTCGACACTTCGGGCGAGCTCTCCCTGCATCGCCCGCGTGTAGTTCACGCGATGGACGAAATCCGTCACACCGAAGGCCGGCTGATCGAAGAGCTCGAAGCCCGCCGAACCGCCATTCGGCAGCCCGCGACCTGCAGCGCGGATGCGCGCTTCGTAGACCATCGGTGCAGGCACGAGAATGGTCGTGCCTCCCTCGTCGAGCTTGTACTCGATGCGCTCCTCGCGGAGAAGCTGCGCCACACGGGCGATCTCTTCCTCCGGAAGCCCGCGGTAGGCAGCCCGGTAGTCCGGTGTAGCGGCGCCGTAGGCAATCCACAGGAGAAAACCCAGGGAGCCGAAAGCCGTAGCCCCCAGCACGGCCTGGCGGCCGGACGGGAGCGCACGGATTCCTTCGATGAGATTCGTGAGCCAGTCCATATCGACTTTGGTTTCCTAGAGCTGGAGCCTCATGATCTGCTGATACGATTCGAGCACGCGGTTTCGCAGCGAAACGACATGGCGAAGTGAAAGTTCGGCCTTTGAAAGGGCCATCATGGCCTCGACGATGTCGCCTTTGCCTTCTGCGAGCTGACGTGCCTGGGTCTCGGCCTCGCCGAGCTCGCGGTTGGCCTCCTGGATCGCCGTCTTCACGTGCTCTGCGAAGGGGACACCCGTTCCGGACGGGGTCGGCTTCTGGCCGAGTGCGGCTCCGAGCGGCGGAGTCGAGAGTCTTGCGGCAGCGATCTGGCTGGAATTCATCGGGTGCCTCTCTAACCGCCAAGCTGCAAGGCTGCGCGAGCCATCTCACGGGCCTTGCGCAAGATCAACAGGTTGGCCTGGTACGAGCGACTTGCGGACATCATGTTGGAGAGTTCCTCGACGACGTTCACGCGCGGAAGTGCGACATAGCCCTCTGCGTTCGCATCGGGATGTCCCGGATCGAAGCGCGTGATGGCAGGCCTCTGATCGACCTCGATGCGCGAGACGTCGACCTTGCGGACTGCCCGGGAAAGCCGATCGGAAAACGGCCCTCCTACGCTGCTCGTCTGGAAAACTGGATCCCTGCGTCGGTAGGGGCCGCCCTCTGCCGTGCGGGTCGTCTGGGCGTTGGCCATGTTGGACGCGGTCGCAGCCATACGGGCGCGCTGAGCGAGTACGCCGGAAACACCGATGTCAATGATTTCGGAAATCTTCATTCATGCGCCTTCGTGGGGAGAGTCAGCAACCGATTCATCATCTGGCCTCGCCTGTGACCGCAATGCGCCGCAAGACCAGAAGTCTGGAGAGCACCGCCGCCTGGTCCTGGAAGGCCCCGGAGTTGCGATTGAGTGCGATCAGCTCGCTGTCGAGCTCAACCCCGTTACCATCCGGCCGCGTGCCGCGAGGGCCACGAACGATCCGATAGTCGGCACTCGAGCCGGAGCCTCCGGTTCCGAGGTGCCGAGGGTCGGTTCGGTCGAGACGGGCTGAGGCGTCCGCGAGGGCCGATTCGAATTCGAGGTCCACCCGCCGGTAGCCAGGTGTATCCACGTTGGCGACGTTTCCAGCGAGTGCGGCCTGGCGTGCGAGCCGAAAGCGCATCGCGTCTTCCAGCAGCGGCATGGCTCCGATTTCCGGCCCGGGCATCCTTTCCTCCCGTCCCCACGCGGGGATCGTCGGAGGAGAGCTGTGCAAGGCGAATGCCACTGGGAAATGACGCCTCCGACACGCAGCGGGCGTTTCGGACCGAAGCAGCCTCCCGTGTTGCACCGCTGCATTTCAACCTGAACGGCGGAGGGGAAAATCCTGCCGCGTCTGCAGGCCGGAATCAGGCGAGTTCGTACAGGCGGATCTTGTTGCGCAGGGTACGAACGCTGATTCCGAGCGCCTGGGAGGCCATGGTTCTGTTTCCGTCTGTGATTTCGAGCGAGCGGATCACCGCGGCGCGTTCCAGCTCGCGCAAGTTGAGCGAGCGCAATCTCGAAGACAGGGAATCCCCCGAGGCTCCACCGGATGAAACCAACCGGTCCAGGTCAATGGAACGCCCGGGGTAGAGCAGGGCGGCGCGACGCATCAGGTTCTCGAGCTCGCGGACGTTCCCACGAAACGGGCGGGTCGAGAGACTTGCAAGTGCGGAATCGCCGAGCTCTGCTTTCTCGGTTCCGGAGCTCTTGGCGAAGCGGTCCAGGAAGGAGTCGGCCAGGAGTGCGATGTCGCCGGGGCGCTCACGCAGCGGGGGAATCCGCAGACTGACGACATCGAGTCGATAGTAGAGGTCTGCGCGAAAACGACGAGCCGCTACTTCCCGATCCAGATCGCATTGCGTGGTCGCGACGACTCGTACGTCGAGCGCGTGCGATGTGCGGCCACCTAGCGGAATCACTTCTCGCTCCTGCAGTGCGCGTAGCAGCTTCGGCTGAAGATCGAGCCGCAGGTCTGCGACTTCGTCGAGCACCAATGTTCCACCATTGGCCGCAGCCAGCTGGCCGGACCGGGATTCGGTGGCGCCGGAAAACGCACCTTGGGCGTGCCCGAAGAGTTCGCTCTCCGCCAGCGCAGGCGTGAGACCTGCACAGCTCAGTACGACGAAGGGTCCGCGTCGGCGGGTGCTCGCATCGTGAAGCCAGCGGGCAAGCAGCTCCTTTCCCGTTCCGGACTCTCCGACCAGACGAACCGTCGCTTCACTCTTGGCAACTCGACGAAGTTGGTCCAGGACCGTACGCATGCGTGGATCTTGGGTCAAGAAGGTAGAATCCACTGGACCGTCGTTCTCTCTCCGCAAGACCTGGGCCAAGGCCCGCTCCAGGGAGGACACGTCGAAGGGCATGCGCAGGTAGTCCGCCGCACCCACGCGGAATGCATCGACGACGAGGTCGACGCCGGGTTGCCCGCCCACCGCAACGACGCCGACGTCTGGCGCGACACGTCCGAGCTCTTCGACAAGGTGCAGGTCCGCGTGACAACTCACCTCGACGAGCGAGGCATCGATATCGCCATCGGCTGCTCGTTCCAGAAGGACCGAATCGTCCGCTCCCTCTTCGGCCGCATAGCCGGCGGCGCGAACGACCGAGAGCACGTCCCGACGCAGACCTTCATCGCGCAACCGTGCGAGCACCCTCAATCCAGTTCTCCGGCTGGGATCCAGAACACGGCGCCATCCGCGGTAACCTCGGCTTCGGCGCCGCAAAGCAGTGCCAACGGTTGAAGGCGCTTCAAGATATCCGCTGCGTTCTGCGAACCCTCGCCTCTGGGCTGCCATCGGGCCTCGACGCCCCAGCAGCCATCACCCGCCACAAGTCCCACTTCGAGAAGACCCGGCTGCGCCTGTTCTGCGGCCGCGCCGGTGAGAGCAATGACGGCCCGGCGCAACACGGCCGGATCCAGCGAGGGTGAATGCTTGGCGGCCACTTGCAGTTCGAGCCCGCGTGCTGCAAACACCGGACGCAACCGCTCGGTCAGTTCCTCGAGGACAGGTCCAGAGGGACGCTCCCGCCCCGGGCTGGAAGGAGACAGCACGCGCAGCGCCAGCTCGAGCTGACGATCGATGGCCGCCACGGCTTCGTGGATGGATTGCGCAAGCTCCCCGGATCGGGGCGTTCGGTCTTCCCGATCGAGACGGCTGGCCGCGAGTTCGACGCGCGACAGAGGCGCACGGATGTCGAGAATCGCAGATGCCAACTCTGCGTCACGAGTCGCACTCATCGAAGAGCCTCTCCGCCTGGAAGGGCGGCGCGAGGCGACGATGAAAACTGCGATACACCCACCTCCTCTTGCAGATCGACGGCCCGCAGCTGGGCACTTGCCAATCGGCTCCAGAGCTCGGATGCGGCCTTCGATTCGGCGGCCTCTTCGTATGCTTGGCGTCGCTGTCGGCCTTCGGAGAGACGCGCACGATGAAAACGCGCACGGGCACGCCTGGGACCATCGGGAAGCGCCTCGGCAGCGAGGCCGTAGTAGTAGTGGGCGCGCCTGGGTTCGCCTTCGGCGGCCAGCCGGTCGGCCAGGATCAGCGCGACACCCGCTCGAATGGAGACCTCGGCAACATCCGCCTGGGGGTCTGGCTCCAGTTGCCAACGCGACGTCTCGTCTTCGAGAAGAGTCCGAGCCTCCTGGCCGGCAGCCTGCTCGGCTACCAACTCCGCCAACCATCCAAGTGCTCGAAGGGGCGCGTCCGGGCGCCGCACGATCGGCAGCAGGAGTTCGGCGGCTGCCTCCTTCCGACCCTCGCGTATCGCCAGCTCGGCCTCGAAGAGAGACCAGCTGTCACCGGCCAGGCCGCCCGCCGGAACATCCGCCGAACCACCTCCCCGTGTATGAGCTCGCAAAGCAGCGCGCACGGCGGGAAGATCTCCTGCACCCAATGAAGCCCGTGCGATCCGGAGCGTGAGCCGGGATGCGAGTTCGGGACCAAATGCCCGGGTCACCGCGCGATAGCTGGCCAACGCCGGCACCGACATGCCGAGCGCCAGATAGCAGTCGGCCAATGCCACGAAGGGCTCGCTGACCCGGGCCTGGCGCAACAGCAGTTCGCGCCGGCCCCCCAGTCGACGTACGGTGGTCGGGCAATGGGATTCGACGGCTGCTAGAAGCGCAGCATCCAGGTCATCGCGATGGGTGGGTGCCAGCTCGTCATCCGGGTCGTCGTAGGCGAGCCGCGCATAGTCTTCCAATGCCTGGTCGACTTCACCGGACTGCACATGCCGATGGAGGATCAATGCTCGGGCATGCAGTGAGAGGCCGCGTTCGGTGGAAATGGTGGCCTCGCGCAGCACTTCCATCCTGTCTGCCTCGGCGGCCTCCCCGAGCCCATGAGCCACGATCCGGAGCCCTGCGAGACGTCGGACATCCGGATCCGGATGCACATCGACGAGCCGCTCCAACGCCGTCAGTGCGTCCCCTCCGCGGCCGCGAGCCACCCACACATCCGCCTTGCGAATGGTCGCGAGACCGGTCGCAAGCTCATCGCCTTCGAGATCTGCAGCCCTGGAGATGTGAACCAGAGCGCGGCGCGAATCCCCCGCTCGAAGTGCGAACTCTGCGGCTACGCGTTCGAAGGCCCGCAAGTCCAGATCCCGGACGCGAGCCTCCTCGAAACGGGCGCGTAACCGCGTCCAGGCAGCTTTTGCGGGCAATTCCTTGTTCATCTCCGTAACCAGTCGCAGACGCGACGCCGTCGCCAGGCGCTCGACCGTTCCGCCGGCGAGGCTCTCGTAAAGGACGCGTGCCTCCTTTTTGCGACGAGAGAGGAGCATCGCCTCGGCCCGAAGGAACCGGGCAGCTTCGACGCGGGCGATCGGGAGTTCTACTCCTTCTCCCTCTCGCAGCGCTCGCAGCGCCGATGCACTTGCTTCGGGGGCCTGGGCGTTATGGAGTTCCGCACGTCCGCGCTCCAGAAACCCACAAACCCGTGCTTCGCGGCTGCCGCCACGAGCCAGCGCATGGTCCAGGACGTGGATCGCATCCGCTCGGCGAATCCGCGTATCGGCGACCCTGGCACTGACGACCGCCAACCACAGGCGAAGATCCGTCGTGAGGCGTTCTCCCTCCTTGCGTCGTGCCTCCTCCGCGAGCTCGAGCACCCGGCGAGCCGCTGATTCACGATTCTCCAGCACGAAAGAAAGGACAGGCAGCAGTCCGGCCGGCGTCTCAGCCGGCAGGCAAGGTTCGAGGGCATCGAGCACGGGCAGCCAGGCCCGGCGAGTCGCAAAGATCCGGAACGGATCGGGCGGAACATCCACGGCTTCCGACGGCGGCATCTCCACCTCGGATTCGGCCAGACCTTCACGGCCCGGAGCGACCAGCACCAGGATGACACCTACCAGGATAATCGGAATCCGGCGGTTCACTCCTCGCTCGCAACCCGTTGGCGAAGCTCCGAACGCTGGATTTCGAGCACGTGAGCGATGATCGCATCGCGATCGCATTCGGCGATGACCGTGAAACCTGCCCCGATGGTCACCTGTTTTGCATCGACCTCGCATTCCGCGACTCGAGCAATGCAGCGCACCATGTGTTTGGGAATGCCGGGCAGGGTGACCTCGAGAAGCACGTCGGCCTCGATCGGTATCTCCTCGCAGACCGGAAGCTGGATCCCGGATCCGGAGATGGTCACTTCGAGAGCACCCTGTGCGGTCGTCCAGACATCGGCTTCCGTTTCGAAGCGTTCGAGCAGGAGGTCGAGCTTCCCCTCGATACGATCGAGCCATTCGGCGAGACCGGGATCGACTTTCGAAACCTCGGACGCCTCGCGAACCATGATGTCAGTAGACAGGCCCTCTAGCTCGGAATCCGCAATGCGCCGGCAACGTACCGGTAGAAAGGTGTGTACTCGGTAGTAGGAACGCTTGTCCGCACCGCGGGGCTGGGCTTTAGGAACGCTCAAGGGACAATCCTCCAGACTTCTCGTACCGCTATCAGCAAATGGCATGCCAGGTCGGGACGCGTCAGGGGAACGCTTTGCGCACTCCGCGTTTCATCTTGCAAGCCTTTCCGTTTCAGCCGCAAGAAATTGAAGCTAGTTGGCGGAGAGTTACTTCCGTTCTGCCACTTCGTGTAAAGCTCTGGCAGGAATGCGCCGACGTGGGATAAGTCATGGCTCGAAGCTTCGAATCGATCAAGCGAGAACTCGAACGCCGCTACGACGCGGGCAAGATCGAGCTTCCCCCGTTGCCGGAAGTCGCTCAGCGGGTTCTGGAGACCGCATCCGATCCACTGACTGCCGCAACGGATCTCGCCACTCTCGTACACCGGGATCAGGGCCTGGCCGCTGAGGTCCTGAAGGGCGCCAACTCCGCGATGCAGGCGGGCCGGGTTGTCATCGTATCCCTGCAACAAGCCGTTGCGCGGCTCGGCATCGAGCGCGTGGTAGAGCTCGTGATCGCTGCCAGCATACGAGACGGCGTGTTCTCCGTACCTGGCTTCCAAGAAGAGCTCCGGCTGCTCTGGCGTCGCTCGCTAGGCACTGGCCTCTTTGCAAAAGAGGTGGCGCGTGTGCTTCGCGAAGACGTCGAAGCCGCCTTTCTCTCTGGACTCCTGCGTAGCGTCGGCACAGCCCTGTTGATCCGCGCCCTCGCCCGTCTTCGCCGTGCAGACGAACCCTCCATGCAGCCTGAAGATTTCCGGGAGCTGGACATCGCATTCCGCGTTCGACTGGGACTCGATGCGGCCTCGACCTGGGGGCTTCCTGACCATGTTCGCGATGCGATCGACTTCGACGAATCGACCGCACTGGAAGAGGGGAATGGGAACGCGCTGCTGATCTTGTTGGCCGAACGTCTCTTCGATCTGCTCGACACTGATGAAGCGAGCGAGGAGAAGGAGGAGGCACTTCGCAGTGATCCGATCCTCGACGAGTTGGGAGTCTACCCCGACGACCTGGATACGCTGTTCGGAAAGCGGGAGGAGATCCGGGATATGCTGGAGAGTGGCGGGTGACCAAGCGTACGAAAGTCGACCTTCTGGTTCTGGGCGGCGGGCCTGGCGGGCAGAAAGCAGCCATCGCTGCTGCGAAAGCGGGAAGACGGGTGATCCTCGTCGAATCGGGGCGGGATGTCGGCGGCGCCTGTGTCCACAAGGGAACCATCCCCAGCAAGGCGTTGCGTCAGCTCGCAGTCGAAGCTTGCGGCGACGACGACACGCTCGGAGATGCTGGCGAAGGGGAGAGGGCCATTCCCCTGGCCGAGATGAAGACCCGCGTCGATGCTGTGCGGGCTGGCCATAGCCGGTTCATGCGTGCTCAGCTCGAACGCAATGGGATCGGAATCGAGCGCGGTCGAGGCCGTTTCGAAACCGATCACGTGGTTTCGGTGACGACGCCGCGGGGCGCAGTCACGGAATTCGAAGCTGAACACATCATCATCGCCACTGGTTCGCGGCCTCGCGAACCCGACGGTTTTTCGATCAACCACGAGCATGTCCTCGATAGCGATTCGATCCTCTCGCTCAGCTACGTACCCGATAGCCTGGTCGTTCTGGGTGGTGGAGTGATCGCGTGCGAATACGCTTCGATCTTCTTGACTCTGGGAAGTCAAGTGACGATCGTAGACCGTGCGCCGCGGCCATTGGCCTTTCTCGACCCGGATCTTTCCGCCGGCTACGTCGAAGCCTTCGAGCGCCGGGGTGGACGCTACGTCCCCGAAGCTCAGGCGACTGGAATCGAGTGGGACGGTTTCTCAAAAAACATGGTCGCCCTGGCGGATGGCAGCTTTTTCGAGGCCTCGAAGGTCCTTGTCGCCCTTGGCCGAGTCGGTTGTCTCCCCGAGCTGGCCCTCGAGCGGGCGGGCCTCGAGGCCAGTTCCCGCGGCCTGCTCGAGGTGGATCAGGATCTTCGGACTCGCGTGCCGCATATCTATGCGGTCGGCGACGTGATCGGACCACCGGCCTTGGCCACGACCGCGATGGAGCAAGGCCGCCGCGCTGCGACGCACGCCGTGGGTGGAAGCATAGCGGAAGGCGTATCCGCACTTCCGGTCGGTATCTACACGATTCCCGACATGGCTACGGTCGGCCTTTCGGAATCCGAGGCTCGAGATCAGGGGTTCGAGGTTGCGGTCGGAAGAGCGCGCTTCGATGAACTCGCGCGAGCACTCATCAACCACCGCACGGAAGGCTGGCTCAAGCTCGTTTCCGACCGCACGAACGGCCGTATTCTCGGCGTGCAGATCCTGGGCGAGAACGCAACGGATCTGATCCACGTCGGGCAGGTGGCCATCCACGCGGGTTGGAGTGCGGACGATTTCGTCGAGAACGCCTTCAACTTCCCGACCTTCACCGAGGCTTACCGCGTGGCCAGTCTCGCAGTGCTTGAGGAACTCACGCCTACTGGTTAGGAGAGGGACCCTATCGAAGAGGTCCCTCGCTCAACCCTCTTCATCCTGGGTGGGTTCCGAAGCTTCGGGAGCTATGGTGTCGATCGCGAGAGCGATTCGATCCCGCCCCAACTCCTTGGCCTGATAGAGTGCGCGATCCGCTCGATCGAACCAACTCCTGGCATTCTCACCTGGCTCGAGTCGCGCCGCACCGATCGAGACCGAAACCCGGATCGGCTCGTCCTCGCCCTCACAGGGGATGTCGAGTTCGCGGATCGCAAAGAGCAGCCTGTCGCCGATTCGGTTTGCCGTTTCGAGGCTGTCTTCGAGGATCACGGCCGAGAATTCGTCCCCACCGTAGCGGGCCAGGAAGTCGCCCTTGCGTCGGAAGGTGACGGACAGTCTCGCTGCTACCTGACGAAGCACGTCATCACCCGCCGCATGGCCGTAGCGATCGTTGACCCATTTGAAGTGGTCCACATCGATCATGAACAGGATGGCGGGCTGCCGGAGCACCAGGCCCAGGCTGACCACACGTGAGACCTGCCGATCGAGGCCAGCGCGGTTGCAAACCTCTGTCAACGCATCGACCGAAAGTTGCTCCTTGACCTCCACGAGTTCACTCGCCATCTCGTTGACCTGGTCTGAGAGATCGTCGATCTGTCCCTGCTCTCGGATCTTCCGACCTTCGATTCGACTCTGGATCAGTGAAATCGACGAGAGTGCCTCTCGCTTCAAGACCTCAGTGTCATTCGATTCGACGGCCCGGCGAAGATCGAGCATCTTGGCTGCGACTTCACCGTCCGCCTGGCGGTCCTCGGAGATCGCCTGACCGAGGCTCTGGATGAACTGCCAGATCACCTGACGAAGGTCGTCCAGGCTACGCGTGACGAAGTCGTACTCGGCCCTGCGATGCTCGCGAACGAAACGTCCGAGCCCATTCCAATCCTTCTGATTGGCGGGCGGCGTCGACGGATCGTCGAGACCCGGACGCGGTGACGCCAACACCGCATGACGGGCCCAGCCCTCGAAATCCTGTTGGATCTCTTCTTCGGAGCGCCCCGCAATTTCGATTGCCAACTCGCCCCAGGTGCGCAGCGCACCGGCGAGTGCATCGAGCACTGCGTCTTCGTCGTTTCCGGTCTTGGGCGAGCGCTTCTTCGAGGTCGGTGCCACAGGTACCTCCTTGGCACCTGTTTCGGCCGATTGCACGTCGCGGAAGATCGGGAAATCCCCCGATCTTCGGATCAGAAATGCAGGGAAACCTCCGGAGGAGCGATATCCCGTCGATCACGACCAGTCCGACGGCGGTCCAGAACCACGTCGATGGGCCTACCATCCTCCGAGACGGCGCCGAAGCTCGCATGCGAACCCACCTGCACGCCGTCGCCACGTCGAGCAGACGCCATCCCGAATTCGATGGACGTCCAGGCAACGCAAGCGAAACCTGCAAGGATGATCAGCTCCATGTAGGTGAGTGCCCCGCGACCCAAGAAAGGTGATGAGTCGATGATACACCCGATGTGAATCAGTGAAACCATCCAGGCCCGCGGGGAGCTGTTCAAGAACCGGAACACCAGAGACGATGTACATGCAGAGGGAGGGGCGGAGGAAGAAGAAGAATGATCTCCAGTGCCACTTCGGCGGGCCTCGCTGGCTTCGAGGCCGCTTCCAAACGCATGGAAGCATCGGCTCACAACGTCGCCAACGTGAACACCCGGAACTTCCACCCCGTGGAAATCCAACAGGCCGTCGATGCATCTGAACGACCCCAGGCTGTATCGACCCGCTCCCCCGAAGCCCAGGAGGTGGATCTCGCCCGCGAGAGCGTGGAGCAGACCAAGGCGCTGGTCGGCGGGCAGGCCGCACTGAAGACCCTGGATGCCGAGCTGGAACTGAAAGGCTCCCTGCTGGACATCAAGGTCTAGTCAGCGCGGGACCACCATCCGGAACGAGAAGAAGCGCGGCCTCACATCCGACGAGCCGCCGCCACTGCCTTCTGGATCTCCCCCAGATCGTAAGGGCGCAGCACGAAGCCGCGAGCGCCGCTTCGAAGCGCACTCTCCACCATCCCGCGCGTCGCCTTTTCGTGGGCCAGTAGCGCAACGGTTCCGGACGTCTGTTCATTGTGTACCAGGTGCTCGACGAACTCGAGACCCGACCGGCCTCCCAGCTGCCAGGCCACGATCACGGCATCTGCTTCCTCGATCGATTCCAGACTGTCATCATCGAAATCGCTGGGATCGATGGCTTCGACTTCCTTGTCCTTCTCCTCACCCTCCTCTTCGATGCGATCCCGTTCCTCGCCATCCGAGTCGATGATGATGACGGATACCTCCTCCTCGGGAACCTCCTCCGCGTCCTCTCCCGAGGCTTGGTCGAGCAGCACCAGGAATGGAGTCGCATCGAAACCTTCGATGTCCAACTCCAGTTGGATGCACCACTGGGATCCGTCTCCAAGCCAGGACGTATCGCTCGAGGCGTCTTCCAGCGGTTGGGCTTCCTGAAGCTGGAGTGCACCGATTTCATGGGGTTCGAGCAGACGTGAGAGCACCGCGGAAGCGAGCTTCATGACCTCGCCGAAGCCCTCGGCGTGAGCGGCAAAATCTCCGCCGTCTCTGGCCTCGCTGACTGCCTCTCCTTCGAGGCCAGCCTGAAGAGCCCCGAGGCCAATGGCGTCCGGAACCGGACAGAGGATGTGTACGTTCAGCGGTTGATCGTCATCGCTGAGGAGCGCCTGATCGACAACCTCGTCCGGACACTCGAGCTCATCTGGCTCGACCGCACTCGCACCTTTGGCCGAAACCTCGGCTGCCGATCCGAGCAATGCGCTCAGATCCTTGGAGAAGGCCTTGGCAAATTGCTGGCCGACCTCGGAAAGGCCCGCCTCATCGAGATCGCCCCCGTCGCTATCGTCTTGGTTCTCTGCCTCTTCCTCTTCGATCTCTTCGGCTTCTTCCTCCGTTCCGTCGGTCTCTTCTTCGCTCATGCTCGCTTGCTCACGAAGCGCGACGTCTGCGGAGCTGTCTGCGCTGTGACGACTCGCCGGGCATGGTGGATCCGATCGAGTTCGTTGCGGATTCCCGAGAGCCGGGCTTGCACCTTCTGCTGCACCGTCTGATCGAGGGCCAGGACCTCTTCCACCAACCGTCGGGTGTCGGTGTCGATTCCATTCTTTGCCGCTTCCATGAACTCGTCGAAAGCAATCTTTCGCCTCTGAAGCGCTCCCTCCATGGCTTCCGGATCATCCCGCTCGGAAGCGTCCGCGAAATCCGAGGCCGCTTTCTTGAAAGCAGATGCCCTGGCTTCGAGCTCAGTGCTCATGCCGCGCCCTTCTCGCCTCGACGAGCCAGCTCGGAGAACGCCTCCTCCAGCGTGTCCAGGACCTTGAGAGCATGGTCGATGGGCTCTCCCTCCTGTCGCAAGTTCGCTTCGGTCAGGCGCTCGATCACGAAATCGTAGAGCCGTTCCAGGTTTCCCGCGATCTCACCGCCGCGCTTGTGATCGAGGGAGCTACGCAGTTCACCAACGATGGCGACTGCCTTCGTGATCGAGCGTCCGCGTTCCGCGGGCGAACCGTCACCACCGAGTTGCTTTGCACGACGAGCGTGCCGGATGGCTCCCTGAAAGAGCTTTGCGACGAGCAACTCCGGCGTTGCTGTCGAAATGTCCATCTGCTGATAACGGTTTCCCATCTCCCCTCCCGAGACGTTTGACTGCCTCTACGAATTGATGACCAGCAGGCTGCTCAACGAATTCCCCTGCCCTTGAAGTGCGGCGATCGAGGACTCGAGCCTTGCGAACTGGAGAACGAGCAACTCTTCTCTCTTCTCGAGGCGTTCCTCGAACCGTTCGATCTGGACATCGAAATTTGCGATCCGTGTATCCAGGCTGCTGTCGATGTTCGCGAGGATGCCAGTTCCGCTCAGGACAAAATCGTCGATCGCCCGCGCCATGGCTGTCGCCATACCGTCGTCTGCGGCATCCCCGGTGCCCAGACCGGCAAGGAACTGGCGGACCGCAAAAGGGTCTTCATCGAGCTTCTGGGTCATCTCCGTCGCATCCAGACTGAGCCGGCCGTCCGTGCCGATCTCTATTCCGAACTCGCCAATCGATCGAATGGGGTTGTCCGTAAATGCGTAGGGATTCTCGCTACTGCCCTGAAGGGCTGTCTGAAGGGCGAATTGAATCCCACGTAAGGTCGGATTGCCGGAAAGCGGACCGGCCTGCTTGGTCTCTTCATCGAATTTGCTCTGTGCATTGATGAAATCGACGACTCCATTGTACGCGTCGACCAGAGTCTGGAATTTCTCTGTGAGCTTCTCGTCGTCCCGCTGGATGTCGAGCGTCACGGGGACACCCGGATCCGCGGCGTGGAGTTTCAGGCTCAGGCCTGGAATGGCATCGGTAATGTCATTGCCCGATCGATTGATCGTGATGTTTCCATAGACGGTGACCTGGGAGTCCTGCGCGGTCTGGTCGAGAGCCGAGTCGACGAACGGCGATGCTCCCGGACCCGAGATCGTCGTGGTCGCGCTCACATCGTTGGCCGCTCCGGTATTGTCCCCGGAAATGATGAGACGGTAGTTGGTGCCATCGAAGAGGATGTCGGCATTCACGTTGCCCTGGTTGTTGGCATCCGTGTTGATCGCATCCTTCAAGTCCCGGAGACTGGCGCCACTGGCGCCCACCGTGATGGCGATGTTGCTCGTCCCACCGTAATCGATCGTCAGGGTCTCACCGGAATTGGCGATCGTCGTGGTATCGGAGGAGAAGGCCGCCGAGAATCGCCTTCCTACCGTGGCGAGCTGATCCACCTGGACGTCGATGGTTCCGGGAGTCGCGTCGCCAGTGGCGGTGCCCGTCAGCACGGACTCTTTCGAGGATCCGACCTTGAACTCGAGCAGCTCCTCGTTGAGGGTCGCGCCCGTGAGCAGGCTGTTCTGGTTGTCGATGGCTGCGGAGGCATCACGCAGTGCCTGCAGCTTGGTGTTGAGATCCTTGAACAGCGACTTCTGACTCTGGACCTCGGCCTTGTTCCGCTCGACCAGATCGAGAGGGCGTCGCTCATACGCGATGAACGCGGAGATCAATGCCTCCGTGTCGAGCCCTGATGAAAGGCCGCCAACTCGAATTCCCATCTCGCGTCTCCTTCCTCATCTGGACGCGGGGCCCCGAAGGTGGGGATCGGACCCACCTATCGGGGCGAAAGAGGGGTGCGGGAAGCGGCCGCGTCGCCGCTTCCCGCGGAGGGAACTACTACTGGAGCAAGGCCAACGCGTTCTGCGTCGACACATTCGCCTGGGCGAGCACCGAGATACCAGCCTGTTGCAGAACCTGGTTCCGCGTCAAGATGGCGGTCTCCGATGCAATGTCGACGTCCCGGATTCGAGACTCGGCAGCCGCTGTATTCTCGACCGAGACCGCGATCGAACGGATCGTGGACTCGAGACGATTTTGAGCGGTACCGAAACCGGCGCGCAGAGACGCGACGGTGCCGATGGCCGAGTCGATCAACGACAGGGCCGCCTGGGCGTTGGTCACCGTATCAATACCAGCTCCGCTGATACCGATTCCAGTCGATGTGGCGTTCACGCCAGTGACCGTGATCTGGTCATTGGTTGTGTTGTCCACGCCCACCTGGAAGGTGATGCTGGCCGCAGTACCGTCCAACAGCGAAGTGCCATTGAACTCGGTGACCTGGGCAATTCGTCCGATCTCGGACACCAGGTCGTTGAACTCGTTGTCCAGTGTCGTACGCTCGGCGGTCCCGAGGGTGCCGTTTGCCGATTGGATCGCGAGTTCGCGCAGGCGCGTCAGAATGCCACTCGACTCGTTGAGGGCACCTTCCGCGGTCTGCAGCAGCGAGATGCCGTCATTGGCATTTCGCTGCGCCTGCTGAAGGCTCCGCACCTCTGCGCGGAACCGCTCGGAGATCGCCAGCCCGGCTGCATCATCGGACGCGCGGGTAATCCGCAAGCCCGAAGACAGTCGTTCCAGCGAACGCTGCAGGTTGTTGGTCGTATTTGACAGGTTTCGCTGCGCGTTAAGCGAAGCGATGTTCGTGTTGACTCGAAGACCCATGGGGTTTTCTTTCCTCCGTGAACGGTCCTGGCTCACCTATCCTTGGTGAGCCTTTGGTGATTTCCAGCTCATTCACTCGAATGAGTTGGCGGGGGGATACCACGCGCGCTCGCTCAGTCGGCATCCGATCCCGGCACATCCCCTTTCTCAACAGCCGGGGTCGCTCCTCTGGCTGCAAGGCGGGTGCCAGAAGCCCTGGATGAAAACCCCGAGGGCGTCTACGGGCTTCGCCGTCCGGCGACAGACACGCGGTCTTCCCTCGACCCATGCACGCATGCTGCATGTGTGTGATGCCCAGCACGCCTTCGGCCTGCGACGAGAAGCATTTCAACTCGAAAGGTTGGAACACAATTCGTCGTTCGCGAGCGACGAGGATGCGTGCCAGCACGGCATCGTTCTTGCGGGACTCCGATCCAGCGATGGAAAGAGACTCCATGAAGGGAAAGGACGATCCGGTCTGCCATGTGACCGCAGAGCTCTGGCCGGAAGTGGTCGCGTGGCTCGATCGCGGACTTCGGCGCGATATCCAAGGAAGGCTCGAGGCTGAGTACCCGATTTCGCTGCGGCCTGAGAACGCCAGCTCCCAGATCCTGATCTGCGACGACGGTCGGCCACTTTCCCATTCGATGTATCAGCACCTGGCCGCACGAATCGGCGATTTGAGGCTGAGGGTGGGGTTGATCGGCCTGGTCTACACGGAAGAAGACGCGAGGGGTCGGGGCCTGGCGGGTCGTTGCGTACAGGCCTGCGTGGAAGAGCTTCGAAGCGAAGGTGCAGCCCTGGCCATTCTGTGGAGCGATCGGCATGCCTTCTACGAGCGATTGGGCTTCCACCCCGCCGGGAGAGAACGATTCCTGACCCTGGATATCGAGGTACTGGAGCGGGCGAGCGCGGGCGGGAAGTCCGCCATCCAGGTCGATGTCGGCATTCCAGAAGCCAGGGACTGGCCAGCAATCGAAGAGCTCTACGATGCGAGGAGTTTCCGAGCCGAACGCCGGGCCGGCGATCTCGTCCGGCTGGCTGCGGCGCCTGATGTGGACTTTCGAGTTGCTCGCCGTGCTGGCCGGCCGGTCGCCTATGCAGCGCTCGGTCGCGGAGATGACTTCGCGGAGGTCGTCCACGAATGGGCCGGTGAGCAAGCGGGCGTATTCGAATGCCTGGCAGCATTGCTTCGCGGGCGTTGTGCAGTAGGCCTGATGACGGGCCCGGAAGACGGAGCCCTGGTAGCGCGCCTGCGAGCAGCCGGAGCGGCCCAACATCAGGGCATCTTCGGATTGGTGCGCCTGCTCGACCCGCGCAGACTTTGGAAGAGCGTCCGGTCGGATGTTCCGGAACTCGAGGGGGTCGAGATGGCGTCAACGACGGGCGGGGTTCGCATTGCGGGAAGTGAAGGAGCCGTGGAAATCACCGAACGAGAGGCGCTTGCATTGCTGCTCGACGGAGCCATCCGTCCTGATCTCTGCGCACTGGCACCTGCGCTCTCACGGCAGGAACGCGATGGCCTCGAAAAGCGCCGATCCCTTTCTCTCTATCTCTGGGGCTTCGATTCGATCTGAGGCGTCACTGGAGCCTGCACCTCGTTCGGGGCAGGCGGATCCGGCAGGGATTGCCGTGTCGAGTGGTGGCTCTGCTCCAGAATCACCTGTGCACCTCGGCCGGCTGTGCCATTCACCAGGAGAGGCGCTGCCAGGTTCAACGTGGTCCCGGACTCCCGAACAGTCGCGATCGCAAGCAACTCGATCCCATCGGGCTTCTGGGTCTCGACTGCATCGAGTTGGGAACGACTGAGCGTGGGTGAATAGTCGGGAAAGAACTGTTGGGGATTCGTGACGACGAAGGCCAGATCCGATCGATCCAGGCTGACGAGCCACAGGAAGGCCGAGTCCCTGTCATGTCTCAACAGAACGAAGCGCCTCGCATCGTCGAATCCGGGAAGACCATCGAATGCCAGTACCTGATCGGCCGGGATTTCGAGCCGCCCGAAACGCTGGTGATCGATGACTACTTCGTCTGCTCCGCTCACTCACCCGCTCCTTCTGGTTTTTCACTGATTGCCGGTTCGGGCAACCAACGCTCCAGATCCTCGATACCGACCGTCGACGCCTCCACATTGGCCGCGACGATCCGATCGAGAACTTCCTCCCGGTGCACCGCGACCCGGCCGGGTGCTTCGATCCCGATGCGCACCTGTCCCCCCGCCGAGCTGATCACTGTGATCCGGATTTCGGATCCGATTCGAACGCTCTCACCGACTCGCCGGGTCAGGACCAACATGGCTAGCCGATGAAGTCCAGCAGCGTGCTTTGAATCAGCCGGGCGTTGGCCTGGAGTGACGCCTGCAGCGCAACTTCCTGGCTGGCCAGGTCGGAAAAGACCTGCAGGGAATCCGCATCCTGGGTATCCGACAATCGGGCCGTGAGATCGACGAAGCGGTCGTCGAGACGCTTCTCGAAGGTGTCGAGTTGTGTCAGGGAGGCACCGAAGTGGGTGCGTTCGACCGAGATCTGGCTCATTGCAGCATCGAGTCTCGGGATCGTGGAGTCGACCTGGGCGACGTTGTTCGTCGCAAGGCCGTCACGCAGATCCGCGAGCAGTTGGAAGATGTCTTCTCGGCCTCCATCTACGGAGCCGTCCCCGTCGGCATCGCCCATGAATACACGCTGCCCGTTCGCTGTGGCGCGCGTTCGCACGGCCTCGTCGATCTGGATCTCGATCTCGTTCCTATCGCCTGCAAAGGCTACGGTTGGAGACGATGGCGGTAGGTCGATGAATGGACCCGAAGCCACGAAAGGTGCGGTATCCGTCGTGTAGCCGCCGAACAATGCGCCGCCCGCGATCCGGGAATTGGCCTCGGCCAGCATGCTCGAGTGAAGGCTCTCGACCTCCTCAGCGATCTGGGCTCGCGTCGCCGCATTCTGGGTCGCGTTCGCACCTTGAAGCGCCAGCTCCTTCGCCCGCACCAACAGGTCCGTGGCATTGGCGAGCGCATTCTCCCCGGAGGACAGCCGCGTTCGTGTCTGGTTGATGTTGCGCTGATACTGAGAGGTGGCCTCGAGACCTGATTTCAGGAGCATCGCGGCGGACGTGCCGACCGGATCATCGGAAGGCCGATTGATTCGCAGGCCGCTGGCAGCCTGTTCCTGGGTGCGGACGAGTCGGGCCCGCGCACGGTTCAAGTCATCGAGTGCCGAGCGGATGATCATCGACTGGGTTACACGCATCGCCGCCTCCGCCTAGAGTATGTTGACCAGGTCATCGAGCAGTCGCTGCACGACACCGATCACGCGGGAATTCGCCTGGAAAGCAGCTTGGAGCTTGATCAGATCGGTAACCTGTTCGTCGATCGAAACCCCAGAGACTTCCTCTCGGCGGTTCTCCAGGCTCTCGATGATCTTTTCCTGCTGAACCAACGCGGAAGTCATGCTCTGGGACTGCTGGCCGACGTCGACTGCCACCGCCACCGCATGTTCGATCACACTGCGGCTGGGGCCCGTTGCCGGTCCCGGCGGGTCTCCCGGGAGGAAGAGCGGCGTTTTTTGATCTCGCAGACCTGCCAGAGCCAAGGCGTTCTGGTTGTCGCCTGCAGCAGAGGTGAGCCCGGCCGCAATGTCGTCTGGATTGGTGAGAATGTTCGCTGCGATCGACAGGTCGCGCGCGGCGTCCTCAACAGCGGGGAGCGCAGTGAAGAAGTCGCCCGTCGCACCCGTGAGCCCTTGCCCGGCGTTGTGCACAGTATTCACACTGGTGGTCAGATTGTAGGCCACCGTATCCAGGGCTCGAATGGCTCCGGGGAGGATCGTATCGCGGGAACGGAGCTGCCCCCCTAGCTCCCCTGCGCCGATCTCGGCCGTGATGTCGCGGGTGCTCAATTGGTCGATCAGCTGGATTCGAGAGAAACCCGTGTTGAACGGATTGGTCGGGTCGGGAGCGAGGCCTAGCGACCTTGCTCGCCCCCCCTCGACCAGAGCGGCGCCACTGATCATGCTGACTGTGACATTGCCATCCGAGTTTTCCAGATGGGTGACATCGAGAATTCCCGAAAGCTCGCGAAGCAACCCTTCTCGCTGGTCACGCAGGTCGTTGGCTGGGCTCGTGGTATTGATTTCTGCTCGAGCGATTTCGCCGTTCAGCGTGTTGATGCCGTCCAGGATGTCGTTCACCCGGGGCAAGGTCGCCTGGATTCCATCGTTGGTGGAGGCCATCAGATCCCGTAGTCGATCGTCGGTAGCGTGGATCGAATCGACGACTGCCTGAGAAGAAGCCACGAGTGCCGCGCGCTCGGCCGGCGCACCGGGGGAGGAGGATGTTGCAAGATCATCGAGCGCATCGTAGAACTGGCCGAGTGCTTCGGTGAGTCCACCCGTATCCTGCTCGTTCAGGATTTCCTCGACCAGGGTCAGCACTCCGGCCTGAGCGTCGACAGACGCCGTTTCGCCTCGTTGACGAATCAGTTGGGTCTGCACGAAGGGATCGGTGATCCGCTGAACGCCCAGAAAGAGCGAACCCGCGCCCAACAGGCCAACCGAGGTCTGGATCGGGTTGTCCGCGGCGTACAATGCCCGCTGCTGGGTGTAACCGGGCGTATTGGCGTTCGCGATGTTATGGCCGACAACGCGCACGCCGGCCTGGGTGACGAGCAACCCCTTCCGAGCAACGTCGAGCGCGCCGAAGATACCCGTCATGGCAACGCCCTACACCGTCCGCCGAATGAGCTGACCCACCCCAGACCTGCCCGCGGAGCTGCCATCTGTGATTGATTCCGGCGCGTAGGTGACCTCGAAAGGCACGAGCCCTCCGAGCAGGCGCAGGGTTCCGCGCACCTGGGAGAGCGCATTGCCCGCAAGTACGTTGTTCGCGTCCATCAGCTCCCGAACCACACTGACCAACACGACGAGCCGGGTATGTGCCTCGCGCAATGCACGACCCTCAGGGCCGATCCTCTCACAGATCGTAGAGAGGCGCGGTCGCACTTCGTCGAAGCCCAGCTCGCGAGTCATCATTTCGCACAGGGACATTCTTGTCTCTTCGACCAAACGGCCTTCGTCCGCCAGCTCCTCTTTTCGTCTTGCAACGTCTTCCAGGCCTTCGGCGTCCAAAGTGACCATCAAACCATGCTCTTGCTGGAGCAAATCCCTGAGTTCGACGTAGAGCTTTTCCTCGGCATCGAGCACTGATGCCAGGCCAGTGATCCCGGCTTCCAGGTTTGAGGTCACTTGCCTTCCTCCGCTCCGGAACTCGCAACACCAAGCTCCCGTTCCACCGCCTCGGCAAGACCGAAGCTGCCTCCGCCCTCACGGACGATCTGGTCGAGGAACATCTCATTCCACATACGTCCGGCCGAGCCTCCCGAGAGCATGCCCTCTTCGAGCAGAGGCTTGCTGGCTTGCTTCATCATCTCACCGACCAGCAAAGCCTCGAATTCGCGAGCCACCTTCTGCAAAGCGCCGGCATCATTTCGCTCTGCGGCAGCTCCAAGGCTGCGCAATCCCTCGAGGCTTGCGGGGTCCATCACATCACCTGGATTTCGGCTGAGAGGGCGCCTGCCGCCTTGATGGCCTGAAGGATCGAAATCAAGTCACGCGGTGTCACACCCATCGCATTCAGACCGCGCACCAGCTCGTCGATCGTCACCGGTCCGTCGATCACCGTCAGCCGGGCATCCTCTTCTACCGCAGTGATCTCGTCGTTCACGACCTCTGTGGTCTCACCCTCCGAGAATGGCAGCGGCTGGGATACATCGTTCCGGATCCGGATCGTCACGGAGAGCGAACCATGGGAGATCGCGACCTTGGAGATGGAGACGTTCTGTCCCATCACCACCGTTCCAGTGCGCTCGTTCAGAACGACGCGTGCGGCCTGATCGGGGTCGACCTCGATCGACTCGACTGCCGCCAGGAACCCCACTACATCGGATCGATAGTGGGCCGGCACCTGCACCCGTACCGTCCCGGGGTCCGGGGCAATGGCAACATCCTCACCGAGCTCCCGGTTGATGGACTTGGCAATCCGCCGAGCGGTAGTGAAATCCGCCTCCGCCAGGGCCACATCAAAGGCATCTTTGCGATCGATCTCGAAGCTGAGTTCGCGCTCGATGGTTGCACCGCCAGCAAGGCGGCCAACCGTCGTGTGGTTCTTGGACACGGACGAACCGCCTCCTCCGCCCGCAGAGAATCCCCCCACCGACACCGAACCCTGGGCAATGGCATAGACCTCGCCATCTGCACCGAAGAGCGGCGTCATGATCAGGGTGCCGCCTTCAAGACTGGTGGCATCACCGAGCGATGAAACCGTCGAATCGATCCGCGAGCCCGTTCGGGCGAACGGCGGAAGCGAAGCCGTGACCACGACAGCCGCGACGTTCTTGACCTGGATCTGGTCTGCATCGACCCCGATTCCCATCCGGGCCAGAACGCTTGCGAGCGATCGAACCGTGAATTCGGTCCCGTTCTTGTCGCCGGTCCCTTTGAGCCCGACGACCAGACCATACCCGGTCAGCTGGTTGGCGCGGACGCCCCTGAAGGAAGCGATGTCCTTCAGGCGGACGGCTGATGCCGGTGCAGCCAGCACCACAAACAGGATCATCGCGATGAGTCGGTGGAACATCAGAACGGGTAGACCCAATTGATCAGCCTCGAAATCAACGGCGGTCGCTGCTTGTCATCGATCACACCGATTCCGTCGTAAGTGAGCTTCGCATCGGCCAGAACCGAAGACGGCGCGGTGTTGTCGATGCTGATGTCTTCGCGGCGCAACAGGCCTTCGACAGTGATCCACTGCAGATCGTGGTTGACTGCGATCTGGCGCTGGCCGAATACATGGAAGACACCCCCGGGCAGGACGTCTACGACGCGGCACGTCACGATCGCGGTGAACTGGCCACTGCGAGCCGTCTGCCCGTCCCCATCGAACTCGCTCCCACCACTCCCGCTGATCACATTGACTTCCTCGCCCGCGGCAGCGGTCCCCCCCGCGCCGTCTATGCCGAGAGCCTTGAAGAGCTCACCTGCCCCTTCCTGGAGCAGCTGGGTGAACCCGATATCGGAAGTCAGACTGGCGTTGTAGGTCGTGGAATGGTCGAGTTCCGTACTGGCCGTGCCAGCCGCCGACGGGTTCTCCGCAACCAGCACGGTGACCAGATCCCCGATACCGCGGGCCTTCCGGTCGAAGTAGAGGAATGATCCGCCCGCCGTTCCGCCGCTCCAGATGGCCCCTTCAGTCGGAGGAGGCCCCGGGGCTCGTGGCGGAGCGGGGTAGCGACGAGGCATGGCGATGTCTCGCATCGCGGTCTCGACGCAGCCGAGCTGGGTCAGGGCCACCAGCAAGGCGATACCAAGGAACACCCGTCGTCTAGAACTCCACATGGATGGCTCCATCTGCTTCGACGCGGCCTAGCAATTCGCGTCTCGAGTCGGCGTTCACGACCCGGACCCATTCGCCCTCGCGCGCGTCCTTGCGCACCACACCTTTTCCTTCGATGAGCAACCTTCCGTGAGCGAGCCGCAGGCGTACCAGCTCACCGCGTTTCACCAGCGGAGGAATCTCGGCCCACGAGAGTTGCCAAAGAGCTCCCGGAACGACCCGGCGCCGCGCCCGCTTTCCGATCAATGCGGTCGGATCGTCGAGCCAGGCGCTTCCGAGGTCCGAAACGTCCCGATCCTCGAGCTTCAGATCCTCCGGTTGGATCAGCTGCCCCCGTTGAACCGGGGCCGCAGCAACGACCACGGGAACGTCTGCATGAACACGGGCATTGACGACGCCGCGTCGCAAGATGCGGCCGCTGGCGATCAGGGTCACCGTCACCGGGACACGGCCCAGGCGCGGTGCCTTGGGATGGGATCGGACCTCGATGTCGACATCCGCCTTGGAAAGCCCGGGCACGAAGAAATCGAGCAGTGGCGGTACCTCGATGCTGCGGGTCGGCAACGGCGCGCGTTCCTCCAGATACGCGATGATCGCCTCTCGTAGGCCGTAGGGAGAGCTGGACGGCGTCGCTTCAGCCGCCCGGTACGGCGCACCAAGAAGAACGAGAACGATTCCCAGCGGCAGGAGTGTACGCATCAGATGTTCGCTGCAGTCTGGAGCATCTCGTCACCGGCCTGAATCACGCGGCTGTTCACTTCGAATGCGCGTTGAGCCAGGATCATCTTCACCAACTCTTCGGCCATGTTCACGTTCGACGATTCGAGAAACCCCTGGCCGATCGTGCCGAAGCCCGTGGACCCAGGTGTTCCGGTCTCTGCGTCGCCAGACGACTCGCTCGGAACGAACAGGTTGTTGCCCAGAGCGCGCATCCCAGAGGGATTCGCGAAGCGCGCAATTTCGAGCTGCCCGAGCTGCTGGGGTGCCGTTTGTCCCGCGATCAGCGCCGAAACGGTCCCATCTTGCAACACTGTCACCTGAATGGCATCGATCGGAATCTGGATGTTGGGATCGAGAAGATTCCCCTGGTCGTTCACCAGGTTGCCGTCGGAATCCAGATGGAAAGAGCCGTCGCGGGTATAGAGGACCTGGCCACCGGTATCCGCGATCTGGAAGAGGCCATCGCCATCGATCGAGAGGTCGAAGTCTCGGCCCGTATTCGTTCGAGTGCCCTGTGAGAAGACCCGATTCATACCACCGAGCTTCACCCCGTGTCCCACCTGGGCTCCGGTCGGCAGTGTCGTGCCGTCTGCCGACTGGGCTCCCGGAGCTTGAAGGGTCTCATAGAAGAGATCCTGGAATTCGGCGCGACTCTTCTTGAAGCCGGTCGTGGAGACGTTCGCCAGGTTGTTGGCGATCGTGTCAATGCGGAGCTGCTGGGCGTCCATCCCGGTCGCCGCTGTGAACATTGCCCTCATTGTGAGAACTCCCGAATCAATTGGTCGGTTGCGCTGTCATCTGCTCGCATGACTTGCATGCTGGCATCGAATTGGCGTTGCAGGATCATCATCGTGGCGAGTTCCTGAACGGCCTTGACGTTCGATCGCTCCACGGAACGAGGCAGCATGCGTACCGTTCCGACGGGAATTCCGACCGCTTCGGGTGGCGCACGGAAGAGGTTCGAACCCTCTTTCTGCAGCATCCGGGGATCGTCGAATTCCTCGACGCGTAGCCGGCCGAGTACATCGCCCTGGCTGTCCACGATCTCTCCACTGGCACGGATCTCGGCCTGGGTCGAGCCCACCTGGATCGGCCCGCCATCTCCCAGCACCGGGCGACCATCCAGGGTCGAGAGGGTTCCCGCGGCATCCACGATGAAGGAGCCGGCACGCGTGTATCGGATCCCAGCCGGGGTCTCGACCGCAAAGAAGCCGGGCCCATCGATCGCTGCATCGAGAGCTCGGCCCGTGCTGGCGATGACGCCCGTGCTTTGATCGCTGGTCACCCCGGCAAGTGCCACGAAGGATCGGGCTGGACTGCCCGAAGCGAGACCGCCTTCCGTATCGCGAATCTGGGATTCGAGGGCAGCCTGGAACTGCGGCCGATCGGCCTTGTACCCGAGCGTATCCACGTTCGCGAGATTGTTCGCCGTGGATTCAAGCTGCTGGAAGCGAGCGATGGCTCCGGATGTCGAGACGTAGAGCTCGGTACCCAACGTGGGCCTCCTCAGAAGGGAACACGGAGACCCGAAAGAGCAAGACCCATGCCACCTGAAGGTAGGAAGAACTTGCCGGGTGAAACGTCTCTAACCCCGGCTGAGCCCGTTTGGCGCACGCCAGGAGGTGAATGCAAGGCGCAAGCGGCAAGTTAGGCCCCCATCCCGTTTCACTCGGGTTTCAACCTGAACGCCGGGAATCAGATTCGGATGTCGAGGCGACGACCGCGGATATCACGAACCGAATCGGATGCATCGTTCTTGTGAACGGCTTCGTCGTCGTGCCCCGCCTCGGCCCGGCGCGCCTCGGGTGAAAGCTCCAACTCCAGATCCGCTGTTCCGCCCTCATCGTCCCGAGCGCGACGGAATGCGTTTCGCCGGTGCTCATCGAATCGGCGCCGTTGTTGGTCGCGTTCGCCCGCCTCCCGGGCCTTGGTGACGGCCGGCGCAGGCGTTCTGGAGGTGATCGGATTGCTTTCCATCACGGGCCTCCCGTGTGTCGAGTCGAAGTCAGGCTAGAAGGCTCTCCGCATTCTTCGCCTCTTCTTCGACAATTTCGAGGATGGGATCCATGTCGGCCATGCCGAGATCCAGATAGCTCCAGGCGGGAAGCTCCATCACGTCGATGGCCTCGATCGCTTCGCGTCTCCCGTAGCCAAGCCGGCTGCAACAGCGTGTCGCCACGGCTGTCAGCGCAATCAATCGACCGGCCTCGGGCGGGCCGTCGGGATAGTCTGCCGGATCATGGTGGTGGTAGCAGATTGCATGAACCAGCCGTTCCGGCAGCTTCCACTTCTCACCGACCAGCGCACCCAGCTCCGCATGGTCGAAGCCGAACTCCTCGCGCTCGGCATCGCGAAAGGCAATTCCTTCATTGTAGGTCCGCATGATGATCTTGGAGTATTGCTCGCGGGCCGAGTTCGCAAGCGCGATCTTTCCGAGATCGTGGAGAAGCCCGGCGGTGAACGCCGATTCCCTGTCGACATCGATCGGCCCATAGGCCGACAGTCGTGCCGAGACGGCACCGGCCAGGGTCGAATGCTCCCAGAGGAGCTTCTCGGACAGACCGAAGTTCGTGAAGACGTCGCGAAGTGACGCGGCCATCACCAGATTTTCGACGGTTCGAAAGCCGAGCAACGCAATCGCGTGGCGCAGGGTCTCGATACCGCGAGAGAACGCGTAGAGGGATGAGTTGGCCACCTTGAGAATCCGAACTGCGAGGGCGGGATCCGTTTCGATCACCTGGCGGAGATCATCTGCGCTGGTGTTGGGATCCGCGGTAGCGGTCATCACTTTGCTGGCAACAGACGGAATCCCGGGAAGATCTCCGACGACAGCTAGATACGGCTTGAGTCGATCGTTCATCATTTCTCTCAGGATGTAGGGGAAGGCTGATTGATTGGGAGCATCGGACGCGCACCGCGCTGCGCGGGGCCCCGGCGGGTGAGCAGGTATCTCGCCAACCGGCTGATCTCTTCGGACGAAGACGCACCGGGGAAAGCTTCGACGACGGCTTGCTGACGAGTCACGGCTTCTGCAAGCCTCGCGTCCAGTGGTAGATAGCCGCGATACGGCGGGCTCTTGCCCAGAAAACGTTTGGCGACCCGCCCGAGACTCTCGTGGATCGCTCGCGCATCGATCTCACCGCGAGCCAGGTTGACCATCACCTCGACGGGCAGGGTCGGCGCCTCGCGATTCAGCACTTTCAGCGTCGCGTAGGCATCCGCCAGACTCGTCGGGTCCCGGGTCACGAGCAACAGGGCGAGATCACAAGCCGAAGCGAGTGTCACGACGGCCGGCCCGACTCCGGCACCTCCATCGACCAGCACCAGATCGAACCGTTCAGTGGCCTCGAAGAGCGGGATCAAGAGTCCCGCCAATGAAGCCGGACGGTAGGTCGGAAGATCCATCCTGCCAGATGCTGCGGGCATCACCCGGATCCCACGAGGCCCAGCGATCAGTGCTTCATCGAAGCTGCAATTTCCGTCCAGCACATCGGCCACCGTCCGCAGTGGTGTCAGACCCAGCAGGACATCGATGTTCGCCAGGCCCAGGTCACCATCCACCACCAGCACCCGAGCGCCGAGTCCGGCCGCAGCAACCGCCACGTTCGCGACGAGATTGGTCTTGCCGACCCCGCCTTTTCCACTGACCACTGAAACCAAAGCCCCTCTTGTCACGCGGCAGCTCCCAGCACGCCCTCGGCGAGCTCCGTCGGATCTGGAACACGGAGATCTCCGGGTACTTTCTGACCGATGCCGAACCAGGAGAGCGGAGGTGCATCTTCGTCGAGAAGCAGATTCACGATATTCGTGAGACCGGAACTCTCGTCCGCCTTGGTCACGATCAGGCTGTCGGGCGTCAAGGGCCCGAATCGCGCAATCTGTGCGCGTAGATCCTGCTCCTTGGTCGTTGCAGATACCACGAGCTGGACGTGTACCTGATCTGGAAGTGCATTTCGAAGCGCCCGAAGCTCTGGAATGCAGTTCACGTCTCCCGGGCTGCGTCCGGCCGTATCGATGAACATATGGCGCTTCGCGAACTGACGGGATCGTTCCGCCAGCGACTCGGGCGATACGGCCACGTCGAACGGCACCTCCAGGTCACGGGAAAAGCGACGCAACAACAGTTCAGCGCCATAACGATGGGCATCGGTCGTCACGACCGCCAGGTTGCGTTCGACCGCCCGGCGCAGGCCTGCCACCTTGGCCAGGCTCGTCGTCTTGCCGGCGCCCGTCGGCCCGACGACCATCGTGATCTTCGGATCATCGTCCCGATCCGGCTGGAAACGCGCCTCGAGGCGAGAGGCCAGGCTCATCAAGCACGCATCGTAGACGTCCTCTTTCGGAAAGGACTGGGCCTCTGCCGCCAAAGTGAAGGCGTGGCGGGGTTCGAGTCCGGCAGCCAGGAACGCATTCAGGTAGGGACGCGCACCCGTCATGTGGGGCCGCTTCAAATCGGCCACCATCTGGCGAAGCTCCGCGATCTCCACCGCAATCGTCAGAGGCTCGTCACCGCCGACCGTCAACGCATCTACGGATCGGCGCACTGCCTTCACCTCGGATTCGATCGGATCGATCAACGTCCGGGCGATCTGGATTTCGCGCCATCCCCTGTCCTGGGAGGCGTTCTGGGGTGTCGTACCGTGAGCTTCCGCTGCGCGATGGTCTCGGTCCACCGCAGCCGTCACTTCGACGACGGGCTTCGCCAGCATGCCAAAGACACCTTCCCGACGAATCTGTCGGGTTTGAAGGATCAACGCCTCCGACCCCAACTCCTTTCGGACCTGGGCAATTGCCTCGGGCATCGTCGATGCTTCGTAGCGCTTGATATGCATGGGTCAGACTCCGTTCATGAAGGCAGGGGAGCGGCCTCAGCCAGCTGCACCTGCCCAGTCGCGACGATTCGCACGTCCGGCGGAAGCTCGTTATGGGACACCACCGCGATGCGTGGCTCGCTCCGACTGAGAAGCTGCCGCAGCGGGGAGCGGAGCTGCTGCGGAGAGAGCAGGACATGGCCGGTATCGCTCGAAGCCGGGAGCGCCTGAACCTGCGCCTCGACCCCGCGAACCAGCCGATCCAACGTGCTCGGATCCACTGCCAGGAATGAACCACCCTGCGAACGTTGCATCCCATGTTTCAGGGTCTGCTCCAGCCCGGGCTCGAGCGTGATCACCTTGAGGGTTCCTTCCGAATCGATGAACGGCCGGGTAATGGTCCGCCCCAGGCGTTCGCGCACGAGATCGGTGAGCAGGTCCGGGTCTTCGATCTTGCCCGCGTACTCGGCAAGCGTTTCCAGGATGGCACCGATGTCGCGAATCGAGACGCCTTCTTCGAGCAACTGGCGCAAGGTGTGATGCAAGGTGGAGATGCTCACCAGGCTCGGCACGATCTCTTCCACCACTTTCGGAGACTGACGGGAGAAGGCGTCGAGCAGTTCCATCACCTGCGAGCGGGTGAGAAGCTCCGGCGCGAACCGTCGAATCGTCTCGGCCAGGTGCGTCGCCAATGCGGAGGCCGAATCGACGACCGCATAGCCGGCCGAGGTCGCCCGATCCTTGTCGCGATCCTGGATCCAGACAGCGGGCAGCCCGAATGCCGGATCCTTGGTGACGATGCCGGGAATCTCTGGAGCCCCCTCTCCAGGCTGGATCGCCAGCAGCCGACCGGGCGGAATCCGTGAGCGAGCCACCTGATTGCCGCGCACGAGGACGGCGTATTCGCCTGGCTCGAGTTGCAGGTTGTCGCGAATATGGATCAGCGGAATGACGAAACCGAGTTCGGTCGCCAACTGCTTGCGCATCGCCCGCACCCGTGGCAACAGATCACCGCCCCGGTCCGGGTCTACCAGCGGAATCAGGCCATAACCGATTTCAAGCTCGAGATCATCGAGCGCAAGTGCTCCGCGCACTTCTTCCTCCTCTGAGACCTCGGGCTCGGCCGCTTGGAATTCAGGCTCGATCTGATCGGTCTTCTTCTGCATTTCGGTCACGGTCCGGGCGAAATACGCCGCACCCGCAGCCAACCCTGCGAACGGCAAAAACGGAAATCCGGGAATCAATGCAATGATGCCCAGCATGCCAGCCGCTCCATAGACGGCACGCGGCTGCGCCATGATCTGATTGCCGAGCTCTGCTGACAACGTGTCACCAGCCGCAGCGCGGGTAACTACCATGCCTGCAGCGGTCGATACGATCAGGGCGGGAACCTGGCCGACCAGTCCATCTCCCACCGTGAGGAGCGTGTAGGTCTGGACCGCATCCATCACGCCCATCCCACCCTGAATGACACCTACTCCAAGGCCGCCCAGGATGTTGACTGCCATGATCACGAGACCGGCGATCGCGTCACCCTTCACGAACTTGCTGGCGCCATCCATCGCGCCATAGAAGTCTGCTTCTCGCTGGACGTCTTTTCGGCGCTGCTTCGCCTCCGCCTCGTCCAGGATGCCCTGGTTCAGATCCGCATCGATGGCCATCTGCTTGCCGGGCATCGCATCGAGAGTGAACCGCGCCGCAACCTCGGCGATACGGCCAGACCCCTTCGATATGACCACGAAATTGATCGTCACAAAGATCAGGAAGAGGATGATTCCGACCAGGTAGTTGCCACCTACCGCGATGTCACCAAAAGCCTGGATCACGCGACCGGCCGCATCCGGGCCATCCGCTCCACCAATCAGGATCAACCGCGTACTTGCGACGTTCAGACCGAGACGGGCGAGCGTCACGATCAATAGCAGGGACGGAAAGACCGAGAAATCGAGCGGCCTCTCCACGTAGAGAGCCACCAACAGAATCAATAGCGAGATGGTGATCGAGAACGCGAAGAACAAGTCGAGGAGCGGCGGCGGGAGCGGTACCACCAATAGCGCCAGGATCCCGAGGAAGACCCCGCCCAACAGCACCTCGCTTCGCTGCACCGTCACGAGGCGGCACCCCATGACACCGCTCTACGCGGATCCAACCGGTAGATGTAGGCCAGCACTTCTGCAACAGCCTGGAAGAGGTTGTCCGGAACCGGCTGCCCGACCTCCGTGGTCTGGTGGAGCATTCGCGCAAGCGGCGGATTTTCGACGATCGGAATGTCCGCATCCTCAGCGGCCTGCCGAATGCGTTTGGCGACATGGCCTCGGCCCTTGGCCACCACTTCGGGCGCTCCCATGATTTCGCGGTCGTAGCGGAGCGCTACGGCGTAGTGGGTCGGGTTCGTGAGGACCACGTCCGCATCCGCAACGGCAGAGATCATCCGAGAGCGAGACAGCTCCCTCTGCATCTGACGGAAGCGGCTGCGTACGTGCGGGTTTCCCTCGCGTTGCTTCACTTCTTCCCGAACCTCACGCTTGCTCATGCGAAGACGCTTCTCGTAGCGCCAGCGCTGGTAGAAGAGATCCGCAGCGGCCATCAGTGCCAGCACGGACAGGATGGCAATCGCCAGACGCCGGGAGAGCAGTCCGATGGTGGCGAGCCCGGGGCCGATGTCGGTGTCGGCAAGCCCGATCACCAAGTCCATCTCACCGCCGATCACCGACCAACCGACGGTTCCGACAATGCTCACCTTCAGGATCGCCTTCACGAGATCGAACAGCCGATCAGGGCTGAACATGCGCTTTGCGCCTTGAAGTGGACTCATCCGGTTGGCCTTGAACGCCAACGCCTCACTACTGAGCAGCGGACCGGTTTGAAGGACTTGTGAAGCCGTGCCAGCGGCAGCGAACAACAACATGATGGGCAACACCGCAAGAGCCGGATGGCTCACATGACCCAATAGCAGCGAACGAAAGTCCGCGAGAGTCTCCGGCGGTGCCCCGATCGCACTCCACGACGAGCGCGCCACATCGGACAGTGCGGTGACGACCCCGATTCCCAGTGACGAACCCAAGGCCAACATCGCGGCCGTGAGGATGACCACATGCTGAATCTCGCGACTCTGAGCCACTTCCCCCTTGTTGCGGGCTTCTTCGCGACGCTTTGGCGTCGCGGTTTCGGTCTTTTCTGCTTCTTCTTCGGCCATCTAGCGCACTCCCAGCACGGCCTGGATGGCCTCGCCGGTGAAGTTCTGGATCGTCCGTGCCATCACATCCGTGAGCGGTCCCGCACCCAGGCCCAGGATCAACAGCGTCGTCGCTACATGCGCAGGAAGCTGCAGCGCCATCAGATTCAACTGGGGAATGGCTCGTCCCAGGATTCCCACTGCAACATTGGAAATGATCATCGCGGCCGTGACTGGAGCGGCGAGGTGGACGGCCACGCGAAAGATCACACCGCCGAGTTTGACGACGGATTCGAAAGCTTCGAGATGAAACGTCATCTGCCCGACTGGGAAGACGGAGAAAGAGAGTGCCAGGCCGCGGAGGACTTCGTGGTGACCATTGATCGCCAGGAAGATCAGTACACCGAAGATCTGGATCATCGATGTCAGAACGACCGACGACGAACCACTTGTTGGATCCAGCACGGTGGCAGCACCGAGGCCCCCCTGGATGGAAGCGAACTCGCCCATCAGTGCGAGGCCACTGAACACGAGGCCCGATGCAAATCCGAGCATCGCGCCGATCAGCACTTCCCGTGCAACCAGGCCCCACAGGCTCGCAGCATCCAGCAGGACGGGATCCGGTGCAGTTCCGAAGCGGGCACCCGCGGCCATCGCGACACCCATGGCCAGGCCCACCCGGACACGCATCGGTATCGACGAATGGCTGAAGAACGGCGCCGTCACGGTGAGCGCAATGAAGCGGACCATGACCAACCCGAAGGTCCAGGTTTCATCCAGCGGAAATGTCACGGGCCGCCCGTCGCTACCTGACCCATCAGCCGGGTTCCGAAATCGACCAGACTGGACATCAACCAGGGAAACGTGAACGCAAAGACACCGAGTGTCAGTACGATCTTCGGCACGAATGAAAGGGTCTGCTCGTTGATCTGGGTCGCAGCCTGGAAAATCGACACGGTCAAACCCGACAACAGGGCCGTCGCCAGAATCGGCGCTGAGAGCATCAATGCCATCCGGATCGTCTCCTGGAGGAGAGCGCTTACTTGTCCAACATCCATGGGTACTCCTTCAGCGCAGCCCGCTGATCAGCGAGCCGAGCACGAGGTTCCAGCCATCCAACAACACGAAGAGCATCAGTTTGAACGGAAGCGAAATGACGATGGGCGGCAGGACGATCATTCCCATCGAAATCAACATCGAGGCGATCACGAGATCGACGACGAGGAAAGGCAGGTAGATCATGAAGCCGATTTCGAAGGCGGTTCGGAGTTCGCTCAGCATGTAGGATGGGAGCAAGGTCGTGAAGGGCACGTCGGCCAGGTCTTCGACCTGATCCGTGCCGGAAATCTCGAGGAAGAGATTGAGGTCCGACTCCTGAGTCGATTGGAGGAGGAACTTCCGCACCGGGTCGATCGCCAGCTCAGCGGCTTGCGAAGCGTCGATTTCCTTGGCGACATAGGGCTCGTAGGCATCGACCCGGATTTGATCGCCCAGAGGAGCCATCACGAACATCGTCGTGAAGAGCGCAAGGCCCACGAGCACCTGGTTCGGGGGCAGATGCTGCACACCGATGGCCTGACGCAAGAAGGCCAGCACGATCACGATGCGAGTAAAACTCGTGGCCATCAACAAGATGGACGGTGCAACACCGACCAGCGTGAAGAATGCAACCATCTCGAGAGTCGAATTCAGCTGCTCTGGGTCTTCGAGACCATCGATACTGATCGTGAGGCCACCTTCCGCAAATGCAGGATCGCCTGACAGGAATACGGTGATCAGCAACAGACCGAGTGACGCGCCCCCCTGGATGAGACGACGAATCGGATTCGGTAGAGCCGAGGTTTCCGGTTTGGCTTCCGGCTCGGGAGCCTGGCTCTCTGGCAGGTGATGAAGCATTGCCAGGCCGCTCTCACTCGAGCCCACGAGCAGGCGTTCGCCGGCGACTTCGACCACGTGCAAGCGCCTGCGTGAGCCGAGGGCGCACGTCTCGACCACGTGGAGCCCTCCCGGCTTTCCACCCGTACCCGCCAGTCCCGTCCACTGGAGCACCACGCGCAGCAACGCGAGACATCCCAGTACCACCAATAGCGCGGACCCTGTTTCGACCAACGCTTTCCCTCCTTGCGTCGGCACCTGGCTCATGAGCCAGGTGGTTCGACCAACATCTCCACAATGCGAACGGCGAGCCGATCTTCCTCGACAGTCACTTCACCTCGGGCCAACAGGCGTCCGTTGACGAGGACATCTGCCGGTTGCCCTGCGGCGCGATCGAGTTCGACCACCGAGCCCTTGCTGAATTGAAGGACCTCCCGCACGAGCATGGATGCGGAACCGACCTCGACCGTGACCCGCAGGGGGACATCGATCACGAGATCGAGAGAGCCGCTTCCTGTGGCAGCCACTGTGGCTTCTGCCACGGTCTCGTCCGGTTTTTCCTGCTCCATTCCCGTCCGCTCCTAGAGGCTTTCGACCAGCTGAACGGCGAGCTGTGCACCAACCGCACCGCGCACCGCTACGTATTTCGGCTCCTCTTCGATCCGCACGAGGAGGCCTCGGCTATCACTTCGCTCCAGCGGGATCACGTCTCCAACCTGCAGCGCAGCCACGCGCCGAAGCGCCACTTCGGCGAATCCGGCCTCGACGCGAACGCTGACAGGCATCTCCAGGACCTCGCGATGTATCCCCTGGGTAATTCCTGCTCGCTCGACATCATCGACCGGGGCTTCCGCCTCTTCTGCATCCGCCGCATACAGCCCGTAATCCACCAGAACTCGGAGCCGGCAGAGATCTCCCAACCCTTCGACATCGAAGCTGGCAAGGGCCCACTTCGATGAAGCCTGGGGCATGAATTCGGGTTCGAGAAGATCGACGACCCGGATCTCGACCGAACTGCGAGAGCTCCAGGCGGTCTCGAGGTGACGAACCAGCTCCGCGGCGGCGCGTCGCATGAATCGTTCCTCGATCCTGGTGAAGTGTCGCTCCGGGACCGTGATGACGGGGGTGCTCTCCTTCGCGCCGAATGCCAATGCCAGCCAGGCGAACAAGAAGGAGCGCCCCAGAAGCAGGTAGATACAGTGGCCACCCGGATCGAGGCGAAGCTCGATGACGCGGTCCACCGGAAGCAGCGTCGCGGTGAATTCACGCATCGCCAATTCGTCGACATCCAGCACTTTGAGTACGATGCTCCGCTGGTGAAGGGTCGACAGCGCCCGGGATTGGCTGTCTGCAAATTCACCAAGGAGGCGGATGAGCGGCACGAGGCGCCCATTCGAGGTTTCGGGGAACGCATTCGCTGCCCCGGAACCTGCCCGCAGCTCGTCCAGAAGGGCGGCAAGCTCCTCCCGGCTGAGCAGTTCCTTGGTATCGGCTTCGCTCATCGTCTATTGCACCACGAACTCGGTGAAGAGCACGGATTCGACTCGTCCACTCTTGAGCAGGGAATTCACCCGGTCACGTAGATCGTCTTTCAGCAACGCCTTGCCCTCGAAATCGCTGATGTCGGAGAGGCGCTTGCTCGAGAGCAACAGGATGGTCGTATCGCGAACCTGGGCGACGCGGCTCTCGATCTCGAGTTTGCCCTCCGAGGTGTTCATCTCGAAGGCCACCTGCATCTTCAAATAGCGGGGATAGCCCTCGCCAGTGACGTTCACGACGAAAGGGTCGAGCGAAAAGACGCGCTCCTTGAATTCGACATCGGGTTCGATGGGCTCGGCGTCCTCGGCATCAGCCGTCTCGGACGCATCCGCGGGGGGCGACTCGTTGCCACCCAACATGAAGTAGGTGCCACCAGCGCCGAGACCCAGCGCGACCAGCGCAGCTGCCAGGATCAGCAACCAGGGCTTGCCGGCTTTCCCGCCGTCACCCTCTTCTTCGGTCGTGTCGTCGGTCTCTTCGTCTGCCATGGATCCTCCTTACCGCTGGGCCAGATCAGCCGTTCAGCGGAAAGCGGCTGGTGCGCACACGGGCGTCACCCTCGATTCCGAACTCTTTCAGCCGTCGCCAGAGCGTGGTCGTGGATATCTGCAACAGCTCGGCCGCTCGCTTCCGATTCCAACCAACCTTGTCGAGCGTCTCCAGGATGTGGCGTCGTTCGACTCCGGGAAGACTCTGGATGCCGGTCTCGAGCACGAGGCGCTTCGGCTCACGAACGTGCAGCGGAAGATCATCCACCTCGATTCGACCGCTGCGGCTCAACGCGACGGCTCGTTCGATTGCGTTCTCGAGCTCGCGCACGTTTCCGGGCCAGTGGTAGCCTGCAAGCCGATCAAGGGCTGCATCATCGATCTCTTCGATGGGAAAATTCGCCTTGGTCGCCATTCGGGCCAGGAAGTGCCGCGCCAGCAGGGGAATGTCCTCGACCCGCTCGCGAAGCGCAGGAACGTGCACGGGGATGACTGCCAACCGGTAGTAGAGGTCTTCCCGGAAGCGGCCTTCGGCGACTTCGACTTCCAGATCCTTGTTGGTTGCGGTGACAAGGCGGACATCGACGTAGCGCGTTGCTTCGTCACCCACCGGCCGGATCTCACCGGTCTGAAGGAAACGCAACAGCTTCGCCTGCATCGAAAGCGGCATCTCGGCCACCTCATCCAGGAAGACCGTGCCCCGATCGGCATGCTCGAACAGACCTTTGCTGTTGGAAGTCGCTCCTGTGAAAGCTCCTCGACGGTGTCCAAAGAGCTCACTCTCGAGGAGTGTCTCGGGAAACGCTGCTGAGTTCACGGCAGAAAACACCCGGTCGCTTCGTCTGCTCGCTTCGTGAATCGCCCGCCCGATCAGCTCCTTCCCAGTTCCTGTCTCGCCGGTGATCAACGCCGTGCTGTCGGTTTCGGCGATCTTTCGGACCAGTTCGAGGAGCTCCCGCATGGCCAGGGATTCACCAATGATTCCGGGGAAACGACTTCTGAAACCAGTCGAGCTGGGCCGCGTCCGGTTGGGTCGGCATTCTTCGGTGACCTTGGGCAGCCGGTTGACGACCTCTTCGATGGCGTCGGCTTCCCACGGCTTTCCGAGGAAATAGGAGACGCCCGCCTGGTTGATCGCGAGTTGGGCAATGCGAGGATCCTCGAGGCCGGTGATCAGCACTCGACTGAGCTCGGGCCACATATTGCGAACCGTCGCCAGCAGATCCACGCCGGACCCGTCCTCCAGCCGCTGATCAGCGATCACACCTTCGATGCGCTCGGACTGAAGCAGCTCCAGGGCTTGGGCCACGTCGCCGGCCTCGATCGGTCGGACGTCGAGACGCGTCAACGCCCGCCCAAGCGCGCGGCGCACCATCGGATCGTCGTCGACGACCAGCACAGTCGGCAGCGGCGCGTTCAGCTGCTGCCTGTCCTTTTCTTCCCACCGTCCGTTCATTTTGGAGCCACCTCGTTCGCGTCTCCGCGAATAACTGCCGGCGGGAGAGGGTGAGCCGGCTGCTGTCATGGGCTCATCGATCGGCGGAAGAACGGGCCACCTTGACGGTATTTTTGGACTTTTCCGTCGTGGCTGGATTTCGAGGCGCGGTGGTTGGGGGTCTACTGCCTCATTTCAGCCGGTCGTTTCAGGTGTTTCAAGGAGAAAGGTCAGGCGGAAGATTCTTCCACCTAACCGCCCGCTGCTTCCTGGCTGTGGAGGAATGTGAACTCCACGCGGCGGTTCTTCGCTCGGCCCTCAGCGTCTTCATTCGAGGCGATCGGCCGGGTGTCCGCGAACCCCGAAACGAGCAATCTGGCCGGGTCCACACGGGCCACATCCACGAGGAATTCGAGGGTGGCCACGGCGCGTGCGGTCGAGATCTGCCAGTTGCTGGTAGTCGATGAAGACGGTGAGGAATCCGTATGCCCCTCGATCGCGACTGTATCCGGCGTCCCGTTGATCAGACTGGCGATCTCCTGGAGAAACACCAGCGATTCGACCCGAAGCTCCGTCGAGCCGGACGTGAACATCAGCTCTCCCGGCACGCGGATCACCACACCCCGAGGGGTTTCGTCGACCTCGATCAGGCGGTCCATGCGTTTGGCCGCGATACTCGCCTTGATTCGTTGGGCCATCTTCTTGATGTCGGAACGTTGGCGGGTCTGGATGTTGATCACGCTGATATGAGAGGACGTCGGGCGATCATTGAGACTGATCATGTCGTCGGCCAGGGCCTCGAACTTCCCCGCGATGATCGTCTGGACGCCGAACGCATCGCGCACCGAGCCACTGACTTCGGCAAACCGCTGTGCATCCATACTGGCGAACGAGAGCAACAGGATGAAGAAGGTGAGCAGTAGGCTCATCAAGTCGCCGAAGGTCGCCATCCACGCTGGTGCAGTGGGCTCCTCATAGGCATCTTCTTCTTCGTCGCTCATTTCTCGGCAGCCTTGGCTGCCAACTCCTGGGGCGACAGGTAGGCGTCGAGCTTGGACTGGATGACCATCGAATTGTCACCCTTCAAGATGGACTCGACTCCGATGATGGCGAGGGTCTTGTGGGCGACCTCGCTCTTGGTACGTGTCTCCAGCTTCGAAGCGACTGGTGCAAAAATCACGAATGCCAGAATTGCGCCATATAGGGTGGTCAACAGAGCGACAGCCATCGCGGGGCCGATCGCCGCGGGATCCTCCATCGCCTGAAGCATCTGGACGAGGCCAATCAACGTGCCGATCATACCCATGGCCGGAGCCGTCGACGCCATGAACTTGAAGACGGCTTGGCCGCGAGCATGCCGGCTCTTCAACGTCTTGAGTTCACCTTCGAGGATCCCGTTGATGATTTCCGGCGCGAGGCCATCGACGCCGAGCTGGACACCTCGCGCGAGGAACGGGTCCGGAATGTCCTCGCCTTCCAGAGAGACGAGCCCTTCCTTGCGAGCCTTTGCCGCCAGGTCGACCACTTTCTCGATCAACTCGGTCGCGGATACCGGCTTCTCGAAGAACGCCTGCAGGTAGACCTTTGCCGCCCCGACCACGAGACCCATCGATTCGTTGACCAGGGTCGCAGCGATCGTTCCGCCTACGACAATCAACAGGCCCGGTACGTTGACGAAGGCCATCAACGAGCCACCGAGCAACATCGCGCCGATGATTAGCGCGATGCCAAGTGCGAGCCCGATCAGCGTTGCAAGATCCATCTCTACCCACCGGAGCGGAACTCACTCATTGAACCCATGCGCGGAGCCCGCTCCTGCTTCCGCGCCTCTTCGCCGCTATCGGAAGGCCCGAGGCACAGATCGATCCGCAAAAGCATGGAATCCGGTCTGGAGCATCTACCCCAGTGCTTCGTTGGAACAGAGCGGTGCGACTCTTCCTCGAGTCTCTCCGAGCACGGGCGCGATCTCATACTCCAGGTAGTCGGCCACGCGAATCCAATCTTGCGCTTGCTGGGCATCCGCCAACGCATCCAGCCACGGCTGCACCTTGGCGGTGATCTCCTCGACCGAATTTGCTTCGGGACCGAGGTGCTGGGAAGCCGCCTGGAGCGTGAAGAGCAGAATCGACATCGCGTCGATCGTGTCGATGAAGCTGTCGTTCGCGACTTCCGGTCGATCCGTGCGCATCAGCTGTGCCGTCTTGAAGAGCGCCTCTCGAACGCGGTCCGCGTACTCTCCGGCGCTTGCCAGGCTCTGTCGGGCGACCTCGCACACTGAAGCGGTTTCGACATCGACCCGCTCGCATTCGTCCAGCGAAACCCTCGACAAGTCATCGAGGTCTCCCGCGGGTACCTCCTGGCCGTCGAGCGACAACCGGACCACCACTCGGGGCTCGGCCTCCGGCCGATTCAGGTACGGGAGAAGCAGGCTTTCCACATCCGTATGGATTCCTTCGACTTCTGCCTCTTGGCCATCCTTGATCAGGCGCATGGGACCTCCTTGTCGCATTGCGGCTGGTTGTTGCCTCTGTCGGTTGTTCCGGTTCGCTGCAAGTGGCGCGCCAAGGCACGGGTCTTGCTCTCAGGTCCTGATGCGGCCTTCTCTCGCCTGTTGGAGCGAGAAGAGGGTGGATCGGGTTCCCGATCGAAACCGCGACGTTTCAATCTGAAAGCGAGACGGAAAGAATGCGCACCGGCGCTGAGCAAGCGGAAAAGCAGACGGATCTAGGACGGCGCTGGAACGATCTCCACGCGGAGCCACGTTACTGTCCCCGATACCCGGACGAAGCCGTCGTACGTTGGGCATTGACCTCGTTCCCTGGCCGTGCGCCTGGGGAAATGAGGGCCCTGGATCTGGGATGCGGGGCTGGACGTCACTCGGTCTTCCTCGCCAGCGAGGGGTTTCAGACCGTAGCCGCGGATCTGTCGAGAAAGGGGCTCGACGGGGCAGCACAGCGCGCCACTTCTGAAGGTCTCGAAATCGACACCCAGCTTGCGGCGATCGATCAGATCGACTTCCCCTCAGGCTATTTCGACGCGGTGCTCTGCTACAGCGTCTACTGCTATGCGCCAATCGACCAGATTGCCACTTCGATCGAGCGAGTCGCCGATGCACTGAAGCCGGGCGGGCGCTTTCTCTGCTGCACGCGGACGAATGCAGATTGGCGTAGGAGCTTTGGAAGACCGACAGGCTCCGATCGCTTCCTGATGGAAGCACTTTCGGGAACACCCGCCGAAGCAGAAGAGGGCCTCGAACTGACCTTTCTCGACGAGGCCTCGATCCGAAACCTCTTCAAGCCTTTCTCCCGGATCGAGTTGAACCGACGAAGTGTCACTCGGCAGGACGGGCAATTCGTCGATGACGACTGGCTGGTCGAGGCGGAGCGCTGACGTGGACCCCCAGCGAGCACGACGAGCTCTCGTCCGGGTGGATGCAGATGCGTCCATCGGCCGAGGCCATGCCGTGCGTACGGCCGCATTGATCGATGCGCTTGCCTGGACTGAGCCTCCGATCGTCTCAGGCGAGGGTCCCGATCTTGGTTCCCTGTTTCCTGGCGCGCGAATCGAGCCTGCAGCCCGATTTGCAGAGCTCGCGGAGGAAGCTCGCGTCGTGATCATCGATCACCCGAATCCTCATGTGGCCGATCTGGAAATGCCAGCCCTGAAGGTGGTGATCGACGATTGCGGAGAAATCGGCTCTGCCGACATCATCGTCGCCGGAAGCGGCCCTGCGTCTCGCCATGTCTACCCGAAACTCGGTGAGCAGGTGCTCCGCCTGTGTGGACCTCGCTATGCGCTCTTGCGGGCAGCATTCACGAAGCCTCGGCAGGCGACGGCAGGCACAGCCGCACCGCGGTTGCTCCTCTTGGCCGGCTCCGGAACCCATGCTTCCGAATGGCTGCTCGGCTTGCTTGCGGATATCGAAGGTGAGCTTGACCGGGTGGCCCTGGATGTGGTGGTTGGCGCTTCCTTCGCCGACCCGGGGCTCCTGCAGGAGATCTGCAATGCCAATGGCCATTGGCTCGGCTGCAACCTTGCGGCTGACGCACTGGCCGAAAGGCTCTCCTCCGCATCGGTGGCTGTCGTCACCGGAGGCATGATCGTGCCCGAAACCCTGGCGTTGGGTGTCCCCTGTGTAGCCTTCCCGAACGAGCCGGAGCTGGTCGAGGAGATTGCGTGGCTCGACGGAGAGAATGCGCTCTGCGGACTCGACCCTTGCGGCAACCCAGCCGAAGCGTGGAACCATGTTCGGGAGCTCCTATCGGACGAAGAGCGAGCCGTGGCGCTGGCGACTTCGGGCCGGCGTCTGTTCGATGGACAAGGGACCGCTCGGGTAGCGGCAGCCATCGAGGAACGGCTGGCAGGAGTGCCGCACTGATGCGCCTGGCCATCATGCAGCCGACGTATCTGCCCTGGTCCGGCTACCTCGATCTGGCCGATCAGGTCGATGCATTCGTCTTCCTCGACGATGCGAGCTTCGCACATCGTAGTTGGCAGCAACGCAATCGCATCGTCGCGAACGGAGCCCTGCAGTGGCTCACGGTTCCCGTTCGGGTGAAGGGCCTGCGCGGACAAACGATCCAGGAAGTGGAAATCGCAAGGCCGGATTTCTGGCTCAAACACCTGCGTACGCTGGCACATGCCTATGCCAGGGCACCCTTCTTCGCACAATCGGCTCCTGGACTCGAAGCCGTCTTTTCGCGCCAGGGCGGTTGGACCGAACTCGCAGGCTTGAACCTGGCGCTGATCGAGTGGCTATTTGACGAGTTCGGTATCGCCGTCCCCACCCACCGATCCTCGCAGCTCAAGGCAGGGAGTCGACGCGGCGAGCGATTGGCCGCCATTTGCGAGGAACTCGGAGCAGACCACTATTTGTCGACTCCGGGGGCCGAGCCCTATTTGATGGAAGACCAGGAACCCTTCCTGAGCCGTGGGATTCGGGTGTCGATCCAGTCCTTCGAATTACCCCTCTACAGCCAGTGCTGCGAGAGCTTCGTCAGCCAGGCAAGCGCTGTGGATCTGCTCTTCAACGAAGGGCCGGAAGCCCTGTCCATCCTGCGGCGGGGGCGCCACGATGCGCGGCCCATCGGAGCGGCGAAGTGAACGGTTTCAGACTCGCGGATCGTTTGATCGGAGACACTTCCCCTCCTTATGTGGTTGCGGAGCTCTCTGCGAATCACCTCGGGAAGCTAGACCGCGCACTTGCCATCGTGGACGCGGCCCAACGCGCTGGAGCCGACGCGATCAAGCTTCAGACCTACACGGCGGAGAGCATGACTCTCGACCTGGATGGGCCCGGATTCTCGATCGAGGAGGGTCCGTGGAGCGGCCGCAATCTTTTTGAATTGTACGCCGAGGCAGAGACTCCATCTTCTTGGCACTCCGAGCTGTTCGAACGAGGGCGTAGCCTGGGCCTCGCGGTATTCAGCTCACCCTTCGACCTGGCCGCAGTGGATTTCCTCGAAACCCTGGACGCACCTGCCTACAAGATCGCGTCATTCGAGCTTGGCGACCATGAACTGATCGCTCGTGCAGCAGCCACCGGGAAGCCGCTCATCCTTTCCACTGGCATGGCTCAGCTCGACGAGATCCGACGCGCCCTGGACGTGGCTCGAGCCAACGGTGCAACCGAGATCGCATTGCTTCACTGCGTGAGCGGCTACCCGACCCCACCCGAGGAGATGAATCTGCTCCGGGTGGCGACGCTGGCTTCTGAATTCGGAGTCGTCACGGGCTTGTCGGATCACAGTCTGACGGCGGCTGCCCCGGTTGCGGCGGTTGCGTTGGGCGCGCGCTTGATCGAGAAGCACATCACTCTTTCTCGTGCCGATGGTGGACCCGACGCGGGCTTCAGCCTGGAGCCCGACGAATTCGAGACGATGGTGCGGGATGTGAAGGCAGCATGGTCTGGCCTGGGGACGGGCCGCTGCGCGGAAGCTCCGTGCGAAGCCAGTAGCCGTATCTACAGGCGCTCATTGTATATCGTGCGCGACATCGCCAAAGGCGAACGAATCAGCCGCGAGAGCGTACGGGCCATCCGGCCAGCACTCGGACTCGAGCCGCGTCACCTGGAGAGCGTGCTCGGCCGCTCGGCACTGCGCCAGTTGAAGCGCGGCGAACCGCTGACATGGGACCAACTGGAGGAACCGCATTGAGCGGACCCATCGTGGCCGTGATCCAGGCGCGGGCTACTTCGACCCGCCTGCCCGGAAAAGTCTGCTTGCCGCTGGCTGGTGAACCTCTTCTTTCCCGGGTGATCGAGCGGGTGGCACGTACCGACCGCGTCGATGAAATCTGCGTCGCTATTCCGCAGGGTGTTGCGCAGAACCCAGTTGCCGATGTCGCAGCCTTGCATCCCGGTGTGCGATTGGTGCGCGGCCCAGAAGACGACGTGCTCGCGCGGACGATTCTCGCGGCCGAGGCAACACGGGCATCGGTCGTACTTCGCGTGACGTCCGACTGCCCGCTCTACGATCCCGCAATCGGAGCCTCTGTATTGGAGATGCGGGAACAGTTGGGAGTTTCACTCGCCTCGACGGCGCTCGAAAGCGGCTTTCCGATCGGTCTCGACGTCGAAGCCGTCGCAGCCGATGCCCTGTTGCGGGCCCACCGTGAATCCCGAGACCCCTACGACCGGGAGCACGTCACAGCTTGGTTATGGCGAGGCTCTGGTCGTGGCCCTGTAGCATTCCTCGACCGGACTCCAGACCGACGTGCCTGGAGACTGGCCGTCGATACCGCGGACGACTACCGGCTCGTCTCCGCCCTATACGATGCGCTCTACGAACAGCAACCGGAGTTCGACTTTGGCGCAATCGAGTGCTGGCTTTCGGCCCATCCGGAATGGCTCGGTTGGAACGAGCATGTACCCCAGACACCGTACCAATGGTGAGGAATATTCGATGCGTCTGCTCTTCGTGAATCCCAATTTGCGTCCAGGCCACCCGACACGCTATTTGCCCGTGGGCCTGGCCTATGTGATGACTGCTGCCCGGGGGGCGGGCTACGACGTCGAGCTTCTGGACATCGGCCTTCACGACCAGAGTGACGACGAGACGAGTGAATTCCTGGCCCAGGATCGCTGGGACGCCATTCTGACCGGATCGATCGTCACCCACTACAAATGGATGAAGACCTTCACACGGATGGCGCGACAAAATGCACCACGCGCAACGCAGATCGTCGGGAACTCCGTGGCAGGCTCCGTACCCGATCTATTCCTTCGCCATTCCGAGGCCGACGTCGTGGTCGTCGGCGAAGGCGAGTTGACCACGGTAGCCGTGCTTGATGCTCTTCGTACTGGAAATCCACTTCACGAAGTCGATGGAATCGTGATTCGCGGAGCGGACGGCGAGCTCATTCACACACCTCGTCGAAAGGCGGCACCAGTCGACTCGTTCCCGATGCCGGACTGGGATCTCTTCGAAGTGGACCGCTATTTCGCCCAGACGGATGCACCCTCGGCCTGGGGCATCGACAAGGACCCGACGACCTGGCGCACGATGCCCGTGGCCACGGCTCGTGGCTGTGTCTTCAAGTGCTCGTTCTGCCATATCGTCTACAAGCACGATCCCTATCGACATCGCTGCGCTGGGGGGATCCTCCAGGAGGTCCGCCGCAACATCGAACGCTACTCCGCAAACTACGTCAACTTCTGGGATGATCTGACCTTCTACAAGCTCTCCCAGGCCGAAAAGATGGTGGATGCCATCCTGGATTCCAGGCTCCAGTTTGCCTGGAGCGCATCTGTGCGAACGGATCTGTTCGGAAATCCAGAGATCCCGTTCGAGCGCCGGCTCGAGGTAGCCCTGAAGTTCCGAGAAGCCGGCTGCCGCACACTCGGCTATTCACTCGAATCGGGCAATGCCCGGATCCTCGAAATGATGAACAAGCGCGTGCGTGTGGAGTACTTCGAAGAGCAGATCCGCGTGTTGCGCGAGGCCGGGATCACCTCGAATACCAGCGTCGTCCTCGGCTACCCGATCGAAACGTGTGAAACGATTCGCGAGACCTTCGACCTGTGCGAGCGCAACGGGATCTACCCCAGTGTCGGATTCCTGCTTCCCCTTCCGGACACCGTGATGTACGAGTACGCACTGAGCAAAGAGCTCATCCGGGACGAGAACGCCTACCTGGATTCGATCACTGAGCGCCAGGACATCTGCCTGAACATGACCGAACTCGAGGACCAACTGATTCTCGACGAGATACAGACGGGCTGCGCACGCCTGAACGAGAAGTTGGACCTCGGTCTCTCGGAAGATCAGTTCATCCGAACCGGCGGCTACAAGCAACACACACCGAAATCCGACGAAACCCGAACCCGCAACCTCGGCGACACCAGCTTCAGCTACTCCAAGCAAGCCTTCAATCACTAGAGAGGCGTCGGGAAGCTGGGCCGCTTCCTAACTCTCGGTATCAGCGATCTCGCGTTCCAGGGTGTCGATGAGTTTGGCGCTTCGTCGGATCGCGTTCTTGGTGGCTTCGAGAAGGCTCTCTGCTTCGGAGGCGACTGTGGCGGCATCCGGATTGGCGGACGTCGCCTTGACGAGTCGACTGCTCATTTCGTGGAGTTCGTGTTGGACCAGCGCGTCCAGCAGAGTGATCTGGGAGACCAGCTTCTCGATTTTTCGTTCGCTCTTGGCGACCTGACGCAATAGTTCGACTTGATCCGCATTTCGGGATCCGCGTGCGATCTCCCGCTTGGCCTTGCGTGCCCGTTCGAGGCCGCGCGCGCACTCCCGATCGAGCTCCCTGAGACCACGACGGAGGTTTGCAAACGCTGTGTCGAAACTGCTTGACGATGGCGGAAGGAATTCGCTGGCTACCTCCTTGATCACCGCAGTGACGGAACGACGCGTTCGCGCATGCTCATCGAGGAATTGCTGAAATGGCGTGTGAGTGAGACCGGGGATTCGCGCTCCGCCCTCGGTACAATTCACCAGGGTTACGCCTGCCTCGGAATAGAAGGGGTGGATATCCCGGTAGTGGTCCAGGAAGGATGCGTAGGACTGATTCGTCGGGACCGGATTCCCATCCCAGCCCTCGACCCAGACCAGTTCTCCCCCGATCGTCTGATCGGGATCTTCGTACTGCATCTCCACGAGTTTGTCGTGAATGTTCGTGTACTCATAGTGGGTGTCTTCGATCGAGCGAAAACCGACCTCGTGATAGGCAGACTCGGCCGCATACATCCGTCCGCCCGTGAATGCCAGGTCTTGACCGATCAACGCGATGGGATCGCATCCAAACAGCCGGGCGATGTGCAAGCCGCACTGGGTGACGGTTCCCGCAGATGGCAGGAATTCCTGTTCCCCGATCTGGTGCGCGATCCAACAGCCGAATGGATTCGTCGATTGAAACGAGATCCAATGCTGCTTCACGGGCAGTGCGAAGAGCGAAG
>JAAELW010000086.1 GCA_024226235.1 bacterium
GTACGGCGTCCGCAGTTCTCAGGCCTAGCGTTCAGCGTTGACGTCGTCTCCGCCGACAAGGCCCCAGCGATCTTCGAACCCGGGAATGGGATCCGTGCGAAGCTCGGCGTAGACGCCGAAGTGGTCGGCGGGCCAGACACCATCTTGTTCGTCGTTGCAGACGAGACGGCATGCCGTCAGCTGGCCGACGCCCGTACGCATCGGGAATCCGGCGAAGATGTAGTCGATGCGGCGGTTGGGCTCGAGTTCGGGGCTTGCATAGCTGTTGGAGTTGTCCCAGGTGTAGCCGGCGCCACCGTCTCCTGCCGTCTTCCATGCGTCGAGAAGCGCGATGCTTCGCCCTTCCAGCGACTGCAGCCCCGAGACGTACCGGATCTCTGCGGATTCGGGCTCCGCGTTGAAGTCGCCGACCAGGATCGGAGGAAACCCGTCTGCAGGGCGCCTGCGCAACGCGAAGTCGCATAGCGCCACGACCTGTCGTTCGCGTATGGCGGAGTCGCGGAGCCTCCAATGGAGATGGGAACAGGTGAAACCGATCTCGCCGAACGGGGAACCGATCGTGACGGAGATTGCTGCTCGTGTTTCGGCGTCCGGAGTCCGACCCGCAGCTTCCGCGTCCGGTAGGGCCAGGGTTTCGCGATCGAGGATGGGCCATCGGCTGGCGATCGCATTGCCGAACCCACCCGGAGAATATTTTGAACCTTCCCGCTGGTAGCGGGAGCCCTCGACGTAGTCGACCTGGTACGGTCGATCGCCGAGCAGTTCGGTGACCTGGTTGTTCCCGGCATCTGCCCGGAGCACTTCCTGGAACCCGATCAGGTCGGGGTCCAGCCGGTCGATCCAGTCGCGAACTCGCTCGACCCGGCTCTCGTACGGGCCTGAGTCATGCCACAGGTTCAGGGTCAGGACCGATAGCGTCATGGGGTTTCCTCGAGGGACAGCGAAGGCAATGCGACCTCCGGTGGGAGATGCGCGCGCTGGGTTTTCTGCATGCTAGCGCGACGTGGTTGGCAGCTTCAGTCTGTGTCGCGAAGGAATGCCATCATCAGAAGCGCAGCGCCCAGGGACGTTGCAGCCCCAAAGTAGAAGGGCGCTGCTGGGCCAAAGCCCTGCCATGAGCCGGCCCCCTGCCACAGCACCCCCGCGATCAGCGAGGCGGGCAGATCGATGGCGCCCAGTACCGCGTGGAATGTGCCGAAGGCGGTGCCGCGGAGCCGGGCCGGAACCAGATCCGCCACCATCGCTTTGGCGGTTCCCACCGTCAGGCCGTAGTAGGCGCCGTAGCACAGATAGAGGGCGACGATTTCCGTTTCGCTTCCCGCTACAGCGAAGCCGAGATAGATCAAGGCGTAGGCGATCCAGCCGGCGACGATCAGGCGTCGTCGCCCGATCCGATCGGAGAGTGCGCCCGCCGGTGTGGAGACCACCGCGTAGACCAGGTTGAAGCCCAGCAGTGTCCACAGCAGATCATCGACGCCCAGGCCCCGCTCCTGGGCGCGCAACACCAGGAAGGCATCTGAGAAGTTCCCCAGATCGAAGAGTGCGATGATGCCCAGGAAGACCGCAAAGCGGCGACCGAGGCCGCGGAACCCGATGCGCACCGGGTCGGCTTCCTTCCTGCGGCGGGTTTCACGCACTCCGAGCAGTAGCGTCAGCACGGCGAGCAGCGCGGGGATCAGACTCACCAGTACGAGAGTCTGGAATGTCTCCCTGCTGAGATCCGTTGTACTCCCCTGCATATGCGCGACCACGGCGATCGCGATGAGCAGTCCAAGGGCCGCACCCCCGGTGTCAGCGGCCCGGTGCAGACCGAAGGCCAACCCGCGATCGGAGGGTCCGATCGAGTCGGCGATCAGTGCGTCCCTCGGTGCTGTCCGCACTCCCTTGCCGACACGATCGGCCCAGCGCGCACCGGCCACCATCCCCCAGCTACCGGCGAGCAGGAAGAGGGGCTTGGCGAGGGCAGAAAGAGCGTAGCCGGAAACCGCCAGCGGCTTTCTTGCACCCATCCGATCGGAGAGGCTGCCGAAGAATACCTTGAGCAGGCTTGCTGTGGATTCGGCGACGCCCTCGATCAGCCCGATCACCGCGGTGCCGACGCCCAGCACGTTGGAGAGGAAGAGCGGGAGCACGTTCATGATCATCTCGCTGGAGGTGTCCATGAAGAAGCTCGTGCCCGACACTGCCCACAGGTTGCGCGGGATCTTGCGCTTCGGTTCCGGTGTTTCGGGCTCAGTCATCGCAGGGGCCCGGCTTGTCCGCCACGAAGAATGCGAAATCCCTTCCGAGGGTGCGCGTCTCGACGATCCGGAAGCCCTGCGAGGCGAGTGCATCGCGGAAACGAGCCAGGTCGAACCGGTCCTCGCGCGGATGTTCGAAGAGGTGGGCCAAGAGACGATTCTCGAGTGCGTGTTCGAGGACTTCTTCGGCGTAGAATCTGCCCCCGGGCTTCAGCACGCGGTAGATTTCGCGGAGGGCGTCGCGCCAGATGGGGATGTGGTGAAGGATGCCGAAGTCGAACGCCGCGTCGTAGCGCCCGTCCGGAGCGGCGATCTGCGTGGCGTCACCCACGGCGACACACACGGCGTTGCCGCGCGTGACAAGCCGGCGGTTGGCTAGCCGGGCCATGCGCGGATCGAGGTCGAAGGCTTCGACCCGGTCTGCACCGAAGCGGTCGAGAATGATCTCCGCACCGACTCCACGGCCGCAGCCTACTTCGAGGGCCACGCCGCCATTCATCGCGCCGCCCATTTCGAAGAGGCGTCGGCCCTCGAAGTGCCTCTGAATGGCAGTGCGGATGGGATTGTTCATCGCGAGGGTTTCGAAACGATTCAGCAGCATTGCGTCATTTCCTTCTGGGAGCGCGAGCCTTCCTGGCACCGGCACCGGCCTCGTCTTCGAAGAGCTCTCCGAACAACTCGCGTACCTTTTCGCTCGCCTCTCGCAGTGCGCGGCGTCCCCGCGCCGTGGCCCGGTAGGTGCGGCGCGAGCGCTGCCCCGATCGCTGGGGTGCGGAGCGAAGAAGCCCCCTCTCTTCGAGTCCGTGGAGCAGCGGGTATATGGTTCCGGGGCTCAGCCGATAGCCGTGGTGGGAGAGCTCTTCGATGATGCCGAGGCCGAAAATCGGCTCCTGGCTGGCGTGGTGGAGGATGTGGAGCCGGATCAGGCCCGAGTAGAGTTCCCTGCCTTCTCGACTCTTTCCGGTCTGTGCCAAGGTTCGTCTCCAGTCCTGATCAGGTTTCCAAACCAGCAAGAGCGCCAACGAGTCTATATCGGAATTCGTTATCGAAAGCCGATATAAAACCTAGCGACGGGAACTTCCGTCCGCTTTTCGGGCCTGAGAGTTCTGCCTGGCGTGTGGACGCGTTATCCTGCTCGCACTCATGTCAGACGAACACGACGTCAAGCACGCTTTGCCCAACGCTCTTCAGCAAGCCGGCGGGCTTCGAAAGGGTGTTGCACGCCAGGTGGCCGAGGATCTCGGCGTGTCCGAGGCCCATGCTCATGGTGTAGGGACATTTTTCCACATGCTCGCGCGGCCAGACGCAAAGCTTCGGGTCTGCACCGGTCTTTCCTGTCGGATGGCCGACTCTGATCGTGTACTGGCAGAGGCTCGAGAGGCGGGCATGCCGGTGGAAGGTGTTTCCTGCCTGGCGGGTTGTGATGTGGCGCCTGCGGTCCTGCGGGAACGGCGCGTGCTTCCGGACGTGTGCGTCGAGGATGTACGAGCGGCGAAGGGAGATTGGCGAGCCCTGGTTTCTCGCGGAGGCCTGAGCGAGCAGAGCTGGTGTGGACATGTGGGGCCCGAAGGGCCCGACGCCGAGGGTTTGGCTCTCGATCTACATGGCGAGATCGATCGGAGCGGTGCGGCGCTGCGGCGGGCGGAATCGCTCGGACCTGAGGGTGTGATTGCGGCCATCGAAGAGTCCGGATTGCAGGGGCGTGGCGGGGCCGGATTCCCGGCTCATCTCAAGTGGGCAAGCGTGCGGGCTCAGGCCGAGCCCCGGCGCTACGTCGTCCTGAATGGGGACGAGGGTGAGCCGGGGACGTTCAAGGATCGCGAGGTGCTCGTCCGGCGGCCGGATCGGGTGGTCGAAGGGCTGGCGATCGCAGCGCGAGCGGTCGGGGCAAAGGATGTCTGGCTGTATCTGCGCGGCGAGTTCGAGATGCCGTGGCGGGTGATCGAGGAGACCCTTGCGAGCTTCCGGGATGAGGGATGGCTCGATGGACTGACGTTCCATCTGCATGCGGGGCAGGGATCGTATATCTGCGGCGAGGAGACCGCGCTGCTCGAGGCGCTCGAGGGCAAGCGCGGCATGCCGCGGCACAAGCCACCCTTTCCGACCGAGGTCGGGTTGTGGGGCAAGCCGACCCTGATTCACAACGTGGAGACGATCGCCTGTGTGCCGGGAATCGTGACGCGCGGAGGCGCGTGGTTCCGTGGGCTCGGGCGGACGGAGCCGGGGACCAAGCTCTATTGCGTCAGTGGTCATGTGGCAAAGCCCGGGACCTATGAGCTGCCGTTGGGCATCACGTTGGATGAACTCCTCGATGCGGCGGGTGGGGTCGTGGGTGAGTTGTTTGCCTTCAGCCCGGGGGGTGCCAGTTCCGGGTTCCTGCCGGCGGGCGAGCGGGGCAGGCCGCTCGATTTCGAGTCGATGAGTGAGGCAGGCACGATGCTGGGCTCGGCGGGCGTGGTGGTCTTGAACGATTCCTACCCGCTGCGCGAGGCGGTTCTCGATCAGCTTCGCTTCTTCGAGGCGGAGAGCTGCGGGCAGTGCGCTCCATGTCGGATCGGGACGCACTTCCTGCGGGACGCCTTCGAGCGTCGACTGGGGGCGGGGACGGACGAGACGGATACGCTGCGCCAGGCCACAGAGGCCGCGTGGCAGATGAACGAAGGCTCGATCTGCGGCTTGGGGCAGACGGCGCCGCTTCCACTGACCAGCGCGTTGAAGCACTTCCCTGAAGTTTTTGGCGGCAAGGAGAAGTCTTCGTGAGCCAGCAGCCTCGAATCAC
>JAAELW010000087.1 GCA_024226235.1 bacterium
CTTAACTCCGACCCCGCTTCTTAACTCTGCTCGAGGAAGCGTTCGAGTTGGCGGTGGGCTTCTTCGTCGGGGAGTTGTTGCGGAGGGTGCTTCATGAAGGCGGCGCTGGGGGCGGCAAGGATGCCGCCCTGGTTGCGGTCGAGGGCGAGTTTGCAGCAGCGGATCGCGTCGATCGCGACCCCGGCGGAGTTGGGCGAGTCTTCGACGGAGAGGCGTAACTCGAGGTTCATCGGGACGTCGCCGAACAGTTTGCCCTCCATGCGCAGGAAGCAGACCTTGTTGTCGTTCTGCCAGGCGACGTAATCACTGGGGCCGACGTGGATGTTCTCGTCGTCGAGCCGCTTGGCAGTGACGGACTGCACCGCCTCGGTCTTCGACTCCTTCTTCGAAGCCAGGCGATCGCGGTTCAGCATGTTCAGGAAGTCCGTATTGCCACCGGTGTTCAGCTGGTAGGTCCGCTCCAGTTCGACGCCGCGGCGAGCAAAGAGCTCGGTCAGCATGCGATGGGTGATCGTCGCACCGAGCTGTGCCTTGATGTCGTCTCCCACGATCGGAAGGCCCCGCTCCCGAAAGCGCTCCGCCCAGGCCGGATCACTGGCGATGAACACGGGGATGCAGTTGACGAGACCCGTACCGGCCTCGAGCGCACACTCGGCGTAGAAGCGCGCGGCCTGCTCCGAGCCAACGGGCAGGTAGTTCACCATCACCTCGGCGCGGCTCTCACGCAGCACGCGCACCACCTCATCGCGATCGGCTTCGAGGCCGTCTGCGGCCTCGAAAGTCCGAGCCGAAGGATGCTCCCCCATGTGGGTGGAGACGCCATCCAGGATCCGGCCCATGCGCACCGGTACACCCGCCTTCGGAACGTCCGGCGCGAAGACCTGCGTGCAATTCGGTTCGGCGAAGATCGCCTCGCTGATGTCGCGCCCGACCTTCCGCCGGTCGATGTCGAAGGCCACCACGACTTCGAGATCACAGGGACGGAAGCCACCGACTACCCAATGCATCAGCCCGATCGCGTCGCCAGGCCCCTTGCTCTCGTAGTAGTGAATCCCCTGCACCAAAGAGCTGGCACAGTTCCCCACCCCCACGATTGCGATCCGGATCTTCGACATTTCCCTGGCCCTCACTCTGGACGATGGAGTCTGATGGCCCCGGGGTGGTCTCCGCAAGGGGGGGCCTAGAGCCATTCGCGGAGCTCCACGAGAGCCCGGACCGTCGCAGTGGGTTGGATTCCATGCAAATGAGGTGTCCCGCTACCGGAAGCATCCACCCAGCAGGCATGCAGACCGGCCGCCTGCGCACCCTGGATGTCCGCGTGAAGATTGTCCCCGACCATCCAGGCCTGCTCCGGAGCCACCCCGACCGCAGCCAGCGCCTGTTCGAAGACCCGGGGATCGGGCTTGCCGAAGCCGAGTTCGCCCTCCACCAGAACCGCCTCGAAGAATCCAGCCAGACCGAAGCGCTCGATCTTCCGACGCTGGAGCTCCGGGCCGCCGTTGGTCACCAGCACGAGCGGAAGCCCACGCGCACGGAAATGCTCGAGCGCATCCAGCGCTCCGGGCAACGGATCGACCCGGGCCTCGCGCTCGTCGTGAAAGGCATCGGCCATCGCAGCCGCCCGCTCGGGCCGTGGCGCGTCCAGGGCCTGCAGCGCCCACAAGCAGATCGTGCGGCGTGCGCCGCGCAAGTCATGGCGGCCTTGTCTACTGCGCTCGGGCTCGGCCCAATATCGGCTCGCAGCTTCGCGAACGGCGGCGCGCAATGAGGCGACTTCGAGCCCGAGCCGCGGCGCGAACTCGGCCGTCACGGCCTCCCAGACGTCCTCGCCCAGCGGGCCATAGACAAGGATGGTGTCGTCGAGGTCGAGCAACAGCGCGCGCGGCGGCCGGGTTCTCATCGGTCGAGCCACTTGCCGATCGTGGGCGGCTCCCAGCCCGCCAGGCGATCGAGCAGAAGCTCCGGATCCTCCTCCCGAATCAGCAGCCCGCGGTGCTCCGGGCGCAAGAAGCGCCGCTCCACCAGCCCATCCAGGAACCCGACGAGCCCATCGTAGAAGCCGTCCACATCCAGCAGCCCCGAAGGCTTGGCCAGCTGGCCGAGCTGCACCCAGGTCCAGACCTCGAACAACTCGTCCAGCGTACCGACACCCCCCGGCAGGCTCACGAACGCATCTGCCCGCTCCATCATCTGCTGCTTGCGCTCGAACATCGTGTCGACGACGAGCAGCTCCGTCAGCCCCTCGTGCGCGACCTCCCGGTCGGCCAGCGAGCGCGGGATCACGCCGATCACCTCACCACCGCCCTCCAGAACCGCATCTGCAACGATCCCCATCAGCCCGACGCAGCCACCGCCATAGACCAGGCCCAGCCCGCGGCCCACGAGCACCTCACCGAGGCGCTGCGCAGCCTCTGCATAGGCAGGCTCCGAACCGCGGCTCGATCCGCAGAACACACAGATGCGACGGAACTCGGAAATGCTGGAACCCTCCCGCTGTGCGATGCTGCACGCCCGTGGGCTGGTGCGTCTACATCCTGCGCTGCGGCGATGGTTCGTTGTATACCGGAATCACCAACGATCTCACCCGCCGGCTCGAAGCGCACCGGGAAGGC
>JAAELW010000088.1 GCA_024226235.1 bacterium
CAGCCCCCGTCGTGCCCGTTTTGGTTGGGTGGCCCGAAGCGGATCGGGCCGCGAGCGTGTTACGCTCAATTACCGCTATCCTAGAGAAGCACGGGCGTGCCTGTCAACCCGGCGGCTGCCGGTCAGGTGCAACTAGAACTGATACGCCGTGCCTTACAACCCCGAAGGGGTTGCACCCAACAGCCCAGGGCAAGCGAAGCGCCGCCCTGGGTAGGCGGGCCAGCCACGAAAGAACCCTGAAAGGGTTCCACAAGAACCGATCGAGCGGGCGAATCAGGTTGTAGAACCCTTCAGTGTTCGCCTCGGCGCGATCCGAGACCCAGGGTGGGAGGTCCGCTTGGCGAGGTCCCTGGCACCCAGGTCGGGCACCGGCCCTTCCAACTTCCACCGAAGGTAAGGATCGGGATCGCTTCGATCACTCCTCCGGGTGCGCCGGCAGAGGTTCCTCCCCGCCCGCGGCGGCCTCTGTCGCGAAAGGCCACAGGGCCGGATCGTTGATCCAGAGGAGATGCATCTCGCGGTAGACCGCGACGGTCCCTGAAAGGAAGACGACCGCCAGCACGACGTCCCATCCACCGAAGCCCTCGATCAGACCGCGGGCGAAGAGGACGAACACGAAAGTCGCGAAGCAGAGCGTCGACTGGGCCTTGCGCTCGCGCCACCTCCCCCAGACCCAGTAGCCGAA
>JAAELW010000089.1 GCA_024226235.1 bacterium
CGATAGTTCCTGCAGTCCCGAGCGCTCGCAGTACTCGTCAGCCTTCTCGACGCCACCGGTTGCCACGGCCTGGTACCAGTGGTGGGCCAATGCTGCCAGCGGAGGGGTAGCGGATTCGCCGTGGCGCCGTTCCAACGCCTCCGCGATGGCCCGGTGGAGGCGAGCTCGGTTCGGGCCCTGGATCTCCTGGTAGAGCGTCTCGCGAATCAGCGCATGAGCAAAACGGTAGGCATCCGGGCTGCTCTGCGCGGGCTCGACGATCCCGATGGCGGTCGCCTCTTCGAGGAGCTCGAAGACCTGCTCATGCTCTGTCCCCGCGACCTCCAACAGCAGCGTGGTACCGAACTCCCGGCCGATCACCGAAGCGACGCTGAGGAGTTCGCGCGTGCCCGCACTCAGCTTTCCGAGCCGACGCCCGATCGTGGCGGAGATACTCGCGGGAAGCTCGATCTCCAATCCCTCGGCCACGTCGCCAGACTCCAGCCCACCTGTCTCCGCACCGAGGATGCGCGCGATCTCGACTACGAAGAAGGGGTTGCCTTCGGTCAGGGCGGCCACGGACTCGGCCAGAGCCGGAGCAACGTCCCTTCCGACGATCTGCGCGAGGAGTTCTGCAACGTAGTCGAGTTCGAGACCTCTGATCGAAAGGCGCCGGAACGCGGGCTGGCGGGTCAGATCAGCCAATGTCTGGAATAGTTTGGGAGTGCCGTGCAGCTCATTATCCCTGTAGGTCCCCAGTATGAGTACCGGATCGCGGTGCAGCTCCGCCCCGATAAAGGAGAGAAGCCCGAGAGAAGCTGGGTCCGCCCAATGCATGTCTTCCAGCACCAGAACCAGCGGTGCGTGCTTGGCGAAACCCTGCAGACCC
>JAAELW010000090.1 GCA_024226235.1 bacterium
GGCCAGGCCACCCGCACCCCTTCGCTCAGGACGCTGCGTCGTGGACGTCGAGAGCGCGGCGTGGCACAGGGGTGAGATCCCAAGGATTCGCTCGGGGAGGGGTGGCCTGGCCGGACGCTCTCTCCAGGGCGAGGGCTACGGAGAAGTCTCCGCGCGTGCAGGCGCCATGCCGAACAGTATTGAGCCAGTCCCGGTTTTCCTCGGTTTCCCCGCAGATCGCGGCTGAGCCCCCAAAATAAGGGTTCTCCATCAGTTCGAGTGGGTCGGTCCCGGCGCGACTGGGTCGTCAGCGGTCCGCTACCGCCAGCTGACCACCGATCCCTCGTCTGGCCGAGCTGCCCGCCTTCAAGTGCGCACCTCCACCGATCCGGATGGTGATTTGGGCTCGCCCGGCTGCCGTCACGAGCGCAGCTACGCACCTGCCGGGCGAGCAAGTCGCCCCCTCCGCCCCCGTCCGGGGGAACACACCTCTTTAATCGAGGTGGGTTGGCTGGGGGAGGCCCGCGGTCCTGGGGACGCGACGCCGCAGGGTCGCCGGCGAACCCGCGCTGACCGGTGTGAACCGAGCGGGGACTACGGGAGCGTTCGTGCCCCTTTGGGTCTGGACGCTAGCAAAGTCGCCCCACGCACCTTGCCACCGATGCCGCCCTGGGCGGGAGTCGAGTTCAGGATGCTAGACCCGCTGCCGAGCACGGGAAGCGGCAATCTTGCCCTTCACGAACCTCACCCCGTAGTGGCGCTCGGCTTCCCAATAGTTGTGAAGCGCACACAAGACCCGCAGATTCTGCTCCGTCGTCGGACCCCCTCGACTGAATGGATGCTTGTGGTCGATGTGCAGCCCCGTCCTCGCCGCGCAGCGTGTCCCGCCAGCAGCGACGTACTCGCAGCGGTGATCGGCTCCCACGAGCAGCTGATCTCGTAGCTCCGCTGGCACATGGCGGGAGCGTTCGCCGCCTGGAGCGTGCTGGGTCGCATCTTGGGTCACATCGTGGGTGGCATCGCCCCTCGGCTTCTCTACATGTGTCTCAGCGTTCTCGGCGCTCCGCTTCTTCGCGCGAGCCTCTCGTCGCTCCTGCCGCTTTGCCGGGTCCTTCTTCTCGAGGGCGAGGTCGATGGCCGTCTCCAGAACTTCGGCCAGCTGGCCCTGCGCATCGTGCACTCCAAGAACCTCTGCGAAGCGCTCCAGCTTGTCCTTGAAAGCCACCGTTGCCGGGAAACGCACATTGTAGACCGAGGGCCGGCACGGTTCGATCGAGCCCCGAGAGCGAGGCACACTCTCCGGGATCGCGTGCGAGGGAGCGTCACCGATCGGGAGCTCGCCCGGGCGAGTATCCTCGACGGCGGCAGGACTCAACGGCTGGGACGTTACCATTGCCGTTGCTTGCCCAAGTGGCTGCTTGCGCATCCCTGGCGATACCTCGGGCTTTGGCTTCAGCTCAACCAGCAGTTCTTCGACCTGGCGCTTCGTCATCCCCGCGCAAGTCTGAAGCAGCGAGTCGCAGTTCTCGGGAGTCAAACGCGGTGCGAGACGCCCGGCGACCGTCAGGGAGACTCGGCCTTCGGCCAGAGCCTGCAACAACATTGGGAAGCGACGGCAGACGTTAGCCACTTGCACACGGAGTGCTGTGGACCCTTCACTCAATCCGAGATGCTCGACGCAGTAGGCGAACAGAC
>JAAELW010000091.1 GCA_024226235.1 bacterium
CGCGGGCGATTCGATCGGGAACACGTCCGCCTTGCAGAGCAGATAGCGGATCACGCGCTGGCCTTCATGGGTGGCCATGACCTTCGCGAGATCGGCACGAAGCTGGATCTCGGCCAGCTTGTCTTCCTTCACGGCCTTGGCCTGCCCTTGCTCGTCGTCTGTTCTCGGCGTGGTGGTCATGCCGCGGCTTGCGCTCCATTGCTGTAGGCCTCGACCAGGCGATTGAGGGCGCTGTCGTCTTCACTGATCGTCGTCTCACTGGCGGTTTTTGCCGCCACTGCTGCATCGCGCGCGGCCCTTGCGCTTTCCTGATTGAGTTGCGCGGCCTGCGCTCGTTGTTGCCTGAGCTCGGCCACCTGCTCGTTACTGCGGATGAGCTCGGGATCGGCGCCGATCGTCTCGCCGTAGTCGTCGACCATCTTGTCGCCGTTGAGCTTGTCGAGAACCTCCGGCTGGGCCTGGGCCAGGCTCGAGGTGAACGTCGCGAGTCGCTCGATCGTGGCCGTGGCGACCAGCTTCTGGGCCTGGGCGAGAATCGAGATGTACTCCACACGGAGATCGGCTCCGCTGAGCTCTTCCGGGATCGGCGGAAGGAGCCCTTGGCGCTCGATGATCCCGAAGGTGCGGTCGATCAGGGGATCGAGGAGCTCGTCGTGGAGACGCTCGAGCACCGGTCCCAGCTGGAGCATCTTCTCCTCATGGCGCTCTTCCACCTCGCGGGCCGTCATGTTGGGGATCGATGTGTTGGCCAGCATCAGGAATAGATCGGCGAAGAAGGCCCGATTGATCCGGTTCTCCATCCGGAGGATGTCGCGCTCCGCATCTCGGACGCGAGGATCCACCTTGATGGCGGGCTCGAACTTCTGCGTTCCCTGAGTGTCGACGTAGGTGATGTCTCCCGCGAGAAGGCTGGCCCGCATCTTTTTCAACGCGGCTGGTCCGGTCATCGGCGGGTTGATGATCTTGTCCACTGCCTGGCCGAGGCGGCGCTCGAGGTGCTGGAGGGAGCGGACGTCACCGAGCGAATCCATTGCCGGAGAGTTTCCGTAGACGTCGTCGCCGGTGGTGCTCCAACGGGGCGCCATGAACGGCTTTTCGTTGAAGCCGAACTCGCCGAGGATCCCGGGAACCGAGTGTGTCGCCGCGAGGTGGTCAACGTCGCCGGCTCCCGAGGCGCTGCCCTCAAACCAGACGCTCCTCCAGGGCATTCCCTTTGGATCCAGGCGATCGTGGATCACCTCGTCGTTGGGCTCAACAATGTGGACGCAGCTGATCGGTGTGTCGTAGGCCTTGGCCTCGAACTGGCTCCGAACGTGCTCGGACCAATTATCCCTGGGAAACCGGCGCGCGATCTGCTCGACGGTCAGAGTCGTCTCGCGGTACATCGAGTTGACGCGGTTGTACTGGTCCTGGGCGAGGTAGTAGGAACCGACAGGAAGGATCCGGGCGTGGATCACGTCTTCCGGATGGTCTTCGACGAAGACCGACGTGACCCCGAAACACCCCAGATCGGAGTAGGCCTGGGGAAGTGCGGTGTAGATGTTCGACCGCGCGAAGATCTCGAGGATGGTGCGTTCGACGGCGGCCAGCCATGAGCGCACAGCGCGTTGCTCGTTGAGAGCCGCGTCGGGCGTCCGCAGCCGGAACCACGGCCTTGCGGGTGAAGTAATCCCGGCCATCATGCCGGAAGCCAGGATCCGATTGGCCATCGTCGCCGTATTGTTGATGATCTTGTCGTTCTTCTTCGTGCCCGCACGGTGCTTGTCGCCGGTCTCGAAGCGTTGTCTACGCGGCAGGATGTGATCGGCCAGGTCGCGCCAGTGCGGACGCCAACTGCTCGCTTCCTTCCGTAGCGCGGACAGGCGACGCCAGTAGCGCGTCTTCGTCCGCTGGGTCTTCTGGCCTGGGAGGAGTTCAGCCATGCGCTATGCCGTGGTCCCGAGCACGGTGGATCCGCCGCCTCCGCCGGAGAGGCCGAGAAGCGTTGGACGTGAGATGTTTCCGGGAGTCGTTACCCCGCCCGGCCCGGTCAGGATCGTTGACTGTTGGCCTGGCC
>JAAELW010000092.1 GCA_024226235.1 bacterium
AGGCACGCGCACGCTCGGAATGCTCTCCCAGGCCCAACTGCTCACGGCGCTGACCGAGAGGGGGCCGCAATGCCCCGTGGCACAGGCGATGGAAGCAGGCGTGGAGCCGGTCGAAGCCCACTCGCCGCTCGAACCGCTGCTGGCCAGACTCCAGGGCACACCCTCAGAGGCACTCCCGGTGATGCACGACGGTCGGCTCGTCGGCCTGATCACACTCGACAATGCCAGCGAATACCTGGGGTTCCAGGCGGCCCTCGAGAAGCGAAAGCAGTGATCCGCGAGCCCCACAGGCCAAGGCGTTCTATGGTCCCACCTCCAATCTCTGGGGGCACGCGAAATGACTCGAAAAATTTCTGGAAGTCTCTTGGTGGCCCTCCTGCTGCTGGCCACGCAGGGATTTGCGGAATCCGAAGAGGGCCTCCTCGAGGACATACTGAAGTTCACACCCGGCTCCTTCTTCGAGATGGCCGACGAGACCCTCGTACTTCGCCCACCCCCGGTTCCCGATCGAAGAGCCTTCTTCGGCGACCTCCACGTCCACACTACCTACTCCTTCGATGCATTCGCGTTCGGCACCATCGCAACCCCGCGTGATGCCTACCGCTACGCCAATGGAGAGCCGATCCGCCATCCCGGCGGTTTCGTCGTCCGGCTGCGCCAGCCCCTCGATTTCTACGCGGTAACGGATCACGCGCTGTTCATGGGTGTCGTGAAGGCGGCTGCAGATACATCGACCGCGATCTCCAAATACGAATTCTCCGAGCCGGTCCACGACCTGAATGCAGCCGGGAACACCGGCCTGCTCAGCCTCCGGCCCCGGCTGGAGATCTTCGCGACCTTCGTCCCGGCCCTCCTCGAAGCAGTGGGAAACGGCTCGCTCGATCGCGAAGCCGTGCTCGATATCACGCGCTCGGCCTGGCAGGATACGATCGACGCCGCCGAGGCGTTCAACCGGCCGGGCCGCTTCACGACCTTCGTCGGCTACGAGTACACATCTTCGACCGACGACCGCGGCAACCTGCACCGCAACGTGATCTTCAAGGGCACCGAGAAGCTCCCAGCCGTTCCGTTTTCGAGGTTCCACTCCCAGAACCCCGAGGGCCTCTGGGATTGGATGGACGGACTGCGAGCCCAGGGGATCGAGAGCCTGGCGATTCCGCACAATTCGAACGGTTCGAATGGGCAGATGTTCAAGCTGGTCGATTGGGCCGGAGATCCGCTGGACGATGCCTACGCCAAGCGGCGTATCCGCAACGAGCCGCTGGTCGAGATCACCCAGGTCAAGGGGACATCCGAGACCCATCCTGCACTATCGCCTAACGACGAGTGGTCCGATTTCGAGATCATGCCGTACCGCGTGGGGGCGATGCTGCTGAGCGAGCCTTCCGGGAGCTATATGCGTCAGGCCCTGCGGAGGGGGCTGGCACTCGAGAGCCAGGGCATGACGAACCCGTACGAGTTCGGTTTCGTGGGCGCCAGTGATACGCACACCGGAGCCATATCCGACGACGAATCCAACTTCTTCTCGAAGCTCGGCATCCTGGACGCGACCGCGGATCTGCGCGGCTCCATTCCGATGCCCTTCCTCTCGTCCCTTTTCGTGGGCTTGACCGCGCCGGAGCAGATGAAAGAGGTCGATGGCAAGAACTACATCGAAGGCCCGACGGCGACTTTCGGCGCATCCGGCGTGACGGGCGTGTGGGCCGAGGAGAACACCCGGGACGCAATCTACGGGGCCTTTCGTCGCAAGGAGACCTTCGCGACCTCGGGTCCGCGCATCCGACTCCGCTTCTTCGCCGGCTACGGTTTCGGAGACGATCTACTCGACGCTCCGGACGCCGTGGCCCGTGCCTACGCGAGCGGTGTGAGCATGGGGAGCGAGCTGGCCGCAACCGGATCCGGCGCGTCCCGGGGAAAGGGACCCGGATTCCTGCTCTGGGCGCTCGCCGATCCGGAGGGCACACCGCTCCAGCGCCTGCAGATCATCAAGGGCTGGGTCGACGCCGAAGGCGAGACCTTCGAAACCGTCTACGACGTAGCCTGCTCGGGCGGCGCCGCTGTCGATCCCGCCACCCACCGTTGTCCCGACAATGGCGCGGGGGTCGATCTCTCGGATTGCTCCACCACCGGCGACGTGGGCGAGGCGCAGCTCCGCACCCTCTGGCACGACCCGGACTTCGAGCCGCGCCACCGCGCGTTCTACTACGCGCGCGTGCTCGAGAATCCGACCTGCCGCTGGTCGACCTGGGATGCACTTCGGGCCGATGTGCCGCCCCGCTCCGACTTGGCAAAGACCCTCCAGGAACGGGCCTGGACCTCGCCGATTCATGTGCTGCCGAAGAACTAGCAACACGATTTCTGCCAACGATGTGGAGGCTCCCCCATGCGCACATTCCTTTGTGACGAGTTCGGTATCGACGTTCCGATCTTTGCCTTCAGCCATTGCAGGGACGTCGTCGCTGCAGTGACCAACGCCGGAGGGTTGGGTGTGCTCGGCGCACTGGCCTTTACCCCGGAGCAGCTCGAGATCGAGCTCGCTTGGATCGATGAACACACCGACAACAAGCCCTACGGCGTCGATACCGTGATGCCGATGGGCCACATCGGCAAGGAGACCGGGCTCGGAAAGAAGGGCGACGCAGAGGATGCGTTCGAGTTCAAGAAGCTGATCTCGCCCGAAGTCACCGCCTGGATCGAGACCGTGCTCGAAGAGTACGAAGTGCCCCCGCTGCCCGAAGGCTACGTTCCCGAATCCGGCATCGGCGGCGGCGAGGCTGGCCTGCTCGGCTGGACCGAGGGCGGCGGCCGCAACCACGTGGAAGTGGCACTGAACCACGAGCGGGTGAAGCTGCTGGTGAACGCACTCGGCCCGCCGCCGAAGGACATCATCGACCTGGCCCACCAGCACGGTGTGAAGGTCGCTGCACTCACCGGCACCGTGCAGCACGCACTGCGCCAGCAGGAGCAGGGTGTCGACATCATCATCGCCCAGGGCACCGAAGCCGGTGGCCATACCGGCGAGATCGGTTCGATGGTGCTGCTGCCCGATATCGTCGATGCCGTCTCGCCCACCCCGGTGCTGGGCGCCGGAGGAATCGGCAGCGGCCGTCAGGCCGCCGCCGCAATGGCGCTAGGTGCCCAGGGCATCTGGACCGGCTCCGTTTGGCTCGGCGTGCGCGAGGCCGATGTCACCCCGCTGGTGAAACAGAAGCTCTACCAGGCGGGCCCACGCGACGCCGTGCGCTCGCGCTCGCTCTCCGGCAAACCCGCCCGGTTGCTGCGCACCGCCTGGACCGAAGCCTGGGAGCGCGACGAATGCCCCGGCACCCTCCCGATGCCGCTCCAGTACATGGCCTGCGCCGATGCCCAGACCCGGATCGGCCTGGCCGCGAGAAAACAGGACTCGAAGGCCCAGGAACTGCTCGGCATGCCCGTCGGCCAGGTCGTCGGCCGCATGACCGAAGAGAAGAGCTCCGCCGAGGTGATCTACGAGTTCATCGACGAGTTCGTCGAGAGCGTGGCCCGGCTGCAGGGAATGCTGGACGCAGCAGAAGGCTCCAGCTGAACGGCGCGGAGGGAACCTGGGCGAGCAGCCGCTAGCATCGGAGCAGGGCCCTTAGCTCAGTGGTTAGAGCACCCGGCTCATAACCGGATGGTCCCTGGTTCGAATCCAGGAGGGCCCACGCTCAACGTCGCGATCTTGCTCGGTTTTGGTGCGCGAACACTTGTCGGTGGCTTGTCGGTGAGGGGCATCCATCGGCCGCAGCACTTCCAGCATCGCGTTGTCGGTCAGGCGAGCGTAGCGGCGCGTCGACTCGACCGACGCGTGGTCAAGGAACCGTTGCAGGTGGCGTTCGGACACGCCGCGGCGGATCGCGTCCGTGGCCATCGAGTGTTTCGTGCCCTCGTAGAGCGAGCGCATAGGTAAATCAAGAGGGGTTTTCCTCTGTCCGGCCATGTAGCGGGATGGCAAAGCGCCCGAATTCGGGAGCGATCAGGCCCGATCCGGGCCCAGCGTTCGACGAAGTGCCAGCGACCATCGCGCAGCGCGAGCCGGTCGTGGTAGCGCCCGGAGAAGATGGCCTGCAGGGGAAAGTCAGGAAGCCCTTGCCAGATCGTCACGTACGAGCGCACTTGCGCGGTTCGAGCCTCGCTCAGATCGAGCCATGGGTTGTTCGTCACATGCTTGGTGTGGGGCAGCCCGTCGTAGAGCAGGATGTTGTCTTCGCACCAGCGCTTGACCGGTGCCGCACCGGTTCCCTCTGCAGCGGTGGGGAACCAGGTGCCGTGGGCAAAGTGCTGAGAGAAGGCTTCGGAATCGCCGGCGTCGAAGTCTTCACAGTAGCGCGCGAGCAAGTTCATGATTTCGAGTTGCGCATTCGACTCCAAGGTTGGATCCCTCCGGTCAATGCTCGTACGGATAGCCCAGACAAGCGGCCCTTGCGGTCGCCGCGAGCAGCGGATGCGCATCGAAGCCACCGGCCCCTTCCTCGGGGTCGGGGACAGCCCGGGCCGTGGCTGGGGCCCGCTAGGAAGACCGAGGCAATCGAGGCCTGAGGGCGGCGGCAAACACGGCCAGTAGCAGAATGGTTCCGGGTTCGGGAACAGATGCGCCACTGAAGATCGTGGAAGCTGCCAACGCTTCGCCTCCGCTTCCGAAGAGGCCGTCGGTGCCGGTGTTGAAGAAGCCTGCCATCAGGTCGATCCCATCGGGCGCCACGTTGGCCGTCACACTGAACGACAGGAGCGCAACGTCGAAGCTGGCATTCACGGCACCCACACCCGTCGCCCCCGCTGCGAAACTCAAGAGCTCGCCGGCTGTGCCGCTTCCGCTCTCGGTCGTGGAGAGCGGGCCCGAGCCGCCGAGATCGATGTTGAAGGCCGCATCGAGCAGCTCGATTGCGCCCACCAGGTCGAGTTCGTTGGCACCGTCGGCATCGAAGCGAACCGAGAGGCCGTAGCTACTCACACCCGTCGCATCCGCCGTGACCCGAAGTAGAGCCTCCAGGGTGTCGCCGGCAGCGGCGTTCACGTGCGCCGTCGGTGCGATGGCTCCTCCGTTGTGTGTGGTGAACAACAACTCGACGATCGGCGTGGCTTCCGCGCCCCGCGGAGCCATCAGCATCACGACCGCGAAGAGAACGGCTGTCGCGAGCCCGGATGCGTGGCGCCTGCGGCGGCGGTGCCAGAGAGCCAACAGCGGGATCGCGATTCCGAGCTCGGCACCGATTCCGCAGGCGCTGGGACTTCCGCCGCCTGCCACCGGGAGGGGCGGGAGCGGGGTCACCGGAGCCGGCGTGAACGACACCACGTCAGCGGTGAGCTGGCCGACCACGGCATCACCCGGGTTGACACCAAAGGCGGTGAGATGGAGCTGAGCACCTGTGAGGAAGCCGAGAAGGGTGAACGCCGTGAGATCCGCGACCGGGGTCTGCCCCACGAGGCCGTTGCCGAGGCCATCCACGACCGGCACCGTGGCCGGCAACGTTTGCGGGACCAGCGTCTCATCGACCGAAGCCAACACGATCGTCGTGTTGGGAACGTCCATGATGACGGTCAGAAGCCCGAACTCCGATCCACCGCCCGCGTTGACAAGCTTGTCGAAGGCTTGCAGGGGGGTCGGGAAGAACGTTGGAGGAACTCGCGTGACACCCCCGATCGTCACCTGCGCCGTGGTGCAGTTCAAACACGTGATGGGGCCGGCGCCGGTATCCGTGACGACCGTATCGACATCGATGATGACTCCATCCGTTGGATCCAGCGGTGCAACGCAGAAGCGAGGTGTCGGCGGGCTTGCCGTCGGCAGCGCGAGCAGTTCCGCTTCGACGTGGTCGAAGCGATCGATCACCCACTGACGGACCTCGTCGATGGCCAGCGTCCGAGCCGGGTCGAACCACGGGTCGTCTGGATCGTTGACCTGCGACTTCATGCGATCCACTTCGGCAATCATTGCCGCGCTCCCACCCTGGGGAAAGAGCTGTGCTCGAAGGGCCTGGAGCTCCACCAGGAACTGCGTCCGGAATGCGGGGATCTGGAACAGGCGGCTGGAGAGCTGAGAGCCGAGGAAGATCGACGGGGAAATCGGTGCCGGATTCACGAAACCACCGAACTCCCCGAACGTCGCGTCAGCACCCCAAGGGAAGAACCGCAATTTGGTGGCTGGATCGTTGTAGACGTAGAAGTTGTTGTTGTTGGGGCCGTTGTATCCGTCCCAATGACCGATCAAACCCTCCATCGCCCAGAACGTCATGAACGCGTCCACGTCCATGTGGTTGCCAAGTTCGAGGGCAATCTCCGCATCACTCTTCTCGAGCAGATGGGCGAGCCGGAGGAGGTCGACGCGATCGCCTCCGTTCTTGATCTCGAATCGTCCGAAGAAGCTCGCGCGCAGATCGGCAACGGCCCCCTCATAGAGGTTCCCCTGAGCTGTCCCGAAGTTCCGGATCAGGAACGGGTTCTTGATGCTTTCGACGTTGGCGAAGATGCCCATCTGCACGTCGTTGACGGTCACCTTGGCGTAGTTGCAACGCGGTGCAGGCACGCCGGCCTGCTGCATCGCGTAGTAGGACAAGCAGGTGTTCATGCTCGTCGCATCCTGGCGCATGTTGTTCAGCGTCAGACGATCCAGGCCCTTGTACTTCTGCCCCGGCACGAACTCGGTGAAGTCGACCTTGAGTGACGGACGGGAGGAACTCAGGGAGCCCTGGAATCCCTTCTTGCGTACGCCGACGTTCGTGAGGACCTGGCCGTCGACGGTCACCGTTGCCGGGTAGTAGGTGAAGGGGCTTGTCGGTGCCACTTCCAGGCAAGAGAGGGATTCCTCCAGGAGGCGGGTCTGGACCCGCAGTGCGTCCCAGTCGGCCTGCGCGATCTGGATGTCCACATTCAGGACAATCGCAGGGTCGAAGATCGCGTCGGTGGGATCGGTGACGTCACACAACGGGTCAGCAACAGCACCGGGGCCCGGCGGCTGGCCGAAGAGCACGTTCATTGCATCCACGTCGAGGATGTCGATCACCTGATCGTCGTTCAGGTCGAAGAGATCATCGTAGCCCGGGTCGCCGAGCCCAAGACCGAGGCTGGCGCGGAGTGCGTTGAAATCGCTGGTTCCGACGACACCATCGTTGTCGAAGTCCGGATCGCATGCGTTGCCGGCTCCGTCGCCATCGGAGTTCTCCTGGGCCGGATTGAAGGCGCCCGTGCAGTTGTCCCGGCAGTCGGCGATGCCGTCGAAATCGGCATCGAGGGTCGGCATCCCACCTCGCAGAGACGAGAAATCCTGCGTCAGGGTTCCAGCGCTGAACAGGTTCGGCGCGCCGAACGTGCTCGACGTACCATCGTTGTATCCGAGATCGGCCTCGGTCACGAGAGCGCTCGGATCCGTCTCGAGCTTGAACACCTCGGTGCTGCCGATACCGCCACCGATGATCACCTCGCCGGTCGGTCCGAACATCACTCGCCCACGATCGTCCAGGATCGTCAGCTCGAAATCCTTGTTCGAGACATCGATGTCGGCCTGTGGCACCACGAACGTCGGGAGCGTGCTCGCGTTTCCGTTCACGCGTACCGCGAGCCGATGATCCGTGGCATCCGTGTCTTCAGGGACATCATCGGCTTCGAAGACGACGATGATGGTTCCGGCCGCAAGGTTGGCCCAGAGCGGATCAGTCGTGAACGTGACGAACTGAGGCGGATTGCCATCGTCGATCAGCTGAAGGCTCCAGCCGCGGATGTCCAGACCATCGGCGACGACCACCAGCTCCAGCCAATCGTTCTGCTCGCCCACGGGCAGCCCCAGCGAGCCGTTCCCATTCACCGGCGTGCCCGGCGGTGTCCCCAGAAACGGATCCGAGGCGCCGTTCTTGAGAAGCTTGTCCTCACTGACCCCGTTGTACTCGTTGAGAATCAGCGGGGCCGCCAGAGCCGGGCCTGAGACCACCAGAACCAGCACAACCAGGAACACGCGCATCGAGGACCTCCACTTCTACGAGGAGGTATGTGGTGCGGCACCCAACAAAATGTCATTCCCCTCGGGGCCCGCAACGAATAAGTCAACAAG
>JAAELW010000093.1 GCA_024226235.1 bacterium
CATCCTACGGGGAGCGGTCGTCCGTCGCCACGCCGCGGGGACGAATGGACGCCCCCGAGATCCGGTCCGGTAACGATACCACCCTGCGATCCGGTACCTACCTCGGCAGATCGAGGTCGCAATCAGCCACCATCGTAGGACCGCCCTGGCGCAATCCAGCGCCGCGGTTCCACGGAGGTGTCGCCATGCGAGTGCGTACCCACGTATCGGCTGGCTCCGGGATCATCATCGATCCCTGCGGCTAGCCGGCACCAACAACCCCGGAGGCCTCGCCTTGGGCGGGGCTTCCGGGCCACGGTAGTTCGTATCGGATCCGAGCCGGATCAGCCACCATCGTAGGACCGCCCTGGCGCAATCCAGTGCCACGGTTCCGATGGAGGTGTCGCCATGCGAGTGCGTACCAGCGTTCCGGCTGGCTCTGGACCGATCATCGATCCCTACGGCTAGGCGCCATGATGCCTGGAAGCCTCGCCGCCGCGCGAGGCTTCCCTTTTGGATCCACAGCGGACCTATTCCGAAGAAACGAGCGCCGCCAGTCTCAGGGACCGCACGCGATCGAGCGAGCAGCGAATCTTCGCAACAAGGTCTTCAGTCAACGAATTCTGGTGCCGAAAGAGGTGGACGATCGCCTTCTCGATGCGAGGGCCCGGGTCCCGCTCCACCAAGGCACAGAGATCGACGACTTCCTGCTTCGCGAGCTCCTGGTCGCCAAATGCCAACGCTTCTTCGATCAACTCGAGGGAAACCAAGGCGCAATCTGCAGGACGAGACGTGAATAGCGCCTCCTTCGCTTGCCGCAAGCCATCCAGCCGCACGGCACCTTGAGTAAGTCGAGCTTCCAGCCACGCCAGCTTGCCATTTATCCAGGCGGGAGCCCCATCGGCCAATGCGCGAGCCTCGACCGCTTCTCGTGACGCCTCTCCTTGTTCTCCCAACTCCGCATAGCAGAAGGCAGCGAGTTGGTGAGACACCAGGCGTTGGAGCGGATCGGTCAACTGAGCGAGCCCTGCCTCCGCCTCGTAGATGGCTTCTCGATACTCGCCCGTGTAGTACCGCAGCATGCCGATCGTCTGGAATCCCCTGCCCTGACCCTCCGCGTCACGCAGGCGGGCGTGGCCCAGCGTGCCCTCCTTTGCCCACCGCAGTGCATCGGGCAGCCGTTCACGCTCCAAAGCGACGTAGGCCATACGAATCAGAAGATCCGGCTCGGCCTCTCGCACCTCCGCCGCCCGCGCGATCTCCCGCGCTTGCCGGAGCACCAACTCCGCCCGCGCCAGGTCCGACTCGACCCGATACGCCGAAGCGCAGAGCCCCAACAGCCGCGGCAACTCCTTCCGGCTCGCGACGGGTAGCGCCCGAGTCAACACCGAGCGGGTCTTTCGCGGCTCCGCCTGCACCGCCGCCTCCAGCTCCGCCATCCGCTCCTCGCCCAGACCCGGTCCCTCGGCCCGAAGCCGCTTCCAGGCGCCGGTGACGATCCGCGGTGGCCGGACGTCCGGCGCGGCCCGATCGTCGAGCGCCGACCGGACCA
>JAAELW010000094.1 GCA_024226235.1 bacterium
CGGTTCGAGTCAGCTCGCGGTTCGAGTCAGCTCGGATTCGGAGCGGAGTCCGGCAGTACCTGGTCAGCTCAGAAAGGCAGTGTGCCTCCCGCGGAAACTGCGAAGTGGAGGCTCTTGTTCAGTGCCTCGGCACGTAGCCCGGTGGAACCTTCGGCGGAGCCTCCTCGGGGAATCGGCTGGTCGACCGGCATGAGCTGGATGTCCCGCTCCGCGTTCTCGATTGCGACGCCACGAAGATACGGCCGACCGCGCCAACGGTCGCGCGTCGAGACCCGGTGGTCGGCCGGTGCCTTTGCCACGGTCGGCTGGACCGCCGGTTTCGACAGGTTGGTTTCGGCGGCGGGCGCTTCCTTGCGAACCCCGGTTTCGGAGTCGGCCAGCGCGGCACCAGTCGAAAGGAAGCTGACTGCGATCACGAGCAGCAGCATGCGGGTCATGGGGATTCCTCCTGGGGGGCGTTGTTCAGGTTCACACCCCTCATAGAGCAAGACGCATGCCACTCGTATCGAGCAATCCCAGCGAGTTTCACGACCGAACGGACCGTTTTTCCTGCCGCACTGGGCGTCACCCGCCGCATGATGTGGCGCATCATCAGGCTGGGCTGTGCGGCCGGTGGAAATGCCGTCCGGTGTGCGGGCTGTTAGCTGGGGGGCGGAGAGGACGAAGGCGGATCGCCCTGATCGTTGCCCTCGGGGTTTCGCTGCCCACGCCCGCGCCGTCGCCGGCCGCGGCTTCCGCGACGCCTGCGCTTGCGGCTTCCGCGAGCGTCGCCATCCGCGGCTGCCCGTGCATCACCACTCGCTTCCGAGCGCCTCCGGCCCGCGCTGTTGCCCGCCTTCTGCTTGGATGAGGCCTTTGCACTGGCGGGGCGCCGCCGGCCACGGCCTTGCTTCTGGCCACGCCGTCGTCCGCCAGTCTTGCCGGTGGATCGCCCGTTGCCCCGTCCACGCCGTCGTCGTTCCTCGCCCTTGGGCGGTGCCAGCGGCTCCCAGAAGCTATCCGGCCGATCCGCCTGGCCCCGACAGCGGTCGCACATGCCGCAGGGCTCCTCACCCTCCTCACCGAAGTACTCGCGCAGGAAGGTCGCGCGGCATTCGGCGTCGATGGCGTAGTCCGCAACGGCATCCAGGCGCCTTGCATCCTGGGTGCGCAGGGTTTCGAACTGGCCGGCCAGTTCGCGGGCCTTGGCCTCGAACTCTTCCGGCGGGACGATCACGTAGACCGCATCCTGGTCCCACTTCACCAGCGTGGCTTCTTCCATCAACGCGAGGAGCGCCCCGGTGGTGCGGCTACCGAGCTCTGCCGAGAGCGCCAGGGCCTGGAGGCTCGGGATCTTCTCCTCGAGAGCCCAGGCCGCCAAGGCCCGTGCCAGCTTGTAGAGCTGCTCCGGTCGCACGCGGCTGCGAGCGAGCAGGGACTCGTGGATGGCCCGGTCCTCGGAGGAGAACAACAGGATGCAATTGGCCCGTCGCCCATCGCGGCCGGCGCGGCCTGCCTCCTGCACGTATTGCTCCAGCGAGGCAGGTGACTGGTAGTGCAGCACGTAGCGGATGTCCGATTTGTCGATACCGAGGCCGAAGGCATTCGTCGCGATCATCACCGTGCGGCGACCGCGCTGCATGAATGAGTTCTGGCTCTTCCTCCGGTCCGCCTGGGTCATCTTGCCGTGGTAGCGATGCACGGGTACTCCGAACCGTTTGAGCACGGCCCAGATTTCGTCCACCTCGCGGGTCGTCGAGCAGTAGATGATGCCGGGCCGTCGAACGCGCAGTGCGAGCCGCGCCAGCGCCCGCAGGCGCGCACCGCCGGCACAATGCAGAACGTCGAAAGCCAGGTTCGAGCGGTGGGGCGACGTGGCGACCACGTGCGGGTCGCGCATGCCGACGAAGCGGATGATCGCCATGCGCACCTTCTCGGTGGCGGTGGCGGTCAGTGCGATGACGGGCGGCGCGCCCATGGCCCGGAGTCGCTCTCCGATCTGGAGATAGGCGGGCCGGAAGTCATATCCCCATTCGGAGATGCAGTGGGCTTCATCGACGGCGGCCAGGGAGACACCCGAAGCGATCAGCGCCTCGGAAGCATCCGGCGCGCCGAGGGTCTCCGGTGTCGTCATGACCAGCAGGCGCTCGCCGCTCCTGATGCGCTCGAGTGCCTCCTTGCGCTTGCCGCCCCGGATCGTGCCGTCGAGACGCACACAGGGTACGCCGAGCTTCTCCATCTTGTCGTACTGATCCTGCATCAGTGCGAGCAGTGGTGAGATCACTACCACTGGCTTCGACAGGATCATCGACGGAATCTGGTAGCAAGCGGATTTCCCGAAGCCGGTGGGAAGGATCATCATTACGTCCTTCCCGCCGAGGCCCTGCTCGATCACCTCCTCCTGCTCCGGATGCAGGCGGCGGATGCCGAGGCGCAGCGCGGCCTTCCGCATTGCGTCCAGCCGCTGATCGCGGGTTTCGAGGGGAACCTCGCCTTCGAAGACGGGGCCGGTCGGGATCTCGATCTCTTCTTCGGGCTCGTCGTCGCCGTCGTCGTCGTCGAGGCCGTCTCCAAGGGCTTCCGCCTCGGCCTGGAGTTCCTCGAGCGCGTCTTCGATGCTCTCGACGGCTTCGAGCTTCGTGACCCCGGGTGCGTCGTTTCCCGAGTCGACCGGCGCGTCTTCCGCGGGTTCGAACTCGTCGTCGAGGTCGAACATCTCCTCCGCCACCGAGAACTCCTCGAGTTCGAGGGGCGGGCTGGGCTTCTCCGCTGTCCGGCGCTTGCGAGCCGCGGGGCGTCGCTTCGGACGCTCCTTCTCCGCTTCGTCAGTGTCGGAGGTCTTTGCGGCGGTACCGGCCTTCTTCCGGGTGGCCTTCTTTGCCGTCGCTTTGCGGGTGGTCTTCTTCGCGGTCTTCTCCGCGGCTTTTTTCGTGGTCTTCCTGGTGGCGGTCTTGGCAGGCGTCTTCTTCCGCGTCTGGCGGCGGCTGCCAGTGGAAGGACTCTCGTCCTGACCGGATTCAGGGGATTCGCCGTCGGTCGGTTTGTTCGGCAATCTGCTCCTTGCGCAGGCCGACTTGGCTCCGGGGTGCCCACTGGGCACGGACCACGGAGCCCTGGCTCGTCACGCCGCCTCGGGGGCACTGGGGATCTCCGGGTGCCAGCCAGGCCAGCGGCGTCGAGAGACGGGCCGCGCTCACCCCATGAGTTACAGGATCGAGCGGCGGTTCACCATGGATCGCTCGACATTTTTCCCCGCGGGGGAAAGCGGAAGAAGTACGCGCATCCGGTTACCCTGCGGGGCCCCATCTCGCTGGAGTGAACACATCGTGCCCGAACCCGCCGCCGTTTCCGAGAATCTGACCACGTTGTCCAAGCATCTCGCAGGGCACGGGATCGAAACCGGGCTGGCCAGTGTCCTCGAAGCCATCGCACTTGGCTGCAAGTCGATCGGCCACCGGGTCCGGCGGGCGCGGATCGAAGATGTCGTCGGGGTCGCCGGCGGGGAGAACGTGTTCGGCGAGATCCAGCAGAAGCTCGACATCCTGTCGGATGAGGTCCTGCTTCAATGCCTGCGCGATACCCCGGCCGCCGGAGTCTACGCCTCGGAAGAGCAGGAAGGTCCGATCGTCCTGCGTCCCGCGAGCGACGGTGGCCGCTTCGCGATCTTGGCCGACCCCCTCGATGGCTCATCGAATATCGATGTGGCGGTGAGCGTCGGGACGATCTTCAGCGTGTTGCGAAATGATCGTCCCGATGCCGAGAGTGCCGAGTCCGTGCTCCAGCCGGGCCGCAATCAGGTCGCTGCGGGCTATGTGGTCTACGGCTCCTCGATGGTGCTGGTATTGGCCACCGGGGCCGGCGTGGATATGTACACCCTCGATCCGGTGCTCGGGGATTTCGTCCTCGTCAAGGCAGGGATCGAGGTTCCTGCCGAAAAGAAGATCTACTCGATCAACGAAGCCTACCTGAACGATTTTGACGACGGGCTCAAGGCCTACCTGGAGTTCGTGCACGGAGCGGGCTACGGCGCTCGCTATATCGGTTCGATGGTGGCTGACGTGCACCGGACACTTCTGAAGGGCGGTGTGTTCATCTATCCCGCTACCCGGAAGGCACCGAAGGGCAAGCTGCGTTTGATGTATGAGGGCAATCCGATGGGGTTCGTGATCGAGCGGGCCGGTGGAGCGGCCTCCGCGGGTGCGACACCGATCCTCGACGTGCAGCCGACCGAAGTGCACGAGCGCACCCCGGTGATCCTGGGCTCTCGCACCGAGGTGGAGCATGTGATTTCGCGGACCCATCCCGCGAAGACATGAGCCGCGAGCCCGCGAAGGCATGAACTGCGAGCCGGTGGCGAGCCAAGACGATCCGCGACTCGACGACTACCGCCAACTTGCGGAGCCGGATCGTCTCGCAGCCCGGGGGCTTTTCGTCGCCGAGAGTCGGCACGTGCTTCGCTGCCTCGTGGCGGGTCGCCGCTTCCAGCTGCGCTCGGTCCTGCTGACGGAGGCGGCCCTGGGAGAGCTCGGTGGGGTTCTCGATGTCCTCGGCCCAGACGTCCCGGTCTTCGTGGCGCCTCGTTCGCTGTTCTCGGATCTTGCGGGCTACAGCTTTCATCGGGGCTGTCTGGCGATTGCCGAGCGCGGTGCATCTGCCCCCATTCCAGGGCTGATCGAAGCGGCCCGCAACCCATCCTCTACGCATCCAGCGGGCCGGATCGTCGTGCTCGACAAGGTTGCCAACCCAGACAATGTGGGCAGCATCTTTCGCAACGCACGGGCGTTCGGCGCGGCAGGCATGCTGTTGGTGGGTGGAGGTGACCCCCTTTATCGAAAGGCCGTGCGGGTTTCGATGGGCGCGACGCTCGAGCTGCCCTTTGCAGTGTGCTCCGAGTGGCCCAAGCTGGCGGAGGCCTTGCGGGAAGCGGGATTCATCCGCCTGGCGGCGGTCGTCGACGCGGAAGCGATCCCCGCGGCCGAGCTCGCATCACGCTTCGCGGGGCGTCCTGTCGCGCTGGTGCTAGGTGACGAGGGCGCCGGAATCAGTGCGGAAGTGCTGGCTCATTGTGACGCCAGGGCGACCGTGCCGATGGTCCCCGGCGTCGATTCACTGAATGTCGCCACTGCATCGGGCATCCTCCTCCACCACCTGGCGGCGATCTCGTGAGTCGCATCCTGATCGCAGGCTGCGGCGACCTGGGGGGAGCGCTCGCCACCGGGCTCCTGGACGACGGGCATCGGGTCTTCGGGCTGCGGCGCGACGAGGCGCCCCTGCCGGTCGGAGTCGAGCGGGTGATCGCAGACCTATCGGTGGCAGCGAGTCTCGCAGAGCTGCCGGAAGCCATCGATACGGTGGTCTACGCTGCGTCGCCTGGCGAGCGAACGGACCGGGCCTACGAGGCGACCTTCGTCACAGGGGTTCGCCATCTCCAGCAAACACTTGCTCGCAGCTCCCCCGGTCTGGATCGCTTCTTGTTCGTTTCAAGTACGGCCGTCTATGCCCAGCGCGACGGTGGCTGGGTCGACGAGGAATCGCTCACTGAGCCCGTGCACTTCTCTGGTCGGCGGCTGTTGGAGGGTGAGCGGTTGGTGCACGATGGCCCCGGCCGGGGTTGTGCCCTGCGCCTGGCGGGGATCTACGGCCCGGGTCGTACCGGGTTGCTGGATCGCGTGCGCCTGGGAGAGGCCCGCTACGCCCCGGGTCCGCCGCACTACCGGAACCGCATCCATCGGGATGACGCCGCGGGGATCCTGTATCACCTGGCCACCGGACCAACTCCGCCGGACTGCCTGATCGGCGTGGACAGCGCTCCTGTCCCGGAGCGGGAAGTCCAGGAGTGGCTGGCAATCCGTCTCGGGGCGCCTCCGCCTCGTCCAGCCCAACCCGAGCCCGGAACCCGAGGCATGGCTGGCAATCGCCGCTGCAGCAATGCCCGGTTGCTGTCGCGTGGCTATCGCTTCCGGTTTCCGACCTGGCGAGAGGGTTACGCGGCTCTACTGGACAGCTAGGGTTCCGGAACGGACGGGCCCGACCGAGGAGCATCATGCGCCCGAAGTTTCCCTACTTCCTGCCTGTTTTCTCTGCGCTGGGTCTGCTGATCGCGGGCCCTGCCGACGCGGGCACATTTTTCGTGCTCGAAACCACCCGAATGGCCGACGGCAAGATCCTGGAACGCACGGAACTACGTGCGGAAGGTTCACGGCTTCGCCTTGATACGGATGGCGGACGCAGCAGCGTCATCTACCTGGCGGACGAACAAACCGTTCGGGTGCTGGACCACGAAGAGCGTTCCTATCTCGAGGTCGACCAGCAGACCACCGAGAGCATCTCTCGCGGTCTGAAGCGTGCGAATCGGGAAATCCGCGGCCGCCTCGATGCGCTTCCCGCCAACCAGAGAGCCGCCGCCGAGCGCCTGTTGAACAGCACCCTCGGCCCCGATGCCGCGGAGGCCCGTCCGCAGGTCGTGATCGTGCCCACCGGCGGGAGTGATGAGATCGAGGGGCATGCCTGCCGCGAGTTCGATGTGCTGAAAGATGGCGCCCGGGTGGCCGACGTCTGCAAGGCCGACTTCGCCGCGGTGGGTGTCGTCCCCGAGACGCTCGATGGCCTGCGTCAGCTGGCGGGTTTCCTTCGCGAGAGTCTCTCCGCGCTTGCTCCCGAAGGACTGCGAGGGCGTAGCCTGGATGCGCTGGACTCGTTCGACCAGCTGGATGGGGTTCCGTTGCGCGTGCGGGCGTACGAGAGCGGCGAGCCGGTTCGCCAGAGCCGCATCACGCAAATCGCTACACGGGAACTATCGGGTCGGGATTTCTCGGTTCCCGAGGGTTATCAAAAGACTGCAGGGTTGAACGTCCGAGATCATCTCGGCTCACCGTGATGTCCCCATCCGTTATCGGGGAGCAGGCTTTCAGTCTTCTGGGATGAGGCTCTCGAAGCGGGCCTTGTCCACAGCCTTCATGTAGGCCTCTCGGGCATCGATCACATCGTCTTGGACGAGATCCATCAGGGCATCGTCCATCCCCTGCATGCCGTCGCTCTTGCCAGATTGGATGACCGAACTGATCATCTGGGTGTTGCCCTCGCGGATCAGGTTCGGGAGGCCCGTGGTTCGCAGCAGGATCTCGTTGACGGCGACTCGTCCCTTGCCGTCCGTCTTGGGAAGCAGGAGCTGTGACACCACTGCAGAGAGAGATTCCGAGAGGCTGATTCGCACCTGGGCCTGCTCACAGGCAGGGAACGCGTCGACGATCCGGTTGATCGTCTTGGCCGCGCCGTTGGTATGCAGCGTGCCGAAGACCAGCATGCCCATCTCGGCAGCGGTGATCGCCATGGAAATCGTCTCCATGTCCCGCATTTCGCCCACCAGAACCACATCCGCATCCTGACGGACCGCAGCGCGAAGCGCCGGGGCGAAGCCCTTCGAGTGTTCACCGACTTCCCGATGGCTCATGACCGATTTCTGGTTCTGATGCACGAACTCCACCGGATCCTCGATCGTGACGATGTGCTTGCTCTGGCTCCGGTTGATCTCGTCGATGATTGCTGCGAGCGTGGTCGACTTGCCGGAGCCGGTGGGCCCGGTGATGACCACCAGTCCCTGCTGGAGGTTCGCCAATCGTCCAACCGCCTCCGGAAGCTTCAGCTCCTCGAGAGTGACGATGTCTTCGGGAATGATCCTGAAGACTGCTCCAGGACCATTCTGTTGCATGAAGTAGTTGGCGCGAAAACGCGCTACGCCCTCGAGCCCGTAGGCGAAGTCCATGTCGTGAGTGCGCGTGTACTCTTCCCAGTGGCGTTCGCCGGCGATGGGTTCGAGCAGTTCGACCAGCTGATCCCGGGTGAGCGGCTCCCAGCCTTCCACCGGTCCCAACAGGCCCTTCGCGCGGATGCGCGGCTCGAGCCCGGCCGCCAGATGGAGGTCCGAGCCCCCCACGTCTTTCAGTGTTCGCAGCAGATCGTCGACCTGGGGCACGGAGACTCCTATCCACCCGGAATCTTGCGCGGGTCTTCGCAATGCTTGAGCGCCTCGTCTCGCGTGACGGTGCCGCTTTCGACCAGCGTGGCCAGGGATTGATCGAGCAGGCACATCCCCTGGGAGACACCGGTCTGAAGCATGGACCCGATCTGGAAGGTCTTGTTCTCGCGGATCAGATTTCCGATCGCCTTGTTGTTGACCAGGATCTCGAGCGCGGGTGAGCGTCCCTGGCCATCTGCATTTCGGACCAGGCGCTGGGAAACCACGGCTCGCAGGGATTCGGAGACCATGTTGCGGATCTGGTCCTGTTGTTCCGCCGGGAAGACGCCGACCAGCCGGTTCACAGTGCGGATCGTGCTGTTCGTGTGCAGTGTGCCGAGTACGAGGTGACCCGTCTCCGCAGCCGTCAACGCAAGTGACACCGTCTCCAGATCGCGCAGCTCGCCTATCACGATCACATCCGGGTCCTCGCGCAGGGCGCCCCGCAACGCCCGAGCGAAAGACGCGGTATGGGAACCGACGTTGCGTTGGTTTACCACGCAGCGTTTCGAGGGATGCACGTATTCGACCGGATCCTCTATCGTCAGGATGTGTTCGAGGCGCTCGGTGTTGATGATGTCGACCATCGAGGCCATGGTGGAGGATTTTCCACAGTTGGCGGGGCCGGTGACCAACACCAGGCCCTGATGGTAGTTCGTGAACTTGGCCAGCCCGGAAGGCAGCCCGAGTTCGTCGAGGGATGAAGCCGCCACCGGAATGTGGCGGAACACGCCATCCGTGCCGCGCTGCTGGCGGAAGACATTGGCGCGGAAGCGTCCGAGGCCCGGTACCTCGTAGGCGAAGTCGAGTTCACCTCGATCCAGGAATGTCGTGCGTTGCTCGTCGGTCAGGGCCGCGAGGATCATCTGTTCCGTCGTATCCCGATCCATCGGGGAACCGCCAACCTCTTCGAAGCTGCCGTGGAGGCGCAGACGCAATGCGGTTCCGCTGTGGAGGTGGATGTCACTCGCGCCCTTCTCGACACCCATTCGAAGCAGCGAGATCAATGCCTCGGCGCCATCCGAACGGGTCCCGGATGTGGCCTTCGGAGCCGGGCCGGGCGATGGGGCAACTGACTCCGGACCGGATCTGGTGATGACCCGCTCGGCCTCGGTCTCGGCCTTGGACTCTGACGCGGCGGCAGGCTGTTCCAGGTCCGGTACTGCCTGCTCGGTGGCGGCATTGGCCCGATGCTTGGCGACGATCTGCTGGCGAGCCCTCAGTACCTGTTGCAGCTGGGGCTCTGAGATGGCGCCCCGCTCGACCAGGATTGCGCCGAGGTTGCCGCCACGGGTCCCCTGTTGATGGGTCGCCTCCGAGAGCTGGTCCATCGTGATCAGCTTGAGATGGAGGGCGATGCGACCAAGCAGGGGGACGGGGCGTTGTGACATGGCCACCGATGTATCGGTCGCAGCGCCGAGGTTCTGAGCCAAACTCTCGCAGTAGATCGAATGCCCGAGGGGTTTCCGCGGCCCAGTCCGATTCTTCGGGGCAACGGGGTCCGCTAAGGTTCGCGGCCATGATCTTCCAGACCGACGACCTGCGGATCCGTGAACTCCGCCCCCTGATCCCGCCCGCGATCCTGTTCGAAGAGCTTCCCCTGGGGGAAAAGAGTTCGCGAACCGTCGCGGAAGGCCGGCGCCAGATCACGAGCATCTTGCGGGGTGAGGACGACCGGTTGGTCGTCGTCGTCGGTCCTTGTTCGGTGCACGATCCCGACGCAGCTCTGGAATACGCCGACCGCCTCGCGCCGCTGGCCGAAGGGTTTGCAGGCGAGCTTTGTGTGGTGATGCGGGTCTACTTCGAGAAGCCGCGTACGACCGTCGGTTGGAAGGGCTTGATCAACGACCCCCACCTCGACGAGAGCTTCGCGATCAACGAAGGCTTGCGGAAGGCGCGTCGTTTCCTGCTTCAAGTGGCCGAGCGCGGGCTGCCGGCGGGATGCGAATTCCTCGACCCGATCTCGCCCCAGTTCATTGCCGATCTGGTTTCCTGGGGTGCGATTGGTGCGCGCACCTCGGAGAGTCAGGTGCATCGGGAGCTGGCGTCCGGCCTTTCGATGCCGGTGGGCATCAAGAACGGCACGAACGGAAACGTGCAGGTGGCGATCGATGCGATGGGTTCGGCGCTCCACCCCCATCATTTCCTCTCGGTCACGAAGCAGGGTGTGGCGGCGATCGTCGCGACCGGGGGCAACGAGGACACGCACATGATCCTGCGCGGCGGCACCTCCGGGACGAACTACGAGGAGGGCGCGATCGCGGAGGTGGTGGCCGCCCTCGGCAAGGCCGGCCTACCCCAGCGCGTGATGGTCGATTGCAGCCATGGCAATAGTCACAAGGATCACGAGCGCCAGCCCGACGTGGCCAAGGATCTGGCCCGTCAGGTGGCTGCCGGATCCCAGGCCATCTTTGGCGTGATGATGGAGAGCTTTCTCGTCGACGGGCGCCAGAACTATACCGACGACGGCAGCCTTCCTCGTGGCATCAGTATCACCGACGCCTGCATGAGCTGGGAGCGGACGGAGCCCTTGTTCGAGATCCTGGCCGAGGCGGTGGGGAGCCGACGCGCCTCAGGCTCCTGAACCCTGCATGCCGGCGGTCTTCTCCTTGAGCCGCCGAAGCACCTCGTCGGGCCCGTTCTGGGACAGGACTTCCTTGAACTGGGAGCGGAAGCTCGAGATCAGGCTGATGCCCTCGATCTTCACGTCGATCACCTTCCACAGGCCTTCGCGGTCCCGCAAGCGGTAGTCCATCGAGATTTCATCCGCCCCGGCCGCGAGGATACGCGTGTGAACGGTGACGTCGCCTCGAGGCTCGCTGCGATCTCCGGTGACCTCGACATCCTGCTCGTTGTAGCGTTCGACCCGGCTGCCATAGCTGGCAGCCAGATGGTCCGTGAAGGCAGCGACGAATTCGACGCGCTGCTCGGCCGAGAACTTCTTCCAGGAGCGCCGCAGGACCAGCTTGGACATGGTTTCGAAGTCGAAGCGATCCCTGGCGATGGCTTCGAGGCGGGTTCTTCGTTCCGGGGTCCCGAGGCCCGGCGCCCTGAGGACGGCCAGTACGTCGCCCACGGTCTCTTCCATCACCGCTCGCGCGTTTGTGGGCTCCACCGCCGAGGTCCACGCCGGGGCCGCCGCTAGCAGGAATACGCCCAGCACGAGCTCAATCGAGCGACGCACCCGGATCCTCGTCACCACCATCCAATCCATCGCCGTCCAACTCATCGAGATCGTAGAAATCCTCATCGTCATCCTCGTCAGCTTCTTCACCGTCCATGACCCGCCGCTGCCTGTTTTGGAGATAGGCGTTCCGGACGAACACATAATAGTCCAGAGCGGAGTCGCGATTCTCCGCTACCTCTTCGAGATAGGTCGCGCGGGTATTGATGATGTCGATCACGCTGATCCCGTAGGCGCTCGGTACGGATGCAAAATCCAGCGGGAACGCGGCCAGATCGCGGCCCGAATAGGGGCCGAGAAACGGGACCTGGAGATAGGGCCCTGGTCCGACCCCCCAGACGCCCAGGGTCTGGCCAGAGTCCTCTTTATAGTGGGGAATTCCCAACGGCGTTGTCGGATCGAAGAGCCCGACGATCCCGACCGTGGTGTTTACTGCGAATCGCCCCCGGTCGGCCCCCCTCCGCC
>JAAELW010000095.1 GCA_024226235.1 bacterium
CGGTAGAGTCGTCGTTCGACGCGCTCCGCAAACCGGCCGAAGACTGCGACCGGGTGCAGATCGCTAGCGGGGTCGCCCACCATCCACTCGATCAGCAACGCGAGCAACACGATCATTCGAGGGAGACCCCGAGCCGGGCCTCGAGCGCCGAAAGGTCGAGGCTCTCGGCAAGCACGTCCGCGAGCCGATCGAGATCTCGCTGCCAGCGGTCCGGGAGATCTTCGGTGGCGTGACGTCCGGCGCCGAACCAGGCGCGAAGAACCGCATCGCGGTAGGGCGCGCAATCGAACATTCCGTGGACATAGGTGCCGAGGACTCGGCCGTCTTCGGAGATCGCGTGAAACGGCGGTTCTGCACGGCTGCGGGTGGTGGTGCCGTGATGGATCTCGTACCCGATCACTTTGCCACGCTCGGGCCAACTGACGTCGATTTCGACCGGCGCGACATGTTTTTCGGCCAGTAGCTCCGTGCGGATCGGCAGCCAATCCAGCCCCGGGGACGTCCCCCCGCCTTCGAGCTTCTCCGGATCGTCGATCGCAGATCCGAGCATCTGCATGCCGCCGCAGATACCCAGCAAACGTCCGCCGTAGCGGAGGTGCTGCTCGAGCCTCGCGACGAAGCCGCGTTCACGCAGCCATGCGAGATCGCGGCGGACGGCTTTCGAACCCGGCAGGATCACCAGATCGGCTCCCGCCAGATCGTCCGGGCTGCGTGTGATCCGTACATCCAGGTCCGGGACCAACGACAGCGCATCCATGTCGCTCAGGTTGCTGGCCGTCGGGTATTGCACGGCGACCACTCTTCCTCTTGGAGTCTCACTCGGGCTCCAGTCCGCGGAAGAGAACGGAGCGTCTTCCTCCGGAAGGCAGAGATCCTGGATCATCGGAACGACACCCAGTATCGGGAGGCCGCAACGCTCTTCCAGCCATTCCAACGCCCCACCGAGCAGGTCCAGATCTCCGCGAAAGCGATTGATGACGAAGGCGCGAATCCGTTGGCGATCCCGCGGGTCGAGGGCCGCGAGTGAGCCCAGCAACGCGGCAAACACGCCACCGCGATCGATGTCTCCGACCAGCCAGGCATCGATGTCAGCCGCTTCGGCAAAGCCCAGGTTGGCGATGTCTCCTTCCCTCAGGTTCGGCTCGGCTGGAGAGCCCGCGCCCTCCACGCAGATGAAGTCGAACTCGGACCGAAGCTGATCGAAAGCCGCCAGAACCTTGGGAAGCAGGACCGTGCGGTCTTCGCGGAAGCGAGAGGCCCAAAGCGTGCCGTGCGGCTTGCCCAGAACGATCAGCTGCGCCTTCTGGTCGCCCTCGGGTTTGATCAGGACCGGGTTCATCTCGACACGAGGTTCGAGCCCGCAAGCCAGTGCCTGCAACGCCTGGGCGCGGCCGATCTCGCCGCCGCTTCGGCATGCCGCCGCGTTGTTGCTCATGTTCTGCGGCTTGAACGGGGCCACGCGGATTCCGGCGCGATGCACGAGCCGGCACAGCCCGGCCGTCAGCAGTGACTTGCCGACGCCGGAGCCCGTTCCGAGGATCATCAGTGCGTCGGTCATTGCATCGCAGGGGCGACGCCGAGCGCCGTGTGAAGGTTTCGTTGAAGACGTTCCATCCCATCGATCAGCCGCGGTCCGGGTCGATGGAGAAGATCGTGGTCGGCGCCCACCACGATCACATTCGGGTCTTGCATCAGCTTCCGCCAGAACTGGGCTCGCTCATCGACGTCGCGCGCCTCGTCGGGGATGATCAATACGTCGGGCTTGGCGCGCAGTACGGCCTCGATGCTGACCCTCGGACTGTCCGTCGACAGGCTTTTGAAGATGTTCCGAGCACCGATCTCGATCAGCGCGTCGGAGACGAAGCCGTCACCCCCGGCGGTGAGGAGGGGTTCGTGCCAGATTTCGTAGAAGACCCGCGGTGCGGGCTCCCGACGCTTGCTGCGCAGGATCTCCAGGCGCGCGCGAATCGAGTCGGCCACCCGCAAGGCTTCTTCGCCGTGTCCCACCATCCTGCCCAACCGGACGATGTCATCCGCTACGCCTTCGGCAGTGGCCGGGTGGGAAACCTCGACTCGAATGCCGAGATCCCGGAGCTTCCTGAGACCGACCACATCATTGTCCATTGCGATGGCAAGGGTCGGGCGGAGGCGGATGGCGGCTTCCACGGTGATCTTCCGGTAGTTGCCGACCTTGGGAAGCGCCTTCGCCTGTTCCGGATAGTCGGCGAATGACACGGTTCCAACGATATCCGGCCCGGCGCCGACGGCGTAGAGGGTTTCTACGATGTGCGGTGCCAGGGCCAGGATGCGCTGTTCGGCTGAGCCGGGGGATGCCGGCAGGGAGAGGAAGACGAGCGAGAGCCACGCTGCCATTTCCCTACCTGCCCGAATCATTTCAGTAGGCCACTTCGAGGCTGAAGAAGGCCATCCGAGGCAGCGTCCCGAAACTGTCGACTTCCTCGTAGCCATGGTTCGTGAGGTTCCGTACCGCCAGGCGGGCCGTGAGGTACGAGGTGATCTCAGCACTCAAATGCAGGTCTGCTGTCCAGTAGCCCTTCACCGGGTTCTGCATTCGCGAGCCGCTGAAGCTCCGCCCGACTGCGTGCAGGACGACCTCCGCACGGAAGCGGTCCCACCACTCCCCACCGATCGAGAGGCGGCCGAGGTTGCGCGGGCGACGAGCCAGATGGAATCCGTCCGTGTCTCGCGTGCGGAGCCGCGTGTAGCTGGTCGAGATCCAGAGCGATTTCCAATCCAGCCGGAGGGCCACTTCCGCGCCGCTCATGCGGGCGCGTTCGACATTCTCCGGTACGTAGAAGAAGCCTCCCTGATCGCGAAATTCGATCAGGCTCTCGAAGGTCTGATGGAACGCCCGGATATCGGCGTTCCACTGCAACCCGCACTCACACTCGCCCTTCCAGCGCAAACCCAGATCGCCACCACGGGAGGTCTCGGGTTCGAGTTCGCGGTTGCCCGCCCCGAACGGGCCGCTGAAGAACAGCTCGTTGAGCGTCGGCGCCCTGAAGGCCGTTCCGAAGTTGGCCAACAGGTCGAGCCCCTCGAGCAGGGTGACGCGTCCACCGAGTTGGTACGTCCATTTGTCGTCGCTGCGGTTGTTCCACTCGCGCCTCACGCCGATCGATGCGCCCACGCGCTCCACGTCGTAGCGAAGCTGGCCAAAGATCCCGGTTCGACGAGTGCCCTCGCGGATGGCTGCCGAATCGTTGACGGCCCGCTCGACTTCCAGGTCGACTCCGCCCAGGAAGCTGAAATCGCCCCATTCGACGTCGTGGGTCCAGGCCGCCTGCCTGCGCTTCGATTCGATGTCGAAGGTGTTGAACGAGAGGTTCGGGTCTTCTCCGACGATCCGATCGTCGTGTTGGCTGAGGAGCAGGCGCGTTGCCCAATTGTCGGTGACGGGATGCCGCCAGTCGACGCCCATGCTCCGCTGGCGTGTGTCCTGGTCGAAGGACTCGTTGTCTGCCCCGAACGTGTCCAACTCGGTCTGGGCATCCGCGCGTCGCCAGAAGAGTCGAACGCGGCCGGCTCCCACCGGTGCCGAGATCTGCGCCGATGTGGTGGTATTGCGAAATGGATCGACTTCGAGGTTCGAGTTCTTGCTGTAGTCCGGGCGGTATGCCGAGACACCGTTGATCGTGGTGTGCTCCATTGCGAACGACGCATGAATGCCGGCCTCGGTTCCTCCGGAGACCCGGACGCCCGCTGTCCGATGCCCGCGATTGCCGTAGCCGGCGCTGGCCGATGCCGAGATGCCAGGCTCTGGCGCGCGCGTGAAGATCTGAATCACGCCGCCCATGGCGCTCGCGCCATAGATGGTGGTCTGGGGGCCACGAATGATCTCGATGTGATCGATGTCATGGGACGACAAGTTTGCCCAGTTGTAGCTGCCGGTCGTCGAAGAACCGACCAGCACGCCGTCGATCAGGACACGCACTTGATTCGAGTTGGAGCCGCGAAGCGAGACCGAGGTGTTCTTGCCCGGCCCTCCGGAGGAGGTGACGACCACACCTGCCTGCTCGCGAAGCAGGTCGACCAGCGCTTGAGGCTCCCGAGCCTCGATCTCTTCGCGTTCGATGACCGTTCGGGCGTCACTGCCATCGAAATGAGGCTTCAGAAGCCTCCTTCCCTCGACGCGAATCGCCTGCACTTCGATGATCGGCTCCTCAGGCTGCGCCTGATCCACGATCGGCTCTTCAGCCTGGGCGGCTGCGGCAACCCCCGCCCACAGGAGCACCGCTCCCCAACGAGTCACCAGCTTCCACGAACCACGCATTCCATCCCTCCCGAGATTGCGCTCTCCGGGTGTGGTTGCGGCACGTCGATTCGTAGGGAAATGCCTACGAAAAGCGAATGAAACTCACCCTCCGGCACGCAAGATCAGCACGGCGGGGGTTCCAGAGCCAGCGTCCGTTCGTGCGGTGACGGAACGAAATGGGCTCCGCACCTGCACGCCCTTACCCGAGACAGCAGGTTCACAATTTGTCGAGCGTTCGGGGCAGGTCTCCGGGCTCGCGACCATGTCCCTCGCCGCCTTCCCAGCAGGAATCGCCAGTGGCTCGTGGCGAGGGCGTTGGGCCGCCTACCGTGGCGGGTCCGCGTCGGATTCTGACCGACTTCCCTCTTTGGAACGGGTCCTTCCCTTCCTCGTCCGGCGAGCCGTTCGCTCGCCGTCACCCTGAACTCCAATCCGGAGCATGCTGCTTCCAGCCACACCTTGTCAACCCCGCCACTCCGCCAAGATGGGCCGTTAAGATAGGGGCCGGTTCCATTTGTTAAGTTGCCAA
>JAAELW010000096.1 GCA_024226235.1 bacterium
AGACACACAGGCGTCGTGTGATGGTTCGGGGGGTCGCCGTACGAGACCCCGGCCGTCGAAAAGAGCTTGCTGCGCGTTCGCAGATGTACGTGGACCTCGAGGCCAATGACCACTTCGTAGTCGGGATGCGCACTCATGCGAGCTTCTCCGGACGCGCCAGATGATGGTCGGTCAAGCGTTGGTAGGCATCGGCAACCCGCAGCACCGTGGCATCCTCCATCGGAGGCCCCAGCACCTGGAGCCCCACCGGAAGCCCCTCGGCCAGGCCGCACGGGAGAGAGACGCCGGGCAGGCCGGCCAGGTTCGCCGAGACCGTGTAGATATCCGAGAGATACATGGTCAACGGATCCTCGGTCTTCTCGCCCAGCCGGAATGCGGTCTCCGGGGTGGTCGGCGTCAGCAGCACGTCACAGCCGGCAAAGGCCGCTTCGAAATCCCGGCGGAGCAGGGTCCGGATCTTCTGTGCCTTGCGATAGTAGGCGTCGTAGTAGCCTGCGGACAGCACATAGGTTCCGAGCAGGATGCGACGCTTCACTTCACTTCCGAAGCCCTCGGAACGGCTGCGCTCATAGAGATCGGTCAGGCTGGCGGCACCTTCCGCTCGCCGGCCGTAACGCACGCCATCGAAACGGGCGAGGTTGCTCGAAGCCTCGGCTGTGGCGATCAGATAGTAGGCGGCCACCGCATAGCGGGAATGCGGAAGATCGACCTCCACGAGCTTTGCGCCCTCGGCTTCAAGGCGGGCGGCAGCCGCGCGCACCAGTTCGAGCACGGCCGGATCGGCCCCTTCTGTCTCGAAGTACTCGCGAGGGAGGCCGATGACCAGGCCAGAGACGTCGCCAGTGAGCGCCGATGCGGTCGTGAGTGCCGGTTCGGGGAGAGACGTCGAATCCGCGGGGTCGTGACCACTGATCGCATCGAGCAATACCGCGCAATCCGCAGCGCTGTGGCCGAGCGGACCGATCTGGTCGAGCGAGGACGCGAACGCCACCAATCCCCAGCGAGACACCCGTCCGTAGGTGGGCTTCATTCCAACCACCCCACAGAACGCCGCGGGCTGGCGGATCGAACCGCCGGTGTCGCTGCCGAGAGCAAGCGGCACGATGTCGGCCGCAACAGCTGCAGTGGAGCCGCCGGACGACCCGCCGGGCGAACGCTCCGGATCCCAGGGGTTGCGGCTCGGCCCGTGGGCGGAGTTCTCGGTGGACGAGCCCATTGCGAACTCGTCCATGTTGGCTCGTCCAATCACCACAGCGCCTGCACCGCGCAGCTTCGCAACGGCCGTGGAATCGAACGGTGAGACGTACCCTTCGAGGATGCGCGACGCACAGCCCGCGGGTTCACCCTGCTGAACGATGTTGTCCTTGATCGCGAGCGGAAGGCCGTCCAATGGGGAACGCACCTCACCCGCTGCGCGCCGGGCATCCGCGGCATCGGCGGCGGAAAGCGCCTGCTCATTCTGCAGGCCGACGAATGCGGAGAGGCGCTCGCCCACGCCTGCCGCTCGCTCCAGTGCGCGCTGGATGAGTTCACGGCTGCTGGTCTCTCCGGAGTCGAGCGCGGACCGCAGCTCGGACACGCTGCCGAAAGGTTCACTCATGTTCAGCCCGTCACCTCGTCGTCGAGCACCTTCGGGACGGCGAACGCCATGTCTTCCGCAGCCGGCGCATTGGCCATCGCCTGCTCGGGCGCGAACTCCCCGCTGGGCTCGTCTTCACGTGTGGGGGTAGCGAGGGGAATCGCGTGGGCCGTGGGCTCGACATCAGCCGTATCCACCTCGGAAAGCAGGTCCACGTACCCGAGGATCCGCTCCAGGTGAGCCGTCATCTCTGATAGCTCCTCGTCGTCGAGACGCAGGCGCGCCAACGCGGCCACCCGCTTGGCATCTTCGGGGACGATCCGGGACATGGAGGCTGATTCTAACGACCTCCAGGTGGGCCGCAGATGAAGCCGGAAAGGCGTTTCGGAGCGGCCCGGAGGGGAATCCGGTACCGTGCGGCGATCTTGAGTGACACCGATCAAGGCGACGAGCTATTCCAGGAGCTGCCCGAGGACATCCGCCAGGGCATTTCCGACCTGGGTTGGGAAAAACCCATGCCGGTTCAGTCCCAATCCATCCCGGTGATGCGGAACGGGGGCGATCTGATCGTCCAGGCCCGTACCGGCAGTGGAAAGACCGGCGCCTTCGGCATCCCGATCGCCGCCGAGGTGGACCCGGAGCTGGCCGCGCCGCAGGCCCTCGTATTGGCACCCACGCGCGAGCTCGCCGGTCAGATCAGCAAAGAACTGATGGCGCTCGGCGAGCACCGCGGCTTGCGTTGCCTGCCGGTCTATGGCGGCACGGCCTACGGCCCCCAGGTGGAAGCGCTGGAGGAAGGCGTCCACGTGATCGTCGGAACGCCGGGCCGCATCCTGGATCACCTGGGCGCGGGGCGAATGTCCTTCGACGCGGTGAAGATCGTCGTGTTCGACGAAGCGGACGAGCTGCTCTCGCTTGGCTTCTGGCCGGACATGAAGGAGATCCGAAGCTACCTGCCCGAGAAACGCCAATCGTGTCTGTTCTCCGCAACGATGCCCGAGAGGGTACTCGCCCTCTCGCGAGCCTTCCTCAACGAGCCCGAGTTCATCTCGCTCGTCGAGGGCCACAGCTCTCCGTCCGAGATCGACCATTTCTTCTACCTGACGACGGCCCAGGAGAAAGAGGCAAACCTGCGGCGCATTCTCGAATACGAGGACCCCGAGAGCGCGATCATCTTCTGCAACACCAAGGATGATGTCCGTTTCGTGACCTCCTACCTGCAACGCCATGGCTTCGATGCAGACCAGATTTCCGGAGATCTCACCCAGGTGGCCCGCGAGAAGGCGATGGCCCGCATCAAGGCGGGCAAGCTGCGTTTCCTGATCGCCACCGACGTGGCCGCTCGCGGCATCGACATCAGTGATCTCTCCCACGTCATCAGCTACGCGGCTCCCGAATCGGCAGAGGTCTACGTTCACCGGACGGGACGTACGGGTCGGGCGGGCAAGGCCGGCACGGCACTCTCGCTGATCTCCGGCCTGGATGTGGGCAGCTTCCGCAACCTGCAGAAGGTGAATCGCATCGAGGTGCTGGAGCGCCCGCTTCCGACCGAGACGGATCTTCTCGAACGTGTTCGCGAGCGTCTCGCGAACAAGGTGGAGCATGAGATCCGTCACCTTTCGGTTCGCGACCGGGAGTTCCACATCGACCGCCTGGTACCCCTGGTCAAGAGCCTGACCGGCTCCGATGAAGGCCTCCGCGAACTGGCGGCAATCTGCAGCTCCTATCTGCAAGAGCACAAGCCGGAAACAGGCGTCCACGACGAGGATCCGAAAGCGGAGGCCGAGGCCGAAGACAACCCGCGGGAAGATGATCGTCCGCGCGGCCGGCGACGCAGCGGCGGCGGCGGCAGCGGTGATGGGCGCGGACGCGGCGGCAGCGGTGATGGGCGCGGGCGCGGCGGTGGCGGGGGTGGACGCCAAGGCGGCGGTGGGCGCCGCGGAGGCGGAAGGCGCCGCTGAGCGGGCTGATGCTGACGAGGCCCAGAAACCCGTGTCTGCGTTGGGTCCTGGGTGCAATCCTGCTGGCAGCGACCGCGCTGGATGCGAACGCAGCAGAGCTTCGCGGCGTCGTTTTCGAGGATGTCGATCGCAACGGCCGGCTCGACCAGAGCGAGCCGGGCCTCGCTGGCGTTGCGATCAGCAACGGGCGCGACGTCGTTCGGACCGCCGCAGACGGGAGCTACACGCTTCCAGCCGAGGGCCACTTCGTCGCGCTGACCCGCCCCCATGGGTACTCGGCCGAGACATGGTATCGGAAGGGTGGCGGTGACTTCGCGCTTCAACGCAGCACGGAGGCGGCGGATGAGTTCTTCTTCATCCAGATCTCCGATGCCCATGTCTACGAAGAGGCAAAAGATCTACTCACCTGGTCCATTCCCAAACGACCGTGGTGGATCCCGGAGAGGATCGGTTACGGACTCGGGCGGTGGGTGGTCGGACGTTTCTTCCCGACCCGCTCGGACGAGGAAATCGATGCGGAGCTTCGGGCAGCCCTGCCCACCGCGGAGCCGGCGCGATCCGGAGGTGCCCTCCTCCAAGCGTATCTGGACGAGTTTGGCCGGCCGGGAAGCCCGTTGGGTGCCGTCGCCGAACCCATCCGAGCGGCCTTCGACGAGGTCTTCGCCCTCGATCCGAGCTTCGTCATCAACACCGGCGACCTCCTGCTCGAATGCAACAATGCACAGCCGGAGGTCGCCGCCCGATGGCTCACCTTCTACCGCTCACTCATCCGCGACCGGGGCGTCCCGGTATTCGACACGATCGGAAACAACGAGATCGTGGGTAGCGAGAATCCCATGGTCTCTCCGACCGATCCGGATTTCGGAACCGGCCTGTGGAGACGAATCCAGGGACCGACCCATTTCAGCTGGGACCATGGCAATTTTCATTTCATCGCTCTGGATACCCATCGACCGGAGCCTGGTTTCTTGAACAAGCAGGCATGGACCTTCGGAACCATGCGTGACGATGTGCGGACATGGCTGGACCAGGACCTCTCCTTGCACCGCGAGCAGACCCAGGTCGTACTCAACCACGAACCGTTCCTGCTCGACCCGAGCTGGCCTTTCGACGACGAAGACCAGCTGGCTTCCGACGAAGACCTGTTCGCCAGACACGGCGTCGCCTATGTGCTGAGCGGTCACACCCATTTCAACGGCCTCGCACGGGATGGAGTGACCGAACACGTGACGACCGGTGCGCTCTCGGGTTTCCGCTGGCTGCTTCCGAAGAGCCTCCACCCGGGTGGTTACCGCCTCTGGTACGCCAGGAACGGCCAACTGTACGGCGCATGGAAGCCGATCGGCGAGCCCGTCCTGACACGCACCGAGCCCGCCACAAAGGACTCGTCCCTCGTAATCGCAGCCTCGGACCGGAACGCACCCTTCACAAGCCTGATAGCCACCCAATCCGGAAAACCAGTCCCCATCGAGCGCTGGGGCGCCTACTTCGCCCGAATCCACGCCGACCCCAGCCACGGCCCCGTTTCTGAACGGGCGGGGGTTCTAGAGGGTGAGCCAGTTCGTGTCGCCGTTGACGGAGCCCAGACCCAGACGTGGGGTACCGGCTTCGATGATTACGCGAGTGCGCTTTGGCTCGTTCGCCTGGTCGAGAATCTGGTGCAGGCTTGCGATGCTCCGTTCTGGCTGGGCAGACGCAGCTTTCCCGATGCACTGCGCGCGTTCGCTACCGATCGGAGCAATCAGCAGATCATCGGTCGGAAGGACGACACGTCGTTCGTTGCCTGCGACGTGAACGGCCGCGGCGGCGCCAGCCGCGTCCGCCAGGATCAGAGTCGTCGGGCCAGCCGCTGGGCGACGCTCGCACCACTCGAGGGCGGCTCCCACGGCGTCGAAACGTTGAAGGCAGTCCTGGCCAAGCACGAGGGCCGGTGCTGCGCTGGCGCGCGGCCCCGCTGGATTGGGCGCCGCGGGGTCCCAGCTCGCGGAGACCGCCAAACCGTGCTCATTCACACCCACCAGAGCCGGAACGATGCCGGGCAACACCAGCTCGATCGAGCGGAAATCTCCCTCTCCCGGCTCGCTTCGGCGCAGCAACAGATCGGTCGACGGGTAGTCGATCGCGCGCACCAGACGGGTGGGCTTCCCGATTGCTGCAATCGTCGCACCGCTTCCCGCATCGGCATGGCGCTCGAGCAATCTCCACAGCTCGCGCTCGCTCACGCGAGCCCCCCGTGCCATGCCAATCGTTCGCTCGAACAGATGGGGAAAGTAGCGGCGCATGTCGCGACCCAGACGGACCTCGGGCGCGCGGGGATCCGGCAGGAGACGGTCGAGAAGGTTGGAACGCGGGATTTCACGCAATGCCGCAGCAATGCAGTGACGAGCGAAGGTACCCTGATCGTGGCCAAGATCGCGGGGCGCGCCCTGACAGGAAACCGCCAGCGGTCGACTCACGAACGAACGCTCTCCGACAGCACCTCGTTCAGCGCACCCGTTCGATAGCCCTCCAGATCGAGGGAAATGAACCGGAAACCCAATGGTTTCAGCGCCGCGACGATCGCGCGGGCCATCTCCGGGTCGAGTGCAAGCGAAAGCTCCACCGGATCGATCTCGACTCGTGCCACCAGACCGTGATGGCGAAGTCGCAGCTGCCGGAAGCCCAACGCACGCAATCGATCCTCTCCCTCTTCGACCTGCTTCAAACGCTCGGGCGTCACCCTCGTTCCATAGGGAAGCCTGGAAGCCAGGCATGCGGAGGCCGGAAGATCGGCGGTGGGCAGCCCGGCCTCCCGGGAGAGCGCACGGATCTCTGCCTTCGAGAGCGCGACATCGAGAAAGGGCGAAAGAACCCCGTGCTCATCCGCGGCGCGATGGCCTGGGCGAAAATCTCCCTGATCATCCGTATTCACGCCGTAGGCAACCGCGGAGAAGCCCTGCTCATCGCGCATCCGGCCCAACACCTCGAACAGCTCGGTCTTGCAGAAGTAGCAGCGGTCGGGCCCGTTGGCGCGGTAGCTCTCCTGGTCCATCTCGTGGGTGTCGATGTAGCGATGGGCGATTTCGAAGCGAGCCACGACCTCGTCGGCCACTTTTCTGTGGCTATCCGAATACGACGGAGAGACGGCGGTGACCGCCAACGCACCTTCGCCCAGCGCTCGCTTCGCAGCCAAGGCCAGATAGCTCGAGTCCACGCCCCCGGAGAAGGCCACCAGCACGCGACCCGAAGCCCGCAGGAAGTCGTGCAGGTCCGCCTCTTTCTGCTTCAATTCCGGGTGGATGGCCATTCTGGGAGGATAGAAGGGGCCGGCCTGACCGGTCAAGCTATGCTCGCCTGCCGGGGGTGGGAATGGCCAAGATCCGTGTCGGTATCATCTACGGCGGACGCTCGGTCGAACACGAGGTGTCGATCGCCTCGGCGACGTCCATCCTCCAGGCCCTCGATCCCGCGCGCTACGACGTCCAACTGATCGCCATCTCCAAGCAGGGGCATTGGCATCTTGGCGGGCCGGATCTTCTGCCGGAGGCCGTACTCGAGGAGGAGGAAGTCACTCTTCCGGCCATACCGGGCCAACGCACTCTGGTGTCTGTCGAGCGCGGCACCACCGCAGCAGAGCTCGACGTCGTGCTGCCGATCGTGCATGGCACAGGCGGAGAAGACGGCACACTTCAGGGCTTCCTCGAACTGGCGGGCGTACCGTATGTCGGTGCGGGTGTGCTCGGATCGGCAGTCGCGATGGACAAGGACGTGGCAAAGCGTCTGTTGGCTGCCGCTGGGCTGCCGGTCGTCCCGGGCGTCTGCATCCGAACCAGTGAGATCGCCCGTGGACAGGATGGGGCCAGCCGCGCCTTGATCGCGGAGCTCGGCCTTCCGCTCTTCGTGAAGCCCGTCAACCTCGGCTCCTCCGTCGGCATTTCGAAGGTGGAACGCGCCGCGCAGCTGGGTCCTGCTCTCGAAGAGGCCGCCCGCTTCGACGACAAGATCCTGATCGAACTGGGAGTCGATGCCAGGGAGGTCGAGGTGGCGGTGCTCGGCAATGACGAGCCGGAAGCCTCCGTGCCTGGCGAGATCGTCCCCCACGCGGATTTCTACGACTACGAATCGAAGTACGTCGATGAAGCCACGGAACTGCGGGTTCCAGCGCCGCTCTCTGACGCGCAGACTGCACGACTGCAAGAGCTCGCCATCGAAGCCTTTCGGGTGCTCGAAGGACGCGGCATGGCACGGGTGGATTTCTTCATCGACAAACAAACGGAAGAAGTCTGGTTGAACGAGGTGAATACCCTTCCGGGCTTTACCGACGTCTCGATGGTTCCCAGGCTCTGGCAAGCCTCGGGGCTCCCCTACCCGGCCCTCCTGGACAGGCTGATCGAACTCGCGCTCGAACACTCCCGCCGCCGCCAGAACCTGGAGCGAAGCTACCAACGAGGTTAGGCCTGTTGGTCTACTTGCGCGCGCGAATCGAGTACATGAACGGTGGCCGCGGCTTGTCTTCGGGCGTGCGGTAAACGCGCCGGATCCCGTCTGATTCCACTTCGAGAAACGGGAACCGTCCGTACACGGTGAAATCGTGCTCGCGGAAGAGCTCGATCCGGAAACCGACGTCGAGCAGCGCGGTGATCACCGCACTGGTGGGGTGGATCCACTCGTGAGATTCCGTGTGCTCCGCCCGCTCCCCGGTTTCCGTGTAAGTGAGGTCTTCGTCGGAAATGTAGCCCTCGGGCCGGCCAAAGTAGTCGTGCTCGATCTCGAACGACTCGTCGGCCATCATGTCGGTCACCGGGTGGAACTCATTCAGGTAGAGAAACCCGCCGGGTCGCAACAAGGCCGCGACAACTTCTGCCCAGCGACTGACATCGGGAAGCCAATTGAGCGCGCCACGGCCGGTATAGACCACGTCGTACGTCTCGCCGAGCGCTTCCACGGCGTCATACAGGTTCGCCACCACGAAGCGAGCCGGAATACCGATCTCGACCGCCAGCTTCCGAGCCGCCGCGATGCCTGCCTCTGAGAGATCGAGGCCCGTCACCCGAGCGCCACGCCGGGCGCAGGCCAGCGTGTCCATTCCAAAATGGCATTGGAGATGCACCAGATCGAGGCCCTCGAGTTCGCCCACCTCATCGATTTCATAGGCGTGCAAGCACTCGGCTCCGGCCTTGAAGGCCTCCACGCCGTAGAAATCGCTTCCCACGTGGATCGGAACCCGGTCATTCCACAGGTTCCGATTCGCGTCGGACCAATCCCTTCGCATCTACCGTGTGCCAGCCTTCGTTGCCCATACGTATCGGGCAATCCCGCCCAGCGGGATGGGGCGATCGCCGACCCTGGTGAAACCCGCGTCTCGCAGCTGGGCCTGGAGTTCGGCCATCACCGGGAGACCATGAAGATTCTTGTGGGCACGAAGGAACAGATCGAACGTGGCCATGCTGGCACGCGCTCCCAACATGCGAGCCGCCACTGACCCGCTGACCATCGGAGCCTGGATCGCGAGCGTTCCGCCGTCCGCAAGGCAACCGTGGATCCGCTCGAGCAGGGCAACCCGCCGCTCCATGTCGAAGTAGTGCAGGTTGTTGTTCAGCAGCACGAGGTCGAATGCGTTGCGGGGAACCGTCAAGGCCATGAAGTCGCCTTCCAGAATTTCGCAACGGCGGAAGACCTCGGCCTCGCGGAGACGCGTGCGCGCCTGTTCCGCGACGGCAGGATCCAGTTCGACGCCGGTCCCCAGCGCGTCCCGGAATCGAACGAGCAGATCCGCGAGATAGCTGCCCGAGCCACAGCCGACGTCGAGGATCCGGCGGGCGTCGCGCACCCCCGGCAGCCGGCGAAGTACGGAGAGGGCCGCCCTTTCAGTCACCCGCGCACCGATCGCAACCCGAATGGCCTCTTCCGGATTCCGACCGAAGACCGGACGTTCTTCCCCACGCAGCAGCGCGGGCAGACGCCCCTGAAGGGGAACGTAGGTGAGCGCAGTCTGATCGAGCATCGCACGAGCGGCTTCGGCGTCCGGGCCCTCCATGAGCCAACGCACATAGGGAGCCGGCTGGAAACGTCCCTCACGGCGCAGAAGCAATCCGTGAGCATGGGCCGCCCGAAGCCATGCGGCGATCAGGTCGAGAGGCGCAGTCTTGGCTTCGGCAAGCTCGGCGGGCGTCATGGGCTCTTCGAGTGCCTGGAACAAGCCCGCGTCCAACCCCGCGCGCAGCACAGCGACCTCCAACTGCACCCGCATGCTCGACGCCAGCCGACGCATCTGGCGGAGCCGATCGATGGGGCCACTCATTTCAGGCCGGCTCGAGGTTGGCGTAGCGAACGACCACGGTCTTCACTCCGGCGTGGTCGAAACGAATACGCAGCTTCTGCCCGGGGCCCCGGCCCATCACGGCCTGGATCGTCCCCGCTCCGAAGACCGGATGCCGCACCCGCCCGCCAGCCGTCGCTCCCGCGGAGCCGGACTCCCCGTCTTCCGGTGCGGTCTGGTCGTAGGAGTAGTCATAACCGCGTCCTTCGCTCTCCATCGATCGTGTCGTGACGGACGAGCCCACCTCTTCTACCAGACCCTGGGGAACCTCTCGAAGGAACCGCGAAACGGTTCCGAAGGTCCGCGTTCCGAACCGTCTCCGCTCCAGGGCATGGGCCAGAGTCAGCTCCTCCATCGCCCGCGTCATCGCCACATAGCAAAGCCTGCGTTCCTCCTCGACCGCACGTTCATCGCGCATCGAGCCTTGGTGGGGGAAGACACCCTCCTCCATTCCGAGCACGAAGACCACCGGAAACTCGAGACCCTTCGCCGAGTGGGCGGTCATCAGCGAGACGCGATCGTCCCGCATCTCCGCCGAATCGAGATCCGAAACCAGCGCCACCTGATCGAGGAAGAGCTCGACCAGACTGCGACCCTCGTCCTCGGGCCCGCGGTTCGCGGCCTCGAAATCCTCTGCGGAGGCAATCAACTCGCGCAGGTTCTCGACCCGGCTCTCGGCCTCCGGCGTAGCCTCCTTCTCGAGCCCGCGCACGATTCCAGTCTTGTCGAGCACGGCGGAGATCGCATCCGCAGGCTCCCAATGGGGAAGCCCCTCGGCCAGGTCGTTCACCAACCTCAGGAATTCGGCCACCTTCGTGCGCACCCGGCCGCCCGACTCTTCTGCGTACGTGCGCAGGCCGTCGAGCAATGAGGTCGTGCGCGCCTCCGCCACCGCAGCGGCCCGCTCCATGGTCGTCTTGCCGATTCCCCGCGGCGGTCGGTTCACGATCCGACGAAGCGCCATGTCGTCACGCGGATTCTGGGCAAGGCGCAGGTAGGAGAGCGCGTCCTTCACCTCGGCGCGGTCGTAGAAACGCACGCCGCCGACCACGACGTAGGGTACGTCGTACTTGAGAAGCTCTTCTTCGACCGGCCGGGATTGCGCGTTCGTTCTGTAGAAGACCGCGTGCTGACCGTAGGCGCGATCGCCCTCTTTCACGCCTTCGAGGATCCGGCGCACCACATAGGCCGCCTCGTCCCGCTCGTCTCGCGCCTGATAGAGAATGATCGGATCACCCTCACCGCCCTCTGCGATCATCTTCTTGGGCGGCCGATCCGGGTTGTTGTCCACCACCGCATCCGCACCGGCCAGGATGCGCTGAGTCGAGCGATAGTTGCGTTCGAGCTTCACCACCTGGGCGTCCGGGAAGTCACGCTCGAAATCGAGGATGTTGCGGATGTCCGCACCGCGCCATCCATAGACGGATTGATCGGGATCCCCCACCACACACAGGTTCCGATGGGGCCCGACCAACTGCTGCACGAGCTGGTACTGCACCCGGTTCGTGTCCTGATACTCGTCCACCATCACGTACTGCCAACATTCCTGGTAATGACGTAGAACGTCTGGGTAGCGCTCGAAGAGTTCCACCGTCAGCAACAGCAGGTCGCCGAAATCCAGCGCATTCGCCTCTGCCAGAAGCTTTTGATAGGTGGCGTAGATCTCAGCAGCCTGCTCCGCATCGAGATCATTCGCCTTCTCGGCTGCCTCCGCCGGCAGCCAGCCCGCATTCTTCCACTGGTCGATGCTCCAGCCGAGCCGTCGGGCGTCCTGGTTCTTCGGATCGAGGGAGTGCCGGCGCATCGCTTCCTTGACCACTCCCAGCGCGTCGGATTGGTCGTAGATCACGAAGCCGCGTTCACGACCGAGCTGGCCGATTTCCCGGCGCAGGATACGCACACAGGTCGAGTGGAAGGTCGAGAGCCAGAGCCCCTGGGCCTCCGGACCGAGCAGCTTCTCGACCCGGTCGCGCATCTCCCCCGCGGCCTTGTTCGTGAACGTCACCGCCAGGATGCCTTCCGGCGGGATTCCGCATGCGCCGATCAGGTAGGCAATGCGATGAGTGAGCACACGGGTCTTGCCGCTTCCGGCACCAGCCAGCACGAGCAGTGGGCCCTCAATGCATTCGATGGCGGCGCGCTGTTCCGGATTCAGACCCTCGACGAGGGATTCAGCGAGCAAGGGCTTCACTCTCAGAGGAAGGAGGGGGCGGGGAACCGGCGCAAGGTAGCAATCAATCGGCGGCGAAAAAGAACGGGCTGCTCCACGCTGCACCACCATCTTGCTGGCGGACCCTCACGTAGGCATGGGTTCCGGGGGGCGGCTCTCTCAACTGCGTCTCCACTGCCAGCACGAGCTCCCCTTCCCCCGCCAGAGAGGCGACGACCTCGCCACCCTGGATCAGATCGACCGCTTCGATCGGCCCGGTCCCGGCAACCTCGACTTCGAGACGGTGTTCGGATCGGGCCTCGTGCACGCTTCCCATCGGTTGGCCGTCCAGACGAACGCGCAGCAGGATCCTCGGGCCATTCGTCGCGTAGCTGTGCCGGGCCCTGAGGGCGGCCAGCACCGAGGCACGGGTTCGATCCTTGGCCAGGATCGCGGCCAACCCGCCACTCGGCGAAGCCAGATGGGTCAGGCCCGGATGGCCATCGTGGCTGTCGCCGCTCCCGACGAAGCCCAGACGGTATCCGCGCCCCAGCGCGTCGACCGTGAACGAGCCTTCACGCCCACCACGCACTGGCATGGGCGTCTGCGCCATCTCGCTGCTGCCGTGCACGGATACGATCTCGGTCACCGGCTCGAGCACCGGGTCCGGCGCGATCTGCCAGGCCACGGCAACCGGCTCACCCGCCGGATGATGAGCGAAGGTCAGGGCCTCCTGCCCGCGCAGAGTGTCCCAGAGTTCCTGAGGGTGATCCGTGGCTTCATCGAGAGAGCTGATCACCTCGCCGTCGCTTTCGAAGTACAGCACGTGCCGATGCCCGTAGAGCCAGCTCGTCCACTCGAAGCCCAACAACGCGACGAAGCGCCCCGGTGCGTGGTAGCGCCGCACGGCATTGCGGATCTTCTCCCAGGCGGGCGGGCTGGCATCGAGAAAAGGCAGACCCCAGTGGTCGTGATCCGTCAGCGCCGCCACGTCGAGGGCCGCCACGTCCCGCGCATAGCGGTAGAAGTCGTCGGGAGTTCCCGTGCCATCCGAAAGGTGGGAATGGCCATGAAGATCCGCCCAGAGTGGGCGAGCCGCACTGGGATGGATCTGGATCGGATTGGACGTGCTGGCCAACGAAGCCTCGTGGGCAGCACGGACATGGAAGCGCCCTCCACCGGTTTCCGGAGCTCGGAAGGAAGCGACCGCGATTCCGTCGCTGCCGACCTGGATCGGCCCGAGATCCGGGAAACCCGTTGGCGATACGACGAGCACATGGAACGGATCGCGGCCCAGCGGGCTGCCGGCATTTCCCTCCGCATCGAGCACGGCGACGCGAAGCTCGCTCTGCTCACCAGGCCGGACCACACTCGGCACCAATGCGATCAGTCGGGCGGGCGGGCCCGCGCCGACGTCGACCCGGAGCGGCTCGGCGAGCAGCCGCCGCACACCATCGCCATCGCCATCCACTGCGAGCTGGAACGGCGCGTCCCGCTCGGCAAACCGGTCCACATGGGCACCGGCAGCCCCAGCTCCGTAGATGAGACGCACCTGCTCGCCCGCTTCGAGAGCTCGTCCGCGGAATGTCACGACCAGCAAATGGCGATCCAGAACCCGGGGCTCCAGCTGGATGCCGGCCGCGGTCGTCTCCACCTCCGTGAAGCCCGGAAAGGCGGGGTCGTCCAACTGGATACCGCTCCAGCCCCAAAAGGGAGAAACCATCAGGAAGAGCAGACCCCCTTCTCGAATGCCGTGCTGGCCCGCTGTGAAGACGATCGGAAACCTCGCGCTCTCACCTGCGACCAGCGCCGGTGCCGTACCTCCATCCCAATCCCAGCGAGCCATGCCACCACCGTCGGATGGGTGACGCACGGCTGCAATATCGGAGCGCAGGTCGGCGACGATCTCGGGGCGGGCGTTGAAGGATGCATCGGCCGGAAGCTGGGGCGCAGCTCCTGATTCAGGCGCACGGATCTCCGGCGCTGGCGCTTCTGGCTGGCCGCACGCGAGCAGGGCGGCGGTAGCGATATTCACCCACGCAATGCGCAGCACCTTCATGGCAAGGACAATGCGCAGCACCTTCATGACGAGGAATTACTCGACGGTGACGCTCTTTGCCAGGTTGCGCGGCTGATCGACATCGGTGCCCTTGAGTGTGGCGATATGGTAGGCGAGCAGCTGCACCGGAATCGTCGCGATCAGTGCGGTCAGGTAGTCCCCAAGCTCAGGGATGCGGATCACCGCATCGGCCTTGGTGCTGATGGCATCGTCTCCAACCGAAGCAATCGCGATCACCTGACCATCTCGAGCGCGCACCTGGTCGAGGTTGGACATGACCTTCTCGTACACCGAGCCCTGATTGGCCATGACGACCACGGGCATGTTCTCGTCGATCAATGCGATCGGACCGTGCTTCATCTCTCCGGCGGCGTAGCCCTCGGCGTGAATGTAGGAGATCTCCTTGAGCTTCAGCGCGCCTTCGAGAGCAATCGGGTACATGACACCACGGCCCAGGAAGAGGAAGTTGGACGCCCGGAAATAGCGCCCGGCCACGGCTCGAATCTGGTCGTCGAGCTGCAGCGTCTCCTCGACGATGCGGGGCAGCCGACGCAGCTCATCGATCGATTGCTCGAGCTTCTCGCCGCTGAGCGTCTTTCGTGCAATGCCGAGCTTCAGGGCCAGCAGATAGAGCGCGACGAACTGGGTCGTGAAACACTTTGTCGAGGCGACCCCGATCTCGGGTCCAGCCCGGGTATAGAGCACGTCGTGGCTCTCCCGGGCGATCGTCGACTCCCTCGTATTGCATACGGAGAGAATCCATGCTCCACGCTCTTTGCCCTCGCGAAGTGCCGCCAGGGTGTCGGCTGTCTCCCCGGACTGGGAGACGGGCACCATCAGACAGCCCTGGTCGATGATCGGTCGTCGGTAGCGATACTCACTGGCGAGATCGACCTCCGCGGGGACGCCCGCAATCTGCTCGATCAGGTACTTGCCGACCAGGGATGCATAGTAGGCCGTGCCGCACGCGACCAGGATCACGCGTTCGATCTTCTTGGCCTTGTCCGGAGAAAGATCGATCCCGTCGAGATCGATCTCGAGATCGTCGCGGATACGTGTGCCGATCGTGTCGCGAATCGCACGGGGCTGCTCGAAGATCTCCTTCTGCATGAAGTGATCGAAGCCGCCCTTCTCCGCCGACACCGGATCCCAGGCAATGCGCTTGGGCTCCCGCTCCACGAGATGCCCGTGGGCATCGACCACCTGCACGCCCTCTGGCGAGAGTGCGGCGAACTCACCGTCCTGAAGAAAGACCATCTCCCGCGTATAGGGAAGGATGGCGGGGATATCGCTGGCCAGGAACGACTCACCCTGGCCGAGACCGAGGATGATCGGGCTGCCACCGTTCTTGGCCGCGACGACCGAATCCGGATCCGCGGTCGAGACCACGCCGAGGGCGTAGGAGCCGACGAGCTTCGCCGCGGCCTCACGCACTGCTGTCAGGAGGTCGCTGCCCGCTTCGATCCGCTGATCGATCAGGTGAGCGACGATCTCGGTATCCGTTTCCGAAAGGATCTCCCGCCCTTCGGCTAGGAGCGCATCTCGCAATTCCTGGTGGTTCTCGACGATCCCGTTGTGAACGACCGCCACCGAGCCAGCGCGATGAGGATGGGCATTGGCCTCGGACGGCTTGCCGTGCGTGGCCCAGCGCGTATGGCCAATACCGACAGACCCGGCAAGGGGCTGCTGATGAAGGGATGCATCGAGGTTCATCAGCTTGCCGACGGCTCGGCGGACGCTTAGCTCCTCGCCATCCCAGATCGCCACGCCCGCGGAATCGTATCCGCGATACTCGAGACGGCGAAGGCCATCGACCAACACCTCCTGGGCGCTGCGACCCGATCCGACGTAGCCGACGATTCCGCACATGGAGTTCCCCTCATTTCAACTCGACGACAGGCATCCTGCCCGAACCAATCCGAGCCCGATTCAATCCGAATCCGATTCAATCTGAACAGGCCGCAATCCGCGAGCCAACTACACTCCGAACCCTAACCTTCGTCCTTGGTTCCCGACTTGGCGCGCCAACGCGCGCCCCAGCCATCCAGATTCTTCTGCCGTCCTGTCGAAACGGCCAGGGCATCGGTCGCCACGGTCTTGGTCACCGTCGTCCCCGCGGCCACGAAGGCATCATCTTCGAGGGTGAGGGGCGCAATCAGGTTCACGTTGCAGCCGATGCGAACCCGCTCGCCCACGATCGTCCGATGCTTGTCCTTCCAATCGTAGTTGACGGTGATCGACCCGCATCCGAACGCAGCACCGGCAGCGACATCCGCATCTCCGATGTAGGAAAGGTGGTCAGCCTTCACGCCTTCGCCGAGATCGCTGTTCTTGACTTCGACGTAGTTTCCGAGGCGGACGCCGCGGCCGAGCGTCGAGCCCGGGCGCAGATGCGCGGCCGGCCCGATCACGCACTCGTCGTCGAGACGACTCGACTCGATCACGCAATGGGGCTTGATGTGACAGTTCGCACCGATCGTCGTCGGTCCGGTGATGACGACACCCGGCTCGATCAATGTATCTGCACCGATCTCGACTCCGGTATCGATGTAGCTCGCATCCGGGTCGACGAAGGTGACACCGTCGGCCATCAAGCGCTCCACATTGCGGCGACGCTGTACGGCTGAGGCTCGGGCCAGCTGGGCGCGGTCGTTCACGCCCATCGCTTCATCGGCATCTTCGAGCCGCAAGGCCTCGACTGGGTGTCCTGCCTTGCAAGCCACAGCGACGATATCGGTCAGATACAGCTCGCCCTGCTCATTGCGATCGTCGAGCTGGGAGAGCGCCTTGGCCAGGAACTCCGAATCCACCAGATAGACTCCGGTATTGCCCTCCTGAATCGTGAGCTCCTCGGCTGAGGCATCGGTGACTTCGACGATGCGCTCGACCTTGCCCGCCGCATCGCGGACGATCAGGCCGGGGAGCGGCTCGGGTGAGGTGAGCATCGTCAGCGGCGAACCGGTTTCGGCCTTCAGCTCGACCATGCGCGCGATACTCTCGGCTCGAAGCAGAGGCGTATCGCCGTAGAGGATCAGCACGTCCCCCCGGAAATCACCCAGCAACGGCAGCGCGGTCTGCACCGCGTGGGCAGTGCCGAGTTGCTCGGCCTGCAGGACGAATGTGGCGCGACCCGCAAAGGCCTCTTCCACCGTTTCGGCATCACGGCCGATCACCGCGATCAGATGCTCGGGCGCCAGCGCCTCCGCCACGCTGAGCGGGTAGTCGAGCATCGGACGCCCGGCGACCTCATGGAGGACCTTGGTCCGAGCCGACTTCATACGCGTACCCTTGCCGGCGGCAAGCACGAGCACCGCGAGATTTCCGTCCGGTTCGGGCATCGGCCCCTCTCTCCCTGTATTTGCTCGAAACCAGAGAAACCTGGAACCGAGGGGATCGCTGCGGTCGAGCAGCCTGTCGGCTGGACCCCCTGCATGTTTCGGCAAGCTGGCTCAAAAGAGTAATCCTCGACACCGATCCGGACATCACTTTGTGTGCCCCGCGGGGACCGGAATGGCGGGTTGGAATACCCTCTCGTACCTTCCGCCCGACTCCCTGCTGCAAGCTTCCTCCCGAGGAATTTTCATCCGCGTCTTCGGAAACACCCACGGCCTCAAGGCCAACCAGGTGAAGCGGCTCGAGCGCCTGGGACGAAGAAGCGTCCCCGCCAACCGTCTGGTGAGCCAGGAACTGGCCCGCGAACTGACCGAAATCTCACGCGAGATCCGGCGCCAGACCGGTGTGCTCGTGGATCGCCGCGGCGACGTGACCCACGTCATGGTCGGCACACCCTCGAGCATCGAGATGCCGGAGTGGGGCCGGATGCGTGCCGGCTCGGGACGGCTGCGCGGATTGCGCTGCGTTCACACGCATCTGGGCACGGAGGCTCTCACCCGTGACGACCTGACCGACCTCGCAGTGCTGCGCTTCGATGCGATGATCTCGATCCAGGCCCAGGAGGACGGGCTCCCCGGCCTTGCGTATACCGCCGCACTGATGCCCGAGAACGACCAGGGCACCGGCATCCAGGAACTCGATCCGACAGCACCGGCCCGGCTCGATCTCGACTTCCAGGATTGGATCCGTGCGCTCGAGGAAGAACTCGCGCGCACGTCGCAGACTCGCAAGGTCGGTTCTGGTGAGCGCGCGATCCTGGTGGTCGTGACCGCCGGGCGCTCCCGGGAGGACACGGATTACTCGACGGAAGAGCTGCGCGAACTCGCGCGCTCGGCCGGTGTCGACGTCATCGACGTGATGGTGCAGAACCGGCGGCGCCCGGACCCGAAGACCGTGGTCGGCGCCGGAAAGCTGCAGGATCTGTTGATCGGCTGCTTCCAATCCGACGTCGACCTGGTGATCTTCGATGACGATCTCTCCGCAGCCCAGGCCCGAAACCTGGCCGAGCGGCTCGAACTGCGGGTCATCGACCGCACCCAGTTGATCCTCGATATCTTCGCCCAGCACGCCAAGACCCGGGATGGCAAGCTGCAGGTCGAACTGGCCCAGCTCAAATACGTGCTGCCACGGCTCTCGCAGCGGGACACCTCGCTATCGCGCCTGGGCGGCGGGATCGGAGGACGCGGGCCCGGCGAGCAGAAGCTCGAGATCGACCGACGCCGAGTTCGCGAACGGGTGGCCCGGTTGGAACGCGACCTGAAGAACCTCCAGCGCCAGCGCGAGCACCGCCGCTCCCGGCGGACACGGCGCGGCCTGCCGGTGCTATCGATCGTCGGCTACACGAATGCCGGCAAGAGCACTCTTCTGCGAGCGCTGACGCAGAAGGACGTGCACATCGAGGACAAGATGTTCGCGACGCTCGACCCGGCCTCCCGACGACTGCGCTTCCCGCGCGACCAGGAAGTGATCATCACCGATACCGTGGGCTTCATCCGGAATCTGCCGCCGGATCTGGTCGCCGCGTTCAAGGCCACCCTGGAAGAGCTTCGCGAAGCCAAGCTCTTCCTTCACGTGGTCGACGCTTCGAATCCGGATATCGAACGTCACATGAAGGCCGTGCGCGGCGTGCTCGCCGACATCGGGCTGGACGCGACGCCCGAGCTGCTCGTGTTCAACAAGATCGATCGGCTACCGGCCGGCGACGGAGCACAGCTGGCCGCAGAGCATCACGCGGTGCCCGTATCCGCACTGCACAGCACTGGCCTGGCCGAGGTGTTGGAGCGGGCGGAAGAGATGCTGGATGGACCGATCGTATTCGATGGTGAAGAGCCGTTCCTGGCTCGAGGGGGGCAGAGATGACGATTCGAACGAAGATCACCGGGACAGGGATGTATCTCCCGGATCGTGTCGTGACCAACAAGGATCTCGAGGAACTGATGGATACGAGCGACGAGTGGATCCGCCAGCGCTCGGGGATCGTCGAACGCCGCTACATCACCGAAGGACAGCAACCTGTCGATCTGGCAGAGGCCGCGGCGCGTCAGGCACTGGAGGCGGCAGAGCTCGAGCCGGACCAGATCGATTGCATCGTGCTGGCGACGCTTTCCTCCCAGGCGGATTTTCCGGGCACCTCGTTCTTCCTGCAGGCGAGGCTCGGAGGCAACATGCCGTGCTTCGACCTCCAGGCCCAATGCAGCGGGTTTCTCTACGGCCTCACGGTGGCGCGCAGCCTGGTGGCCTCGGGCCAGTACCAACGCGTACTGGTGGTGGGATGTGAGGTGCACTCGACGGGCCTCGATTTTTCCACCCATGGCCGTGACGTGACGGTCTTGTTCGGTGACGGTTCCGGCGCAGTGGTCGTCGAAGCCAACACCGACGAAGACGACCGCTCGGACATCCTCGAGATGCGACTCCACGCCGAAGGCAAATACGCCAAGAAGCTCTGGCTCGAAGCACCGACCTCCTGCGTTCCGGGTCGCATCAACCAGGAGATGATGGATCGACGTGCCCACTTCCCCTCGATGCAGGGCAAGTTCGTCTTCAAGCACGCGGTGACACGCATGCCCCAGGTGCTGCGCGAAACCCTCGATGCAGCCAGCGTGAAACTCGAAGACATCTCCCTGTTCTTCTTCCACCAGGCGAACCTGCGGATCAACGAGTACGTCGCGAACAATCTGGGGATCCCCGCGGAGAAGCTGCGAAACAACATCCAGCGCTACGGGAACTGCTCGGCCGCGTCCATCCCGATCCTGTTGGCCGAAGCCGAACGGGAAGGGGCCCTGAAGAGGGGAGACCTGGTCTCATTGACGGGCTTCGGCTCGGGCTTCAGCTGGGGCAGTGCTGCTCTTCGGTGGTAATGCACCGCGTCGAGCTGATGCATCGCGTCAATTGTAACCAGCTGAATTACATGAGGAATAATTGTTTCATCTCGCGACTTGACGCGTTGACGCGTCGTGTCTAAGTTCTTTTTGAACATGGCTTTGAGCCGGCCGGGACAGGAGCCCAGGAGGGGCACCAGAAACCGAGCCGGCCGGGACAGGAGACCACGAGATGGCAACCAAACGAGCACGATCCAAGAACAGCAACCTCATCGAGGAAGGCGTGGAGCGCGTCGAAGAGGCCTTCACCCAGCTGGGTGATGAATTCGACCAGCTCCAGAAGCGCGCCGAAAAGCGCCGCAAGGAGTTCGAGAAGAACGCCGAACGTCGCCTGAAGAAGTTCCGCACGGAGCTGCGCAAGAACGAATGGGTCAAGCGTGCGGAGAAGCAGCGCAAGGACATCGAGGCGGCCACCGACCGCATCCGCAAGGACACCGAGCAGGCGCTCGAAAACGGCGTCGACGCGGTGCTCGAGACGATGCGAATCGCCAGCCAGGGCGAAGTGACCAAGCTTCAGCGCAAGGTCAACGCGCTCCAGCGCAAGGTTCGCGAGCTCGAGCGAGGCGCGGCGTAGCCGATCCTGCAGTCGATCCTCCCCCGCGCGGGGAGTGAAGGGCCCGGTGGAAATACACCGGGCCCTTCTTGCATCCCGAGCGCGCTACCTTGTGCGGGCTTTCTGCCCGGAGGCCCTGATGTTCAAAGGCGTCGATTTCCTGCTTCTCGACGAGGAGCTTTCCGCAGAGGAGCTACTCGCCCGCGACACGGTGCGGAGCTGGGTCACCCAGGAATTCCTGCCGGTGATCCAGGAACACGTCCGCCAGGACGGCTCTTTCCCCATGGAGCTCGTACCCGGAATCGCAGAACTCGGCCTGTTCGGAGCAAACCTCCAGGGCTACGGCTGCGCGGGCATGAACAACGTGGCGTACGGGCTGGTGATGCAAGAGCTCGAGCGGGGCGACTCGGGGCTGCGCTCGTTCGCCTCGGTGCAGGGTTCTCTGTGCATGTACCCGATTCATACATACGGTTCGGAAGCCCAGAAGAAGAAGTACCTGCCCGCCATGGCCGCGGGGGAATCGATCGGTTGCTTCGGCCTGACCGAACCGGATTTTGGAAGCTTCGCGCAAGGCATGCGCACCAAGGCCGTACGCGAAGGAGACGGCTGGATCCTGAACGGTACCAAGCGCTGGATCACGAACGGCAGCGTCTCCGATCTGGCAATCGTCTGGGCACAGACTGAAGAAGGCGTACGCGGCTTCCTGGTCGACCGGGGCACGCCGGGCTTCGAGGCCCGGGACATCAAGGGCAAGTTTTCCCTACGCGGCTCGGTGACCTCGGAACTCTTCCTGCAGGACGTGCGGCTCCCCGAAGAGAGCCGCCTACCCGAAGCCAAGGGCATGAAGGGACCGCTCTCATGCCTCACGCAGGCCCGCTACGGCATCGCCTGGGGTGTACTCGGGGCCGCAATGGCGTGCTTCGACGAAATCGTCGAATACAGCCGTGAGCGCATCGTGCAGGGCGGACCGCTGGCTTCCAAGCAGCTCACCCAGGCAAAGCTCACCGACATGCTCACCGAGATCACCAAGGCCCAGCTGCTGGCTTACCGCCTCGGCCGGCTCAAGGACGAAGGCAAGCTCCACCATACGATGGTCTCGATGGCCAAGCGCAACAACGTCGATATCGCGCTCCAGATCGCCCGAGTCGCACGAGATCTCCTCGGCGCCAACGGCATCGTCGACGACTACCAGGCCATGCGCCACATGGTGAACCTCGAGACCGTTCGGACCTACGAAGGCACCCACGACATTCACACCCTCATCCTCGGCGAGCACATCACCGGAATGCGCGCCCTCTGAGTCCGATATCTGAACGCGGACCGCAGCGAGGGCGGTAAAGACCCGCCGGCGATGCGCCGAAGGTACGACGGCGGCGAGAGATCAGGGCGGAGGC
>JAAELW010000097.1 GCA_024226235.1 bacterium
CCTGGCTTCGAGTTCGGTGACGAGGGTGTCGCGGTGGTCGCCCTGGATTTCGATCACGTTTTCTTTCAGCGCGCCGCCGGTACCGCAGCGGCGTTTCAGGTCCTTGGCGAGATCGCGCAGGTCGGGCTTCGGGAGCGGGAGCCCCGAGATGGTGGTCACGGTCTTTCCGCCTCGGCCTTTCGTTTCGCGCTGGACACGGATGATGCCGTCACCTTCGACGACGGCCGCTTCGTCCCTGGGACGGCTGCGCGGGGATCGCAGGTCGCCTCGTTCCGAGGACCAGACAACGCGGTCTCCCCGATCACGGCTTCGGGCACTCATGAGATCTCTCCACGGCGGGCCTTCCGCGCGAAGCGTTCCAGGATGTGGGCCATGGTCTCCTCGGTCTGGATGCCGCCGAACGGCCAACGGCCGAGCATGAAGGTCGGGACGCCGGTGACCTGTGCCTCCCGGGCTTCCCCGGTGAGTTCGTCCAGTTCACCGGTCGCCCGTTCGAGTTCGACCGGGTCGATCGCGAACCCGAGCTGGCCGGCCCAGGTGACGACCTCCGCTTCTGTCGGGGCGCTCCGGCGTTCCTCGAAGACGGCCGTCCAGATGCGCTCGCGCCAGGTCGCTTCTGCGCCGATCCGACCCGATCGCGCTGCCAACAATGCCCCGGCTGCGGCCGGCCGCGAGTCCATCCAATACGCCGGCGGCTCCACCGCGACTCCCAGATCGACTCCGATCCGGCGCGCATTGGCGCGCCGCTCCTCGGGTACCTCCACGCCTCGCGGGTAGCCCGTGATCGAGATCAGGTCGACGGGCGTCCACGCCAGCTCGATCCCCAGCTCGTCGAGTGCGGGCGCCATGCGCGTCAGCACCCGATGCGCCACGTAGCAGACCGTCGATGCGAAGTCGTAGTGCACCGGGATCCGCAGGGGCGGTGTGCTGCCCAGCAACCGCCCGTGGTCGACCATCAGGCAGCGATCCTCGATGACTTCGATGCCCGCGGCTTCGAGGCGCTGAACGGCCTCCTCATGGCGAATCCCGAGCTGCATCCAGACTGCACGCGGGTGAGGTTCGAGGGCCAGGATTTCATCCACATGGGCGGGGAGGTGGGCCGCTGCGCGAAACAGGTTGACCAGGTCCGGGGTTTCAGTGAGCGCATCGAGGCTCCCCACACAGGGTTCGTCCAAGACCGTGTCGAGCTTTGGAGAGACCGGGACGATCCTGTAGCCGTGCCTTTGCATGTAGGCCGGCACCCTGTAGGCGTCATCACCCGCGCCCGCCTTGATGCCCACGACGGCGATCGTCCGCACGCTTTCGAGCAGTGCGCGCAGGGCTTCGTCGTGCTGCACCGGCATGGCGCTGAAGGTAGGCGCTGGGTACCGTCCGTCGCCATGAACCAGCTCGGGCAGGCGCTTGGAAGAATGGGGCGCTTGGCGCTGTGGGCGGTAGCGGTCATCGTGGTGGGCATTGGATCATCCGCCGCTGCGGGGGCCGAGCCCGCTTTCGAGGATCCGGCCGCTCGGACGCGTACGACGGTTCTGCCCAACGGATTGACGGTTCTCACCCTCGAGGATCCGAGTACCCCGGTCGTCTCCTTCCAGATCTGGGTGGACGTGGGATCCGGCGACGAGGCGCGCTGGACGGGCCTGGCCCACCTCTTCGAGCACATGATGTTCCGGGGGTCCAAGCACCTGCCGCCGGAGGCGCATCAGACGATCCTCGAGCAGCGTGGTGCGCGGCTGAATGCCTTTACGTCTCGCGACGTGACCGTGTACTTCGCCGACGTCACTCGCGAGAACCTGCCGTTGGTGATCGAGCTCGAGGCCGAGCGCCTGCGCTTCCTCGACGTCAGCGAAGACAGCCTGGCCAGCGAGCGCGAGGTCGTGATCGAGGAGCGGCGCTTCCGCACCGAGAGCAACCCGGAGGGCAAGCTCTTCGAGCAGTTGCTGGCCTTGGTGTTCCAGGCGCATCCCTACCGGGTACCGACGATCGGCTGGAAGAGTGATCTCGAGAAGATGGGTGTCGCCGAATGCCGTGCCTTTTTCGACGACTACTACGCGGCCAACAATCTGGTCATCGCGATCGCCGGGGATTTCGATACCGACGAGACCCTGGCCCTGATCGAAGAGCATCTGGGTCCGCTTCGCTCGCGCCCGGACGTGCCGCGCAATCCGACCGAGGAGCCGGAGCAGCAGGGCGAGCGTCGCGCCATCGTGCACTTCGACGTGCGCGCTCCGACGCTGGCCATGGCCTGGCACGCACCGCCTGGTGGGCACCCTGACGCCGAGGCGTTGGACGTGATGAGCTCCATCCTTTCGAATGGCCGAACCAGCAGGCTCTACCGGCGGTTGGTGCACGAAGAGCCCATCGCCCTCGGTGCAAGTGCCAGCTATTGGGAACTCGAGCGCGCTGGGCTGGTCTACGGCTTCGTCAGCCTGCGTCCCGGTGTCCGCATCGAGCATGCCGAGAAGGTCTTCCTGGAGGAGCTCGAGGCGCTTCGCGCCGCGCCGCCTTCGGCTGCGGAACTCGAGAAGGCACAGCGTGCCCTCGAGGTGGCGTTGATCGGCGGGCTCGGTACGAGCCACGCATTGGCCTCGCGTCTCGGTCGGGAGTGGCTGGCCTTCGGACGGATTCGCCCGCTGCAGGAGCGGCTCGATGCGATCCAGCGCGTTACCGCGCTGGACGTACAACGCGTCGCGCAGACCTATCTCCGACCGGATAAACGAACCGTGTTGCACCTCGTGCCCAGGCCGGAGGAGGGGTCATGAGCAGGCTTCACGCACTCGTCAGCCTGTTGGCTTCCCTCGCACTGGGGGTGGGCTGCAGCTCGCTTCCGCACTTCGGCGGCAGCGCTCCCCATGCCTGGGATCTCGCCCCGCCGCCCGTCCAGGATCGACCCGTCGTCGATGCCACGCGGCTGCATCGACGCACGCTCGCAAATGGTCTGGTCGTGATCATTCTCGAAGACCGAAGGCTGCCTCGTCTCGACATGGGCGTGATGGTGCGGCGCGGTGCGGCCATCGTGCCGGCATCGGAAGCGGGCCTGGCCGATTTCACGGCCGAGTTGATGGGGCGGGGCGCCGGGCAGCGAGATGCTCTCGAGCTGGCCTCCGCAGTCGACGCATTGGGTGCATCGCTCGCGGTCTCGGCGGGTTGGGACACGATGAGCGCTGGTGTGGGCGGCCTGAGCCGCGACCGCGAGCTGCTATTCGAGGTGCTCGCCGACGTGGTACTGCGGCCTCGCTTCGACGGGGATGAAGTGGATCGGGTCCGGGCCGAGCAACTGGCTGCCCTCGAGAAGGCCCGGGAGGATCCGAAGACCCTGGCTGCCTGGAACTTCGCGGCCGCGCTCAACCCGGGCCATCCCTACCAGTGGCCGACGTCGGGCCGGCCGGAGACGGTCGAGAAGCTCGGAGCCCCGCAAGCCCGCGCATTTCACCAGCGTGTCTTCGTTCCGGCCAACGCCATCTTCTATGCAGTCGGCGATCTCGATCCGGGCGCGCTGATGACGCAGGTCGAACGAGCCTATGCGGGCTGGCCCTCGGGTCCGGTTCCCGCTCCGGGCCCCGAGCCGCCCGACCGCACCGGCCGCAATATCGTCGTGGTCGACAGGCCGGACCTGGGGCAGGCCCAGATCGTCGTCGGCCATCCGGGCATCACTCGTCTGGAGCCCCGGCGCATTCCGATCCAGGTGATGAATACCGTGCTTGGCAGTGCAGGCTTCTCCTCGAGGCTGATGTCGAAGATCCGCGCCGAAGAGGGTCTCACCTACGGGGTCTTCAGCCGCTTCGCGGGCCGTCGCCTCCGCGGACCTTTTGTGGTCGGGACCTTCACCCGAGTTCCCGAGGTGGGTCGCGTCATCGAGCTGACCCTCGCCGAACTCGAACGGATTCGCAGTGAGCCCCCATCCGAGCAGGAGCTGGCTGCGGTCAAGAGCTTGCTGGTGGGCCGCTTTGCGTTGGGTCTGGAGACATCCTCCGCGGTGCTTTCCGGTCTGGTGGAGCTCGATGCCCAGGGGCTGCCCGCCGACTCCCTGGATACCTACCGGGGTCGAATCCGGGCGCTGCAACTGGAACAGACCGCCGCCGCAGCCCGGGACTTCGTGCGGCCCGACGATGCGCTGATCGTGGTGGTGGGGCCGGCGGAGACATTGGTTCCCCAGCTCGAGCCATTCGGCCCGGTTCGCGTCGTCCAGCCCTGAAGCCGGGCCAGGGACGATTCAGTACGCCGAGGCCTCTGGTCCCACCTCCAGGAACAAGATTCTGGAGGTGGCCTGCCTGTTGGTTCTTGACACCTGGGTGTCCTTGGCATTGCGCTTGTTGCGACTCCATCCGTGCAGAGGCTTTGATCAGAGGGCATGGCGGTGAGGGGATTGTTTGGCGCGTTTGCTCACGGTCCCTGCACCCTCTCGCTGCCCGGGAGGTCGGATACATATGCCGAAGGTTCTCTCCGTTCGCATCATCGCATTGTTCGCTTCGACTCTGTTGGCCGTTTCGAGCGGATACACCGAGCCGTTCAGCTTCGTTGCGATGGCCGACAGTCGAGGCAGCAGCAATGGAGTCAACGACGCCGTGCTCGCCCGCATCGTAGACTTCGTTGTCCAAGAGGACGCGCAGTTCGTCCTCTTCTCGGGTGACCTCGTGAATGGAAGCAGTCATGCCGGTACGCTGGCTTCTCAGCTGAACCATTGGCGCGATGTCATGGCTCCCGTCTATTCCAGCGGAATGCTTGGCGCAAAGGTCTACGCTGGCCCAGGGAATCACGAGATATCCAACTCGATGTCGGAGGGGGTCTGGCAATCCATCTTCAGCGACCTGCCATCGAATGGGCCGCCTGGAGAGGCCCAGATGACGTATTCATTCGACTATCTGAACTCTCATTTCGTCATGCTCGACACCAATCGGGCAGGAAGCCATCACACGATCAACTACGACTGGCTTGCGAATGATCTTGCGGAAACCACGGCTGATCACATTTTCGTCTTCGGGCATGAGCCGGCCTATCCTGTAGGGCCGCATCTGGGATCCTCACTCGATGTCTATCCAGGTCTGCGGGATGCTTTCTGGCAGCTGTTGGTCGATCACGATGTAGACATCTACTTCGCCGGTCATGAGCATCTCTATCATCACGCTGAGATTGCGGGGATCCATCAGGTCATCGCTGGAGCATCCGGTGCCCCCATTCACACAGGTTACGGGGGGGACTTCCATCACTACGCCCTCATTAGCGTCGATGGGCTTCGCGTATCCGTGGATGTCTTCGACGATGATCGGGAACTCCGCGATAGCTTCGAATACGGCCTGCCCGAATGCTCAGATGGAATCGATAACGACGGCGACGGAAGGATCGATTTCGACCCGATCACTTTCGTCAACCCCGGAGATGAGAACACCCTTCCGTCTGGCTCGGGAGATCCCGGCTGCTGGGGTCCTTCCTGGACCACCGAGAGCCCGAAGTGTCAGGACGGCATCGACAACGATGGCGATGGGACGAGGGACTATGATGCGGGCTATTCCGCAAACGGTTCCCCGCATCCCGGCGGCCCTGACGACTATTGTGACGGCTTTCCCTGGAGGGTCGTGGAGGCGAGGGCATCCTGCGGTCTCGGTCCCGAGCTGGTGCTGCTTCTCTTGCCCTTGATGTGGCTGTGCGGGAGGCGGATCCCGGCAGTGGTTCTGTTGGCATCCGATATGTCATCATCCGAGCTGCCAGAGAGCTGAGGCGGGCGGCGATCGACGAGTTGCCCGCTCCCTGCTCCCGCAATCAATCAGAAGGGATCCATCGTGGCGAAGATTTCCACCCCGTTGACCGAGCTGCTCGGTATCGAACACCCTGTGTGCCTCGGACCGATGGGCATGATCTCGGTTCCCTCGATGGTTGCTGCCGTCTCGAACGTTGGCGGCCTCGGTATCATGGGTACCGCCAACTACGATCCGGAAGGGCTTCGCAAGGCGATCCAGGAGACCCGGACGCTCACCGAGCGTCCCTTTGGCGTCAGCATCATGGCCAGCTTCCCCACCGCCGGGGACCATGCCAAGGTGGCGATCGAGGAGCGTGTCCCGTTCGTCACGACGAGCGCAGGCTCTCCGAAAGTGCTCGCGCCTTTGTTCAGGGATGCCGGGATCGAGTGCTACCACGTCGTACCGACAGTCGCGCTGGCAATGAAGGCCAAGAATGCGGGTGTTACGGGCCTCGTGGCTGAAGGGGCGGAGGGTGCCTCGTTCAAGAGCCGCGACGAGGTTTCGACCCTCGTGCTGGTTCCGCAGGTCGTCGATGCCACAGGGCTTCCTGTGATCGCCGCAGGTGGGATCGGTGACGGCCGCGGACTGGCATCGGCTCTGTGTCTGGGCGCGGTGGGAATCCAGATGGGTACCCGATTCATCGCCACCCAGGAATCTCCGATTCACGACAACTACAAGCAGAGGCTGGTCGAGCTGAAGGAGACCGATACACGCATGGTGGGCCGCAAGGCCGGGCCCTTGCGCGTGGCGATCAACGCCTGTTCCGACGACATGGCGGAATTCGAGGCATCGACAGACGATCCCCAGGAGCTGCGCAAGAAGATCGGCTACCACAAGTTCCCGGCGGCTGCGTTGCAGGGAGACGTCGAGAACGGCCTTGTGGTGGCCGGGCAGATCGCCGGAATGGTGAAAGACCTTCCTTCCGTCGCCGATCTGGTTCGGGGCATCGTCGACCAGGCTGCGGCCACGTTGAAGGAGAAGGATGCACTCGTTGCTGGGTAGACGGCGACTTCTCCGGGAGGAGTGAAGCCATGGCAGAAGTGCCGAGCATCTACCAGGGGCCCGTCCGCAATACGCTCGACCGATTGCACGCCGCCGCGAAGCGCGACGTCACGCAGTTTTTCAAGCTCGGGCCGAAGCTCCTGGCGGGCTTCGTGCGCGGAAAGGGCTTGTGGGAGGTGATGACGCCGGAGGCCATGAAGGGCGCGTACCTCCCGGTGAGCCCAGAGCAGGGCCAGCTCCTCTATCTCACTGCACGCGCGTTGGATGCCCGGACCGTCGTCGAGTATGGGACCTCGTTCGGCATCTCCACCATCTACCTCGCCGCGGCCGTTCGTGACAACGGCGGCGGTGTCGTGATCGGTACCGAGATCGAGCCGGGGAAGCACGCGACCGCACTCGCGAATCTCGAGGAAGCGGGTCTCGCCGAGATTGTGGACATCCGCCTTGGAGACGCCCAGGAGACCCTTCAGCAGACTCCGGAGCCGATCGACCTCGTGCTGATGGATGGCTGGAAGGAACTCTACCTGCCGCTCGTGAAGCTCCTGACGCCGCGTCTCCGCCCTCGTGCGGTCGTGCTTGGCGACAACATCTTCACCTTCCGGAAAGCGCTTCGCCCGTATGTCGAGCATATGCAAGACCCGCAGAACGGCTTCGCGTCGACCACGTTGAAGCTATCCGATGGGTTCGAATACTCCGTCTATCTGGGGGATCGCTAGCCCTGGGAGCTTTCGGATCGAGCCAATGAGGCTGCGATGCTTTCGAGCCTCGCCTTGACTTCGGCAGTCTCGGCGGGGCGGTCCTCGCGCGATTTGGCCATCAGCTCGAGTATCAGTTCCGCCAGCTCGGCGGGGATCCCGTCGGCGTGCTCCCGCGGATCCGGTGCCGGCGTATGCCTGTGATGGTAGGCGACGTCGCCATCGCGAAACGGCAGACTGTTGGTGAGGAGCTGGAACAGGGTCACTCCGAAGGCGTAGAGGTCGGCCCGATGGTCGACGTTTTCGCCGGCGGATTGCTCTGGCGCCATGTAGTACGGTGTTCCCCCGATGACGGTGGCACCCCGCCGCACTTCCTCGATCATCTTTGCGAGACCGAAGTCCATGATCTTCACGACCTTGTCCTTCGTGAAGAAGAGATTCGAGGTCTTGATGTCGCGGTGCACGATCCGGTTCGCGTGTGCATACTCCAGCCCGGCGGAGATCTGCACACCCAGGCGCGCTGCATCGATCGGTCGCAGCTTTCCGCGCGCCTTCTGGATCTGGTTCAGCGCTTGCCCCTCGAGCAGCTCCATCGTCAAGTAGTAGATGTCGCCTGCCTGCCCCGCATCGAAGAGAGTCACGATGTTGGGATGGTTGAGGGCCGCGGCCGAGCGCGCTTCGCGCAGGAAGAGCTTCACTGCCATCGGGTTGTCGTGGAGGCTTTCGGGCAGGCGCTTCAGGGCCACGATGCGGCCGAGTCGAAGATCCCTGGCCTCGTAGACGATGCCCATGCCGCCACGTCCCAGCTCGCCCCGGATTTCGTAGCGCTCCTCGAGCGAGGCTTCGTCCGGGCGGGCCCCGGAGTTCGGAGGCGAGTGGACTTCGGTTGTCTGGCTCTGGGACCGTTGGCGCAGTTCGCGAATCCGCTCGTCCAGCCCGGGGTGGCTCAGATCCCGCCGCAAGATCGCCTCGCAGGTCTCGATGGCGGAAGTGATATCACCGGCCTGCTCCTGGTAGCTGGCGAGGCGTTCGAGCAGGTCGAGTGGGGCGTTCGATGTTCCGTTCGTTCCGATTCCTTCTTGGAGCTTCTCTGCGGCGAGAGCCCACTGCTCTCGCTCTGCAAATGCACCCGAAAGGCGGACTGCGGCCTTCGCGTAGTCCGGGTCCCGGATGTCGACCTGCTGGAAATTTTGGATCGCGCGTTCGTTTTCACCCAGATCATCGGCCACCACGGCCGCTTCGAACGGGCGACCTAGCTTTTCGAGAAGCTCGAGGGCCTTTGGCAGCGCACCAGCGGCTCGATAGGCATCCAATGCACTCTCGTAGTCATAGGCGGCCTCGAAGGCTTCCCCCGCCTGTTGGAAGTCGCCCGCCCCTTCGAGCAGGGTGGCCGCGGCGCTGAAGTCTCCGGATTCCTTCAGCAGGGTTGCCGCATGCATGGGGTCCGAGTCTTCTGCCCGAAGCCTGGCCGCGGTCGTGAGATCGCCCGCTGCCTCGAAGAGCTCCGCTGCGTCGGCGGTTTCACCGCGTTGCTCGAGATGCTCCGCCTGCAGCCGATTGGCGATACCGGACAGACCCGCAGCGGCAAGGTGCTTCGAGGCCACTGCCAGATCGCCCAGGACGAACGGCTCCACCGCCTCGGCACAGCCGCTGAACAGCGCCAGTTCCGTGTCTCCGAGCCGGACCTGGACGCTCTTCGCAGCGTGGTCTTCTACTCGCAAATCCACTTCGAATGCCCGATCCAAGAATCCGGCGCGCAGCGTGTATTGGCCCGGCTCCAGCGAGAGGATGACCTCCTCGTCGCGGACGTATCTCGGCTCGGTGTTTCCCGCGGCCAGACCGACGATCACGGTCGCATTTTCGGTTCCCTGAGGGCGCGGGAGGAGGATTCGCACGGGGCATTCACGGGCACGGAAGTCGAAGGGCGCCGTCGCGACGCGTCCACGCTCGACCACGATGGAACGCTCTTCCAGGAAGTTCCCGATGACCTCGCCAGTATCGGTGTCTTGGAGCAGGCCGTGAACGCATACGTAGTAGCGCTGTGCCGGCAGCCAACCGAGGCGGGTGACGGACCCGACCAGATTGCGTTTGAAGCGGTTCTGCAGGCCGCGTTTTCCGAAACCTCGTGAAGCCCTTCCGCGATCCTTGCGATTCACGGATTGGACCTGCCCCGGGCGGCGCGAGACTTCGATGTTGAACAAGCCCTTCCGTTTCGGATCCTGGTCCCAGTTCAGCTCCACCACCAGGGTTCCCCATCCTCGTCGAAGGAGAAGGCCGAGGCCGAGAGTCAGCGCGAGTGGCAACACCATCGCCGTGGCGTTCCAATGCTCCTGGGCTCCAACCTGGGCCAGCGGGAGCGCATTCGCCAGGATCGAGACCGGCTGCATGGGCCCGCCTCCGCCAACCAGCAAGCGAAGCTCGAGATGCAGACCGCTCCCCTGCCGACGTTGAAGCCGTCCGACTACGATGGCATCGCATTCGAGCACGCTGATTGCGGTGGCGATCGAATCCGCGTCGGTGCTGAATGCCTGTAGCGTCTCGACGATCGTCTCGGCCTCGCCGGGAGTTCCGAATTCGGCGATCGGGAAGCGAGCTGCCATCGAAGCCAGGATCTCAGCCTCGAGCCGGCTGTGATCGAGTACACGCGGAAATGCCAGCCGGCGGGCCAGCGCAACGGGGCCAGGCTCCGGGTTCACGCCCAACAGCACGACGCGTTCGAGCGGTCGGCCTGCCTCCAAGCTTGCGATCAGAGCGTCGTAACGGCTTCCGAGGATCCTTTCCGTCGTGCCTTTCTTCTCCGGTTCGGAGGCAGGGCCCTGGACGGCGAGTCGCACCCCCAGGTGTTGTTCGCGGGCGGCGGCTTCTGGGTTCCCCTGCTCTTCGTAGACGCTGGCCAATGCGACGTGCAGGGGCGCGCTCGTCGGCTCGATCTGGATCGCCGCTTCGAGGCTCGCCTGCGCGCTCGTGAGGTCGCCGGCTTCGTGTTGGAGCTGCGCCGCATCGAGGAGTAGCCCGGAGCGCTCTTCCTCGGCTACTGCGGTGGGGTCCAATACTTTGAGCGCCTGCTCGGATCGTCCCGAAGTGTGCAGCCCACGGGCCAGCTGGCGCCGTGCACTGGCATGGGTCGGACTGATCTCGATGGCCCGCTCGAGCGACACGATCGCGCTCGCGGGCTCGTCATTGTCCAGCAACGACTGGCCGAGGCCCGCAAGCGCATCGGCGTTCGTCGGCGTGATGGCGATGGCCTGCTCGAAGGCGCTCCCGGCACCTTGGGAATCGCCGTTTGCCAGACGTCGGTCCCCAAGACCGGTCCATGCGGAAGAGTCGCTCGGTGCGACGACGACTGCGGCCTCGAAGGCCTCGTCTGCTTCTTCGTGTCGGCCGAGGTTCGCCAGGTGATGGGCGCGACGGCTCGCGACGTGTGCCGGTGATGCCTGTTTCCACGCATCGAATGCGGCCTGGCTCTGCCACTGGCTGGCATGGATGTCGCCCAGATCCCGGAGGCGGAGACTCTGCGCTTCCTCGCTGAGTGTCGGATTCGCGGCCAGTGCTGCAAGAACCTCAGGGTCGTCGGGTCGCACGGCGAGTGCCCGCTCCGCGGCCTTTCGGGCCTTCCCGGCTTCCCTGGTTTCGGCCAGCATCAGGGCAAGGCCTCGAAGTGCCTCGGGATGCGAGGGATCGAGGCTCAACGCCCGTCGGTAGAACCGGCCTGCACGTGCGCGATCGCCCCGTGCCGATGCAGCTTCGGCGCCCGCGATCAGGTATCGGACATCCTGGCCGGCGGAGATTCCATTGCGAATCTCGAGCCAGTCGGTATCCGGCTTTCCGAGAGCGCTCCCCAGCCGGGAGCGTTCGGTCACCGGTGTGCTCGGATCGCGAGCCTTCTTCAGGATCTGCTCTCGGAGTCGCTCGGCCGCCGCCGATCGGTTTCTGGTGAGGAGTTTCCAGCCGTCGGCCAATCTTCCGGAGTCGAATGCCGCACGGGCGTGGCCGAGCTGGGTCAGGGCCCCGATGGACATGGGCCCTTTGGAATGGGATCGGCTGGCAGCTAGCGCGGGGAGGACCTCGAACGTCGCGGTTTCGACCAGGCGCCCCAGTTCCTCCAGGGGGCCCACATGACGCGCGATATCCGCGGGCCCGCTCGCCGCAGTCGCGCCGTGGAAGGCGACCACGGCGACGTTCCCTTCATTCCACGTGAGGTGAACCTGGAGTTGTGTGGTGTCAGCTGATCCAACCGGGTTCGAGGGGGCCTGGCCAGCCTTCGCACCATTTGCGATCGGAGCCAGGCGGCCTCGGCTGGCGATCGTGCTCTCCAGCCATGCGTCGATCCCCGCAGCAGGTGCGGCCAGACGGGTCGGTGCCTGGGTGGGTCGCAGCTTGATTGTGGGGGTGGATGCGAGGGCTGGATGGGCCCATAGGAGCCCCGCAACCGCTGCGGCCAGCTGGAATCGTTCCCATCGTCGCTTTTGCATGCCTCCGGAAATCGGCCAGCCGGGGTCCGGGGTTGACCCCATGCGGGCAGGGTTCGCGGAGGAGGCGTTTTCGGCGCGGTTCTGACTAGGACGTCTCGATTTGGACGCTCCGGAGACGCAAAGCGTTGCTGATCACCGAGATCGAGGAGAGGCTCATCGCAGCGGCAGCCAGCATCGGGGAGAGCAGCCAGCCGAGGGTGGGGTAGAGAGCGCCCGCCGCGATCGGGATGGCCAGGCCGTTGTATCCGAACGCCAGGAGCAGGTTCTGGCGCAGATTCCGGGCAGTGGCTTCTGCGAGCCGAACGGCGCGGGGCAGGCCGCCGAGGTCACCGCCGATCAGCGTGACGTCCGCGGCTTCCATCGCGACATCGGTGCCGGTTCCGAGTGCGATGCCGACATCTGCAGCGGCCAGTGCCGGAGCGTCATTGATGCCGTCGCCGGCGAAGGCGACTGTTCGGCCCGCGGCTCGCAAGCGTTCGACCAGGTCGGCCTTGTCGCCGGGAAGCAGGCTGCTGGCGATCTCGTCGATGCCGAGTTCCGAGGCGATGGCCCGGGCGGTCGTCTCCGTGTCTCCTGTGGCCATCACGATGCGGAAGCCGCGCTCCTGAAGCTCGGACACGAGTTCGCCGGCCCGCTGGCGGATCGGATCGGCGACCGCGATCGTGCCGGCCCACGACCCGTCGATGGCGACGTGGACGACGGTACGGCCTGCGGCCCGCAAGTCTTCTGCAGTGGCCTCGTCGACGACGAGCCCGCGACTGCCCAGGAAGACATCGGAGCCCAACACGACTTCGTGCCCGTCCACTTTCGCCGAGACTCCCTGGCCGACATGGGCTTCGAATCCCTCGGCTTCTGCCAGCGGGAGTTCCCGATCGCCGGCGGCTCGAACGATTGCGTCTGCCAACGGGTGCTCGCTGCTGCGTTCGAGGCTGGCCGCAAGCCGGAGTAGCTCGTTCTCGCTGCCGCCCTCTGCTGTGATCAGGTCCGTGAGCTGGGGGCGGCCCTCGGTCAGGGTTCCGGTCTTGTCGACCACGAGGGTGTCCGCTTTGGCCAGTGCTTCCAATGCGTCGGCCTGGCGGAAGAGAATGCCAGCGCCGGCGCCGCGGCCCATCGCGACGGTGATCGACATCGGCGTGGCCAGGCCGAGGGCGCAGGGACAGGCGACGATCAGCACGGCGACTGCCGCCAACACGCCGTGAGCGAGGCGCGGCTCCGGGCCGAGGGTCAACCAGACGAGGAGTGCGAGCCCGGCTGCGATCACGACGGTCGGAACGAACCAGGCCGCGACGGCATCTGCCAGGTTCTGGGCCGGGGCCCGGCTGCGCTGGGCTTCGGCCACCCGCGCTGCGATGCGGGAGAGGAGCGTCTCCGATCCGACGCGAGTGGCCTCCATCACCAGAGCGCCGGTTCCATTCAATGTCCCTCCGACCAGCTCGTCGGCGTCTGTCTTGGCGACGGGAATCGGTTCGCCGGTGACCATCGATTCGTCGACCGCACTCGAACCGGAGACGACCCTGCCATCTACGGGGATGGTCTCGCCCGGTCGCACCCGCAGCCGATCCCCGACGTGGACATGGCAGATCGGCACGTCTTCCTCACTGCCGTCGCTTCCGATGCGAAGCGCCCTGGCAGGAGCGTGGTCGAGCAGTGCGCGCAGTGCATCTCCCGTGCGGCGGCGGGCGCGTAGCTCGATGACTTGTCCGAGCAGCACGAGCGTGACGATGACGGCGGCGGATTCGAAGTAGACCGGCGGACTTCCGTCCGGCCCGCGGAACGTCTCGGGGAAGATGTCAGGGAAGAGGGTCGCGACGAGGCTGGCCACGAACGCGATGCCCGTTCCGAGTGCGACGAGTGTGAACATGTTGCCGCGGCCGTTCGCCAACGATGCCCAACCCCGGGCGAAGAAGGGCGCTCCGCCCCAGAGTACGACAGGCGCGGCCAGCAGGAGCTGGATCCAACGCGAGGGCTCCAGGCCAAGGCTCATGCCGCCCATCGTCCAGACCAACAACGGTCCTGCGAGCAGCACGCAGACTCGGAGGCGTCGCTGCATGTCGTGGAGTTCGCCGTCGTCCTCCACGCCTGCTGTCGGGTCCGCAGGCTCCAGCGCCATGCCGCAGTGGGGGCAGGGCTCCGGCTCCATCGCACCGACGCCTGGGCACATTGGACAGATCCAGACCCATCCATCTTCGGGGGCGTCGGTGCTCATCGCCCGAGTCGCCCGAACTTCGAGAAGACTTCGAGCAACTCTTCTTTCTTGCGCTTGCGCTCCGCTGGGCTGCCGCTGGTGAAAGCCTGGGTCACACAGGTGTCCACATGGCTCCCAAGAATCAGCTTGCCCGCCTGGTCGAGGGCTGCTCTCACAGCCGCAATCTGCAGCAAGACATCGACGCAGTAGCGCTCCTCGTCGACCATCCGCTGGATCCCGGCCACCTGCCCCGCAACCCGTTTGAGTCGTCGCCCTACTGCCGTCCGGGTATCGTCATCCATCTGGATACTATATACCCCTATGGGGTATATGGCCAATCGATTCAGTAGTGCTCCAATGTGGCGCGGAGTTCAGAGGCGACGGCTTCGGCCAGTGTGGTGGGCTCGAGGACGCGGACTCCGGCGCCGAAGGAGAGCACCCAGCGGATCAGCTCCTCGCCTGTTCCGACGTCCATCCGCAGCTCAATGCTGCCGTCTTGCCGTGCCGTCATCTCCTGTGTGGGATGCCAGGCATGCTCTTGGACGTAGAGGGCCCAACGCTTCTCGAAGCGCAGGCGCACGGGCTCGGGGGGCTCGGCGACCACACCGAAAGAAGAAGCGGTGTGGGCGTCGAAGTCGAAATCCGTCGGCACTTCGAAGGGGTTCTCGGTGAGGCTCGCGTCTCGCACCCGATCCACCGCGAAGGTCCGCACCTCGCCACTCTTGTGATCGTGGCCGATCACGTACAGGCCGCCGTTCTTGTACCAGACCCGATAGGGGTCCAGGTCCCGAATGCTCACCTCGCCGGTACGGCCTGTCTGGTACTCCATCGTGACGGAATGGTGTTCGAGGACGGCTTCGTTGAGCACGCGGATCACGTCCCGCAGCTCGTCGTACTTCTTGTGCGGTCCGGGCTGGATGCGGAACGAGTCGCGCAGTTGCTCGAGAAAGGCCGTGAGCTCGGGGCCCAGGCTCGCTCGGACCTTCGCCATCGCGGAGTGGATCGAATCGTGGAAGACCGTGCCTTCGAGGATTCCGAGCAGGTCTTCGCCGAACGCCAGCGCCAGGACCTCGTCGGCCGTGAAGGGCGCATCACCGAGCTCGAAGGATTCGTAGAGGCGGTAGAAGACGCGCCCATCGCGCTTCTCGCTGGTGACCGGGAAGCCCGCGTACATCAGTGCGTCGAGGTCGCGATAGACGGTGCGGCGAGTGACTTCGAGATCCTCGGCCAGATCGTCCAAGCCGATCCCGTAGTGGCTGCGGGTCAGGCGCTGGATCAGGCGCCATTGCCTTGCGAGCTGGTCCCCGCGCATCGAGCGCTACTTGTTCACCCGCTCCACGTATTCGCCCGTGCGGGTGTCCACGCGAACGATCTCGCCCTCCTTGATGAAGAGCGGCACCTGCACGACAGCGCCGGTTTCGAGAGTGGCTGGCTTGGTGGCGCCCGAGGCGGTGTCGCCCTTCACGCCCGGGTCCGTCTGGGAGATCTCGGCCTGGATGAAGGCCGGAAGCTCGATGTTGATCGGTTCCCCTTTGTGGAGGATCACGTCGATCTCCATGTTCTCCTTCAAGAACTTGACCGCATCGCCCACCTGCTCCTTCGAGAGCGACATCTGGTCGTAGCTCTCGTTGTCCATGAACACGAGGCTCTCGCCGTCCTGATAGAGGTACTGCATGCGGCGCTCGTCGATGTCGGCTTCGGCTACTTTCTCGCCGGAGCGGAAGGTCTTGTCGAGTACCCGGCCCGTGCGCAGGTTCTTGATCTTGGTGCGCACGAATGCTCCGCCCTTGCCGGGCTTCACGTGCTGGAAATAGGTCATCACGAACGGCTCGCCGTCCATTTCGATCTTGAGACCGTTCTTGAAATTCGAGGTGTCGACGGCCATAAACCTTTGGATCTCCAGCGGATTCGGGCGCGAGAGGATAGCCGCTAGGGGCTCGGCAGCTAGCGGGGCCGGAGCTCGGCCAGCATGCTCTGGATGAGGTTTCGAACCTCGAGCGCGGCCCGATCCGGTCCCACGGCGAAGAGATCCTCAGCGGGGATAGGTGGGCCATAGCGGACGCGGTACTGCACCGGCAGCGGGATCAAGCCAAGCGGGCCCAGCAGCGGGAAGGTCGGGGTGATCGGGAAAGCTGGCAGCCCAAGCCGGGCTCCGACTTGCCGGAGGTCGGCGATCACAGGGGCCTGGCTCTCTGGACCCCTCACGGCTACCGGCACGATCGGCACCTGGGCGCGCAGAGCCTCCTCGACGAAGCCCGAATGGAAGTCCTCCAGTACGAAGCGGGAGAAGAAACTCTTGCTGATGCCTGCAGCGCCTTCCGGAAAGACCAGCACGCGATCTCCCCGGGCCAGCAACGCACGGAAGTTCTCGCGGGTGCCGGTGACCTGACCCATTGCGGCGTAGAAGGGACTCACCACCGGAAGCTCCGCGACGAAGCGGTCGACCAGGGTGCGCAAGACCCGGGGCGGATCGCCGTGGTGGAGCCCGTCCATGATCAGCATCGCGGCATCGAATGGAAGAACGCCGCCGTGGTTGGCGACCAGGATGGCGGGTCCAGCTTCGGGCACATGCTCGAAGCCATGGCTCTGGACGCGGAACCAACGGCGATACAGGAATTCAAAGAACGGGCGGGCCCGCTCGATGGCCTCGGGGTCGAGGCCGAAGGGATCGTCGACCGCCTTGGCTGGGCGGGCATCCGGCAGGCCGGGCAGGGCGCCTTGCTCGCGAAGCCGAGCCCGGAGCCCGTCGAGGGCCTCGCTCCAGAGTTCAGCCTCGTTCCCGGTGCGCGGGGCCCGAGGCTGCCCGAGCATGCCATCGACCAGCTCTCCGATCGGATTCTCGCCCGTAGGTGCCATCCTGGACGAAGAGTATCGCGTCCGCAGAAAGCCGCCCGTCAAGACAGGGGCCGTTAAGATAGGGGCCGGTCCCATTTGTTAA
>JAAELW010000098.1 GCA_024226235.1 bacterium
ATCTGGTCGGCACTCCTCGTGTTCAGTCTCGCGGGCCTGCGTATGGTCACATCTCAACGTCTGAACAAGGACTTGAACAGCTTCCTGCCGGATGGATCGGACCTGGAAGGGCTCGGCCAGCGCTGGACCCGCGCGCATCTCAACTGCCTGGAGTTCCTGCCGATCGCCGGAGTCGTCGGCCTCGCAGCGGTGGTGAGTGGTCAGGCCGCCGTCACGGATGGGCTCGCGATGTTGCTCCTGTATCTGCGGATCGGCCAATCGGTCGTGCATCTCATCTCGACGTCGGTTGCCTTCGTGATGATCCGCGCCACTCTCTTCGTCGGGCAGGTCCTGATCGTGCTCTACTGGTCCTACGGCCTCCTCACCGCCTGAGAAGGTTTCGGGAAGGCCGCGTGGGACAAGGCCTTGCTGCGTCTCATGACCTTCTGGAGTTCAAGCGTTGCAGCTGCTCTGCCTATCCACTTCGCTCCGCCGTCAGACGGTGATAGGGGGAGGGGCCCGCGGCGAGCCGGCTGGGTTACTACCTCTCTTCGTCGCCGGTGCTCTTCCCGACATCGCCGCCGGCAAACCGATTCGTGATGAGCGCGGATAGCCAGCTTCGAAATCGCTCATGCGAATCGGGCTGGCCATCCAATTCCGCACGGAGTTCGAAAACGGGGCCAACAATCGAGTCGCCGACCAGCGCCGCGCCCAGGAGACGGACCAGGAACGCCGATTCTTCGCGGGTCGGCACGAGTTGTTGGTGAATACGAGCGTACTCCACCCGCCTAGCGTGGATCGCATCGGTCAGACTGCGAAGCATCTGCTGCTCCGTGTCCTCGGGGCGCGGCTCGCCCATTGCAAGGCCGCGCCATGCGAGAAGGCGAGCGTGGCCGGAGTCGCCGAGCGCTTCGAAAACGCGCCGGACGAGCGGCCCGATGGTGCTCTCGTCGGCCGGAACCGACAGGGCGGCGAGTACGTCCGCGTTCAGCCGATCCTGGGCGTCCTGGGCCAGCGCCTGGGTGAGTCCGTCACGGCTCCCGAAGTGGTGAAGGATCGAGGGGCGGGAGATCCCGACGTCCCGAGCGATCTCCTCGAGACGGATCGCCTCGGGCCCTCCCTTTGCGAGGCGCTCGCGGGCAGTGGCGAGAATCAGCTGGCGGACCTCGCCCGCTGCCCGCCGTCCGCGGCGCTGGCTCACTCCGCCAGCACGTCCAAGATGAGTTATTGACTTTTTTGTAGACATATTTCTTCATTAGTGTACAAAAAGAACGGCTCCTTGGGGGAGTGGGGCCAGGAGGTCCCCCGATGCTGCGAAGCGCTCTGTTGGCGGCGATTCCGTTGGCCTGTGCCCTGTCGAGCCCTGTATCGAGCGCAGCCGGGGGGTCACCCCTCGAAGACGAGATCCGAAGCCTGGCTGCGGCGCGGCTCGCACGGCACGAATCGCCCTCCCTGTCCGTGGCGCTCGTCTCGGACGGCCGAATCACGGTGGCCGCAGCGGGCTACGCCGACCCGGAGGCGGGCATCCCGGCCACTCCCGAGACTCTCTACCATGCTGCTTCGCTCTCGAAGCTCATCACCGCGACGCTCGTCGCGCGTCAGCTCGAGCGAGGAAGACTGGAACTCGATGCGCCCGCCAACCGCTACCTGGCGTCGGAGCGTTGGATTCGGGATCGCAGCGGCGCACCGGTAGCGGCGACGATTCGCCAGCTCCTCACCCACACTGCTGGACTACCCGTCCGTGGGATCCGTGACGACCCGACTACGTTGCCTGACTATCTCGTGGGCCGGCTGCGAACGGTGCGGCCGGCCGGCCAGAAGATCGTCTATTCCAACCAGGGCTACGCGTTGCTCGGCTACCTGGCGGCTGTTGCCGACGGCCAGACCTTCGCGGAGCATGCCAGAACGGTTCTCTTCGAACCCCTGGGCATGAACGATTCGAGCTTTCGGCCGCCCCGGGAGTTCGAGTCGCGCCTTCCCATCGGCTACGGAAGACTCTTCGGCGCGCTCGGCGGGCGCGTCGGACGCAGGGGTCCTTCCCCATTGGTTCCCGCGGGCGGGCTGATCACCACCGCGGGCGATCTGGCTCGTTTTTCGCTCCTCTTCCTGCGGGGTGGCGAGTTCGAAGGGCAGCGCATCCTGCGTCGCGAAAGCGTCGCGGAAATGCTCCGCATCCACGCTCGCCTGCACCCGGCCCTCGACGAGGGCTACGGCCTCGGTTTCATGGTGCGGGAAAGAGAGGGACAGCTCCTGGCGTGGCACGATGGCGGCATTCCCGGAGCGAGTGCCCGCCTGGCTCTGGACCCGCACCTCGGAGTCGCCGCGGTCGCCCTCTCGAATAGCAACGCGGCCGAAGCGCCGACCGGGTTCGTCGCCGACGCCCTGGAACTCATCGGGCGGTCGGAGGCAGAACCCGCTCGCGAGCCAACGGAGCCCGCGAACTCGGCCCCGGCCTCTGTCGCCTACCGACTCGTGGACGTGCTTTCCGACGATGAATGGTACCTGAACCTGTTTTTCAACCTCGAGGTCGACGCGGATGGCGACACGCCGGTGTTGCGCCGCTTCCCGGTCCTCTCTCCCCTCGAGATGAAGCCGCTGGGCCCGGATCGTTTCCTCGTGCGCGGCTGGCTCATCGACGGTGCGGTGGCCCACATCGAGGGAGACCGGCTGTACGTTGGGATCATCGAGGCACGACGCGTTGCCTTCTGGGAGAGCGCGCGCGCATTCCTGGCGTATGGCGCCGTGCTCCTTCTTGCCGCGCTCGCGTTCTTGATCGTCCGATGGCGTCGACGAGCGCGGCGTTAGTGCCCGCACGCTGGGCCCGGATCGCTCGCTTCCAGGCGCTCGGCATGCGGCACCGCAAGGCGGGCCATCGTGGGGATCGCACCGAGAGGGCTGCGTGGGACAATCGCGGGACAAAGGTCTACGGATCAAACTTCTTGGATTTCGCGGGCTTACGCTTCTTGGGCTCGGGTTCGATTCCCGCCGCCGCCGCTCCGAACCTCAACGAATCCGAGGCGTTGCGCGTGTCGCGTCCGGGGGCGGGACAGTGTCGGGAGACGGCACGCAGGTCATGCTCGGGAGCTGGGGGAACTACGACGCAGAGAGCCTGGTCCGGATTGGGGACATTTCGTGCGTCATTTCGAGCTATTTGACATGCCCCTACTTGTTGGACGTGCTGAATGCGTGGCTCAGAATTCCTACCCTCGACGGTAGTCGTTCAGGCTTCAAGCGAGACGTTGTCGGCCTCTTCCGCGTCACAGCACTCCATGGCGATCGCTTTGATGCGCTCGGCTCCCCGCTGCGCGCCGTCGATCAGCGGGAGGCGCTTGGCAAGCGCCTCGGCGTTTGCTCGGTACGTTTCATAGTCCTCTAGGATCGTGTCGATTGCAGCGAGCAGATCTTCCCCTCGAAAGTGCCGCTTCGACAGGCGAATGGCCGATCCGCTTCGTACCAGAATGTCGATGTTGTACTGCTGTTCGGGCTGCATCGGGATGCCGATGACCGGGCGCCCCGAGTAGGCTGCCGTATAGAAAGTGCCCTGGCCACCGTGCAGAACGGCGATATCGGCCAGCTTGTTGACGATCTCCGCAGGCACGAACTTCTCGAGCATGACGTTCTTGCCAACTGGCGGGAGTTCCTGTTCACGCAGCACCGTAGTGTACGCCGCGACGACGTTGTAGCGGGTACTTGCCAGGGCGTGGAGTGCCTGCAAATACGAGCTCTTGTTTCCGGAAGAGCCCATAGCGAAGTAGATGCTGCGTCCCGGACCCGCCAGGTGGGCTCTTACCTCCTCCTTCAGGGGGACACCCAGGTTGGCGAGCAGCGGCCCCGTGTAGTCCTCTTCGGGCAGGTCGTGTCTCTCTGGGATTCCGAGAGCCTCTCTCACGTCGCTTACGAGCGTGTAGTCCCCGGTCCACAGGCTTATGGTGGTCGGTAAGGGCGGAAGGCCAAAGCGCTGAGCGACGCGATTGAAGGGGCCGATGCCGACTTTCGAGCGGAGCAGGACCCGATTCGTCACCCGGTCTTTCAGCCGCCTCGGTAACAGTCGAGTGAAGGCGTTCTCGAAGGTGTCGGGAAACGTTGCCAGGCCCGCCTTGAAGTAGCCCGCGAGGGCCGTGCCGGGGATGATATAGACCAGCGGAACGCCCGCCTTGCGGGCGGAGAGAACGCAGGGAGCGTTGAATCCGGTCACGACAAGGCTTACGTCGCGGTCTTGATAGGCCCGCGCCTCGTTCCTAACATGCTCGATCAGCCAGTCGTCCGGGAAGGGATCGCCGAACTTCTCGAGCCGGTCGAACTTCATCAGCTCGAGAATCTGCTCCTCGGTGTAGATGGGCGCGACACTTTCCACCGAGAAAGCGGCGTCCCTGGCCAGCGCTTCGTATTCACCGCCGTGACTGAAGAAGACTGCCTGCCCGCCGAGCGCGCGAAATCTCTCGGCAATTCTCACGAGACGCGAGGTCTCGGCCAGGTTTGCAAAGAATGGAAAGAAGCCTACTCGACGCTGTCGCCAGTCCATCATCTGCAGTCCTCCGAACCCTCTTCCGTCGCGCGACAAGGGGCCTCAGCTCTACTGAATGCTATTGCGCCTCAGACGGGCTGCCGCCTTTCGTCCGAAGCGCCGGCCAGGAGGTTGTATACCCCCGCAAAGATCGCTCCGAAGAGCACGCCATCCGCAAAGCCCCATGCCAGCCCCGCCACACTGCCGGCCGGGGTCAGGCTGTACCCGCGATAGACCCGGCCGATCCACGTCACATCTGTACTGGTGCCATCGAAGGCGATGATCCACCAGGTGAGCAGGAAGAGGCCTACGCCCCACACCAATCCACTGGCGAGTGCAAGCGCTCTCGTATTCAAGCTCATGATTCGTCTCCTTCGGGTGATGCCGCGGCGCTGCCCGCATCGCAGCCCCCGTCCCTTGGGAGGAGGCCCCGCATCGCGAGTTCGACGCCGCGGCGAATCTCCTCACGCAGGCTCTCGATCGTCATTTCTTCACTCACCAGGAATGCCGAGAACCAGGTGAAGTAGATGCTGTAGAGCATGATTGCCGAGCGTCCTGATTCCGCCCGCGCTTCGAGCGTGCCGCTTGTCTGCATCGATTCGAGCAACGAGACCAGCTGCGCGATGAGCCGCTGATCCGCCTCGAAGGCCCCGGCTCCGATGCTGGCCGGGGCGGCGATCGCCGCAGCCATGAGATCGCGCCAGAGCTGCTTCTCGTGGTGGGTGAAGACGTCCAGGTAGCTGCCCACCAGCGCTGTGACGGCGTCGATGGGATTCTCGGGCGGTAGCTCGATCACGCGTTGGCCGGAGGCAAGCGACTCATCGGTCTCGCGCCGCAGGATGGCGAGGAGCAGCTCCGGCTTGGAGCGGACGTAGTTGTAGAGCGTGCCCACGGCCAGGTCGGCGCACGTGGCCACGTCCTCCATGGCGGTCTCCGCGTAGCCCTTGGTCTCGAAGAGGTGGGCCGCGGCACGAAGAATCTTCTCCTCTCGGCTCCGCTTCTGCTGATCGCGTCGGCCCGTCATCGGAGGTCTCCGAAAAATGAATGCGTTCAAGTTTATCGAGGCGACTCGATCTGTCAACAAATATGAATGCCTTCATTGTTTTCTCGGCCTTCCCGAGGAACCTCCGCCTTGTTCGTAAGTAGTGGGAATTGCCAACTTTCCATGAACCCGGTGGTGATCTCGGGGCCGTTCCGCCGGCCCCTTTCGCGCACTTGCGCTTCCTGGAGCCGGGCTCGATTTCCACCGCCTCCACTATTTCCCATGCAAGTTCAGCTATTTGGGCACGAAGTTGCGTCTCTCTCAAACCCCGAACCCGCCGCTTCGAACCCGAGCGAATTCAGCGCCTTGAAAGAGCGACGTTCGTCGCCGGAACACTCGAGGCGATATTCAAGCCGGCAGGGCAGATTCAAAGACCGCGCGAGACGGAACGAAGGACCGGCGGAGCTGGCGCGGATTCGAGATTCG
>JAAELW010000099.1 GCA_024226235.1 bacterium
AAAGAGATCGAGCTTCGCTTCGGTGGATCCAGTGGCTCCAGTGGGACCGCTTGATGTTCACGGGCATCGTCGAAGCCGTAGGCCGGATCGAGGCGTTGACGTCTCGCGGTGAACACGTTCGGCTCGACATCGCCGCGCCCGCGTTGGCTGCAGAAGTCGGCATGGGAGATAGTGTCGCGGTGGCGGGTACATGTCTCACCGTGGCGGCCTTCGGAGAGGGGCGGATCGGCTTCGATGCAATCCGCGAAACCCTCGCATGCACGAGCCTCGGCGATCTTCGGGTCGGTGATTCAGTGAACCTCGAGCGGGCCATGCGGGCAGACGGTCGCTTCGACGGCCATATCGTCCAGGGGCACGTGGACGAAGCGGGGCGCGTGCGCGCGCTCGAGCGTGACGGAAGTGATGTGAGGCTCGCGATCGACACCAGTGCCGAATTTGCAGGACTGCTCGTCGACAAGGGCTCCGTGACCATCGACGGTGTCTCGTTGACCGTGGTGGGCGTGGAGGAGCAGGGCTTCGACGTCGCATTGATTCCGCACACCCTCGAGATCACCACGCTCGGCCAACTCTGTGGCGGCGAAAGGGTGAATCTCGAGGCCGACGTATTGGGCAAGTACGTGAAACAGTACCTGGCGCGCATCGGACCTGGTCTCGGAGCAGTCGGCTGAGTAGTCCCATTCCGAAGCAGCCTGTGCTGGTACTCGTTCTGCTGTTGGTCGCGGCTTCTGCGCTCGCGGTCGAAGATGCCCGCTGGGAGGCGACCGCACTGCGGGCCGCCCGTAGCGTGGTCGTACTTCGAGTCGCCGCGAGTCGGCCCTTCGATACGGAGGCTGCGTCCTATTCGGTGGCGACCGGCTTCGTGGTCGATGCCGAGCGCGGCATCATCCTGACGAACCGTCATGTCGTGCATCCCGGGCCCGTCACGGCCGATGCCGTGTTCCTGAACCACGAAGAGGTGAGGGTCCAGCCGATCTACAGGGACCCCGTGCACGATTTCGGCTTCTTCAGATTCGATCCCGAAGATGTACGTTTCATGGAAGTCGCTGCACTGCCGTTGGCACCGGAAGCGGCCCGTGTCGGCACGGACATCCGATTGATCGGGAACGACGCCGGTGAAAAGCTCTCGATTCTCGATGGCACACTGGCGCGCCTGGATCGACCTGCACCCGTCTATGGGCGGGGGCGCTACAACGATTTCAACACCTTCTATTATCAGGCGGCGTCGAGTTCTTCCGGCGGGTCTTCAGGTTCGCCGGTGATCGACCGGGCAGGGCGGGTGATCGCGTTGAATGCCGGAGGCAGCCGGGCCGCGGCCTCCAGCTTCTTCCTGCCCCTCGATCGGGTGGTGCGCGCGCTGCGCGCGATCCAGGCCGGCGAGCCGGTTGCCAGGGGCACACTGCAGACCGTTTTCGTTCACGAACCGTACGACGAACTGCGGCGGCTCGGCCTGGACGCCACGAGCGAAGCCACGTTACGCAAGCGTTTTCCTGCAGGTACCGGATTGCTCGTCGTGCGCGAGATCGTTCCCGGCAGCCCCGCTCATGGCGTCCTCGAGCAAGGCGATATTCTCGTGGGTCTCGAAGGTCGTCCGGTCGCGGACTTCATTTCCCTCGAGGCCGTGATCGATCGGGCGACCGGGGGCTCCGTGCGGGTGAGCGTGGAGCGCGGAGGTCAGCGCCTCGATCTCGAGCTTCCAGTGCAGGATCTGCACTCCATCACACCCGATGCCTACATCGAGGTCGGCGGAGCGGTCCTCCACCCTCTGTCGTATCAGCAGGCTCGTGGCTTCGGAGTGCCTCTTGGCGGTGTCTACCTGGCATCTCGGGGATACGCATTCACCCGGGCCGGTGTGCCAGGGCACGCCGTACTGACGGATGTCGATGGTGATCCGGTGGGAGATCTGGAGAGCCTCGAGCGCAAGCTGGCGGGGCTGGCCGATGGTGAGCGCTTCCAGGTGCGCTACTTCACGCTGGGCGCCTCGCATACACCTGCTCTTTCTGTCGTCACGATGGACCGCAAGTGGTTCCCGATGCGCCACTGCCGCCGGGATGACGAGGTGGGGCGTTTTCGCTGCCAGGAATCGGCGCCCCCGCCTCCTGCGGGCCCGCTTCTGCCCGCCACTGCCTCGCTCGAGATGAAGGGCAGCTTCGCGGCCCGCCTGGCCGCACGATCGCTGGTGCTCGTGAACTTCGACGTTCCGTATGCGGTGGACGGCGTGCAGGGCCGCGCGTTCAGCGGTGCAGGGCTGGTCGTCGATGCCGAGCGCGGTCTGGTGGCCGTCGATCGCGATACCGTGCCCGTCACGCTCGGAGATGTCCGGCTCACGTTCGGTGGCTCCGTGGAGGTGCCGGGCAGCGTGGTCGGCTTCCACCCGGCCCACAATCTGGCGTTGGTTCGCTACGACCCGACGAGCCTTGGTGAGACGAAGGTCCGGAGTGCGCGTCTGCGCGATGTGGAGCTCCAGGCGGGCGACGCCGTGACTTTCGTGGCCATGACGAATCGTCAACAGGTACTCTCGGTGCGCACGCAGGTTTCGCGGGTCGATCCGCCGACCGTACCGATCCCGCGCGCGCCGCGATTCCGCGAGACGAACTCCGAGCTGATCGTCGTCGCCGAGCGCCTGCCGAGCGTCGGCGGCGTGTTGACGGATCGTTGGGGCCGTGTGCTGGCGTTCTGGGCCTCCTTTTCGACCCAGAAACGCGGGGAGGTCAGTTCGTTCTTCGCAGGCCTGCCGAGCCATCACCTGATCGATCTGATCCGGCCGCTGCAGAGCGGAGAGCCCCTCGCTTGGAGGAGCCTCGGTGTGGAGTTGTTGCAGGCGCCGCTCGCCCAGGCGCGAAGCATGGGGCTCTCCGAGGAAGATGCGAACCGCCTCACCCGCCACGATCCGACCTCACGCCGAGTGCTCGGAGTAGCGCGGGTTGCCCACGGCACTCCGGCGTCCGACCTGCTGCGTCCCGGAGATCTGATCCTGGCCGCCGGCGGCCGGCCGGTGACCCGCTTCCGAGAGATCGAAGGGGTGGCCCGTGGCGAGGAGGTCGAACTCAGCGTCCTGCGTCGAGGTGAACGCTTCGATCTCCGCGTGCCGACCACGCCACGCGCGACCCGCGGTACCCGACGCGCGCTTCTGTGGGCAGGAGCGCTGCTCCAGGAGCCGCCGGAAGAGCTGGCCTGGCAGCGTGGCCTGCCGCGCAACGGCGTGTACGTCGCAGGCCGATGGCGCGGCTCCCCAGCAGATCGCTACCGCATGACGGCCACACGCCGGATCGTCGCGGTCGATGGAGTGCCGATCGCGGGGCTCGACGCGTTTCTCGAAGCCATTGCCGACAAGGGTGAAGGCGACTCCGTCCGACTCCGCAGCGTCGATCTGCAGGGCAAGGTGAGCGTCCGCACCCTCGAGCTCGAGAATGACCACTGGCCGCTGGAGGAGCTACGCCGGGAGGAGGACGGCTGGCACCGCCGGAGGCTCCCGCCAGGCGCACGATGATCCCAGGGCTTGGCTCACGGGGGCTGGTCTTCGTGCGCCCCTCAGCGACGCCGCGGGCGGCGATTCGGGCTGCTGCCAACTCCGCCCCGCGGGCCCGGAGGGTTCTCCCAGTTGGTGCCGCGGCCACCAATCGGGCCAGGCGGATTGTCGTCTCGGTCACGGCGAATACGCCGATCCGGGCTGGTGCCGGGGCCGCCGGTCGGGCCCGGAGGGTTTTCCCAGTTGGTGCCTCGGCCACCAATCGGGCCGGGCGGATTGTTGTCCGCGTCGCGGGCCTGTGCCGCGCCGGCGCTGAAGGCCA
>JAAELW010000100.1 GCA_024226235.1 bacterium
CACGCCGCTCTACCCGGAGGAGCGCCTGAAGATGGAGCTTCCCGGGGACGACATCTCCGGTCGCGTGCTCGATCTGATGACACCGCTGGGCAAAGGGCAGCGGGGATTGATCGTCTCGCCTCCACGCACCGGGAAGACGATGCTGTTGCAGGCGGTGGCTGCGGCCATGGCGGCGAACCATCCTGAAGTTCATCTTCTCGTGCTACTCATCGACGAGCGTCCGGAAGAAGTCACCGACATGCAACGGTCGGTGGAGGGCGAGGTGATCGCGTCGACGTTCGACGAGCCGGCCACCCGGCATGTGCAGGTCGCCGAGATGGTCATGGACAAGGCGAAGCGGCTGGTCGAGTCCGGCGTCGACGTGGTACTGCTTCTGGATTCGATCACCCGATTGGCCCGGGCCTACAACACCGTGATTCCAGCCTCAGGCCGGGTGCTGTCCGGGGGACTCGATGCCGGCGCGCTCCAGAAGCCCAAACGATTCTTCGGGGCTGCGCGAAACGTCGAGGAAGGCGGGTCGCTGACGATCATGGCCACCGCGCTGATCGACACCGGCTCGCGGATGGACGACGTGATCTTCGAGGAATTCAAAGGCACCGGCAACATGGAGGTGAACCTCGATCGCAGGCTCGCCGACCGCCGTGTATTCCCCGCGGTGGACCTGCTGCGCTCCGGCACCCGCAAGGAGGAATTGCTGCTGGACAAGGCCGAGCTGGACCGGACCTGGGTCCTGCGCAAGGTCCTGCAGCAGATGTCCGCGGTCGAGGCGATGGAGCTTCTTCGGGAAAAAATGAAGAAAA
>JAAELW010000101.1 GCA_024226235.1 bacterium
ACCCATCACGATCAGGTCTGGGCGTTTATCGGTGGCCGCCTGAAGGCCTGTCAGGCCATCGACCGCTTGCACCACCTCGATCTTTGGACCGCAGGCACGCACCATCGCGCGACGGGCATCCTCGTCCGACTCGATGACCAGGACCGATGCAGAGAGGGCCGGACGTGCTTCGGGCTGCGGCTCCGGGGTTTCGGCAGTCTGGCCGCGAGCCAGACGCTCGATCTCATCGAGGGCGGCATCGTCGAGCAGGTCCAACTCTCCATTCGCTGCGCGTGCCGGCTCGGCGATCGGTCGTTCCGCTTGCGGCTGCAGTTGCGGCTGCGGCTGCAGTTTCGGTTTCGGCTGCGGTTCCGGTTTCGGGGGCGGCGGCGGCTCCGGAGGCGGGCTTTCGACGACGACTCGAGGTGCTTGCTCGGAGACGGCTGAAGACGGAGCGTCCGGGGTTTCGGCCGGCCGGAAACGCGCGAAGCCGCGTCGCCCGGCAGCCGATGCAGGTGAACCGCTGGAAATGCCCGTCTCCCCGATGCGGAACTCGAAACGACTCTTCTCCAGCTGGACATTGCGCATCTTGTAGACGAGCAAAGAGTGGTCCGGGCTGCTTCCCTCGCCCCCACGTTGCAGCTCGAACAGGCCCCAGCAGATTTCCGAGAACACACGCAATACGAAGCGCTGCTGCATCACGCTCGCGTCGCACAGCATGAGCGGGCTCCAGCCCATCTCCTCGAAGCGGCCCGTCAGCATGCGCAGCTCGCTGCGCAGGAGGGTCTCGTCATCCACGGACGAGAAGAACGGATCCACCGGGTCGAGGATCACGCGCCGGACGCCGAGGCTTTCGACCTCGGCCTGGAGCTCGATCAGCACGGCCTCCGGGCCGGATCGCGCAACAATTTCGCGGAAACCTTCGTCATACTCGAGCAGAACGAGTTGGTCGTTGTCGACGTACTTACTGAGCGGAAAGCCCAGCCGCTCGCCCTGTTGGATCAGGTCGTCGGCTTTCTCTCGACATACATAGAGTGCGCTCTCGCCGGCGACGAGCCCGGCATGTGCGTACTGCAAGCCAAAGATCGACTTTCCCGAACCACTACCACCGAAGGCCATATAGGGCTTCGCGCGAAAAAAACCGTCAGCGCCGGCATCGAGAAAATCGATACCGGTGGGAATCCCCTCCATGCACTCCATCCTTTTACCGAGGGCCAGTGGGTACGATCGGTGCTTCGCCCCAGGGGCTTGAGGGAGGGACAACCTGGAAAGAAATGGAGGAATCACCCGAATGACATCCCCCCAGGGGACCATGATTCTTGCCTTCCTGATGCTGCTGGCCTGGCCCGCCGCCGCGGATCCCCTTCGGATCGGGATTGGCGACCGGATCGAGATCCACCGCAATGGTCAGGTCGTCTCAGTGCGCGACGAGGCGAAGCGCCTGGGCCTGGCCACGGATTATCTGCAAATCTGGCTTCCCCGTGACTGGGAGAACGACTGGCTCGACCAGGGCGCGCTCCGGACCCTGTCCCAGACGGGCACCACCCCGGTCATCGCTCACTGGTTCTTCGGCGATTCGATCAGCCGCGAGCGCGTCGAGAGCCAGCGAGCCGCCTGGCACCGCAGCCTGGCACGGCTCGCGCGACTGATCGCGATCGATGCGCCCGTGCTCGTGCTGCTCGAGCCCGAGTTCAACAATGCACCGCCCGAGGGCGAGACCGCGATCACGGATTGGGCTGGGTTTTCGGACGAGGTGCACGAGGCCGTGCGCATCCTGCGCCACTTCGCACCGAATGTGCAGGTGGGGCTCTGCGCGGGAGATTTCTCGCCAACTCGCAATCTGGAACTGTCCGTTGCCGGTGTGGCCGACGAACTCGACTTCCTGGCCTTTCAGGAAATGCGCGCCAGCACGAGGCATGGACAGGATGCGCTGGATCTCGGAGCCGCCGCGCTCTCCTACGCGCGCTACCTGCGCCGGGCCTTCGGAAGGCCCGTGTTCCTGGGCTATGTCGCCGTCTCCTCATATGGAGACTGGCGGCTGGCGCAAAGGGATGCGTTGCGCTCTCTCGTCCGCGAGCGCACTGCACTCGAGCAGGCCGGAGTGTTCGGTCTGGTGTATTTCCAGCTCCGTGACGATCCGGAGCACGTGGGCTGGTTCGGCGCAGCCGAGCCCTTTTTTGGCGTGCTCAACGCGAAGGGGGAGCCAAAACCCGGCCTCGAACCGCTACGGGCGCTTGGGGAGCCACGCCTCGAACCGTCCGGATCCGCTCGATCCGATCCCACACCTCACTGACCGGCAACACCTTCACGCCGGTCTTCTCGACCTCTAGAAGAGCCTTCTCGAACTGGTCGATCGCATAGGCGATCTCGAGCTTCGGATCGTCGTTCAACAGGTGGAACATCAGGATCGCCCATTCGCCGTGCTCCTTCGCACGCAGCGCGACCTTTCCGATCTCCTCGGGCGTCGTGGTGTTCAGCACGTTCACCGCGCGCAGCAGGTGTGGATCCGCGGGCGGAATCGTCTCGGGGCCAGCGCTGGCCAGACGGGCCGTGGTGAAGTGCTTCCGCACGAGTGGCCGCACCACCATCGGATCCTGTCGACCCAGCGGATAGGCCAGATGCCCAAGGCCCGCATCGAAGCCCCGCTGCCGGAGGTAGTGCTGCACACTCAAGATGGCGGGCTCGAGTTCACCGGTCTTCATCTGGGTGAATGGGATCGCATGATGAGCCGCGACATCCCAGCCGTAGTCACCCCGTAGCTGATCGAGTTGATCCGAGGTCATGAAGCCCTTGCCGTCCACCTCGTCGGGCATCACGTAGGCGGTGCCGCGAAAGCCGTGCTTCTGCATCGCTGGAGCCGCGACCTCGAAGTGGGAGAGCGTGCCGTCGTCGAAGGTGAACGAGACGTAGCCTTCCGACGTCTGCTCGACCGCCGTCAGACCCGTCCATTCGAGTTGAACCGGGCCCTTGCCGTTATCCGCCACGTAGAGACCGACCCGCGAGATACGCTGGAGATCGACGTCACCCACGATACGCGCCGTTCCGAGGCTGAAGCTCAGCGGTGTCCAGACCCCGCCCTGGATCATGTTGAACGGGGGGTCGTCGTAGAGCGGCACGAGAAACGCCGCCATCCCCCTCTCGAATTTCCCCGAAGCGAGCCGCAGCTCGAGGCCCCCCAGATGGGAAGGATCGTCCATCCGGATCCAGAAGTGCAGACTGTGGTTCGTCACATCGACGGCCGGAGAGAGGGGCTGGGAGGAAGCCAGCAGGATCGGTTCTTCCTTGCCCTTCGTCCGGCAGTCGATCCAGCGGAACTCCGACTGCCCGCCGGGCCGGCAGGTGCCAGACCCCCACTGCTCGCTCACGCCACCGAAACCGGCCCGCTGGACGACCCACTCGCCAACCTCGGTTCCTCCGCCGAGTTGCTGGGAACCGCCCTGCTGGCAGCCCAAGAGTCCGGCGAGCAATCCGAGTACCGTGGCTCTGCGCCATTCGAGCCTTCGCATGGTCGATCTCCCTCACGTCCGATCCTGTGACGCATCGACCTGCCCGGCCTCTGAACTGAGCCCCTCCGCGGCGGTGGACTTCTCGACCGAACCTCTAGACTTCCCGGCATGCGACGCCCCGTCTTCCTCGCCTCCCTGGCTCTTCTGCTACTCGTGCTCACCACGGCCTGCAGCCGCCGAACCATCTATCTGGGCGCCCCGATCCTCACTGTGGATGCCGATAATCGCGTGGCGGAAGCCCTGGGCATCGAGGGCGACCGGATCGGGGCAGTCGGCAACGAGAACGAGGTCCGTGCCTGGGCGGGCCCAGCCGCCCAGGTGATCGAGCTCGAAGGCGGCGCCATCGTGCCGGGCTTCATCGACGCCCACGGCCACTTCCCAGGCGACGGCGTCTGGGCGGGCGTCACCGATCTGAACCCTCCCCCGATCGGAGATCTGGAGACGATCGACCAGCTCGTCGCACGCATGCGCGAGCGCGCGGAGAATACCGCCGCCGGCGAATGGGTGACGGGAATGGGCTACGACGACACCCTGCTGGCCGAGCGGCGCCATCCGACCCGGCACGATCTCGACCGGGTGGCGACCGATCGACCGGTGATCGCGCGGCACGTCTCGGGGCATCTGGCCGTGGCGAACACGCATGCGCTCGCCTTGATCGGGATCGATCGCGACAGCGTCGCTCCCGAAGGAGGGGTCATCCGGCGCGAGGCCGACGGCCAGCCCGATGGCGTGCTCGAAGAGACGGCGATGTTCGCAGCTTTCGCCAAGATGCCGTCCCA
>JAAELW010000102.1 GCA_024226235.1 bacterium
CACCGGTGAACGAGCAGCCCGTCGGAGCAACGACCGAGGCCTCCAGAGCGGAGAGCGGCGCGGCTGCGGTCGGGGCTAGCGTGATCTTGCTAGCTCCGAGGGCCAAGACGGTCCCAAACGGCGCGCCGCCAAGTGTGATCGCTGTGCCGGGGCCACCAGCCGAGCTACCGGGTCCAACGCCGGTCCCCGTCAACGGTGTCAGGGTACCCAGCGCGAAGCTGAGGGTGCCGCCCAAGAGTGCCCCTGCGTGGGCGGAGGCGGACAAGGCAAGGGCGAGGCCCAAGACCGAGCCGAATTTGAACAATTTGTGCATTTTGAAGCTCCTTTATTGATTTCATCTATTTCTCTCGCCCATCGGGAATCGAGAGAACCTGCCCCGGAAACGACCATCGCCATCGACAGCCAGTTCCCCTTGCGCCGACCGTACTTCGGAGGGCAGGACGGCATCTGGGGTCACGTAAGGGAGTGGCGAACTGTGCGGGGAAGTGTCAGAAGAATTTCGCCCCAGGCAACAATTGGGGGGTTTTCACTCCCCGCGGGGGTAGTTCCGCCCCGCTCGCTCCAGGGCTCGCCGGGCGCCCGAGTGCCCGGGGTCGAGTTCCAGTGCTCGAAGGAAGTGCGTTCGAGCCTCCTCATGGCGCCCGAGCTGGAGGAGCACTCCTCCCAGCAGGTAGTGCGGGTGGGCGTGCCGGGGGCGGATTCGGATCATCTCCCGGCACTCGGCCAGCGCCTGCTTCGCGTCGCCTCGCCGCGCGTAGAGCTGGGCGAGCATCTGCCGACCCTGATAGGCGTCGGGCTCGATTTCGAGGGCCGCTCTCAGATGGACCAGCACGCTGGCCTCCTTGCCCAGTTCCATCTGCGCCCTCGCCATCCCCAGGTGGGCGCGGTAGGTCTCGGGACGTATCTCCAACGCGCCGCGATAGGCGTCCAGGGCTTCCAGGTAGCGCTGCTCGGTCAGCAGGTAGCGTCCGAGGTTGGCGTGGGCCATCCAGGAGCTGGGGTGCTTCGCGAGGGTGTCGCGCCAGAGCGTCTCCCGGCTCTCGTAGATGCGGCTCTGTTCGAAGCTCTGAGCGCCCAGCAGCCCGAGTACGAGCAGCGCCAGGGCCGCCGAAGGGTTCGGGCCCAGATGGCGTCGGGCCCAGGGGACGCTCACCCCGGCGAAGAGCGCAATCGGCCCGAGGCTGGCCACATACTGGTAGTGATCCGCGACGTAGGTGTACCAGAAGGTATAGAGCGGAATGAAGCCCAATAGCGGCGAGAGGGTGCCGACGAAGAACAGCATTGCGACGAGAGGCCCGCGTCCGATCCGTTCGCGGCTGGCCCAGAGTGCCCAGAGCAGGGCGAGCCCCGCCAGCAGCCAGCCGTACGCGAGAGGATCAGACGGATCGATCTCGAACTTCGGGTAGCTGAAGGTGAGGCCGACGGGCCAGACCAGCTTCTCCAGGTAGAACCACGGGGCGCGTGAGGCCACCCATAGCGCTTCCAGCGGGGAGAGGCTGAAGCGTTCGCCCTGGGTGCCCACGTGAACCGTTTCCCAGTACATCGTCACCAGTCCCATTGCGACACCCAGCAGCGCGAAGCCTGCAACCTGGGCGATGCGACGGCGATCGATCTGCTCGCCGCGCAGCCAGAGAAGCAATAGAAGGGCTCCGGGCAGCGTGCAGGCGGTCGCCTTGCTGAGCAGCGCTGGCAGGTAGAGGAGGAGCGACAGGCCGTAGAGCTTCGACACGGTCGGTTTGCCTGACTCCAGGAAGCGGATCCAGACCGAGAGCGACAACACCGAGAAGAGCAGTGAAAGCAGGTTCTTCAGCTCCGTCACCCAGGCGACGGACTCCACGTGGACGGGGTGGACTGCGAAGATGGCTGCTGCGAACCAGGCGCCGGGCAACCGGAGTTGCGAGAGCAGGCCCCAGATCAGCAATGCGTTGACGGCCTGCAGCAGGACGTTCACCAGGTGATAGCCGAACGGCTCGAGGCCGAAGAAGGCGTACTGGAGGCGAAGCGCGCTGTAGACCATCGGAACGTACTGGGAGGGAGCATCCATCGTGAACCAGATGCGCCACAGCCCGTCTGGGGCAGCAAGCAGTGGATTGGCGGTCACGTAGTCGTCGTCGTCCCAGACGAAGCCCGCTTCGAGCGCGGGGGCGTACGCGGCCAGCGTCATGCCCACCAGCAGCAGCGCGAGCAGTCCGACCCGCAACAGCGGATGCTCGTCCAGGGCCCTACGGGCTCGCAACAGCGGATGCTCATCCAGGGCCCCACGGGCTCGGGCATCGCGTTGCGGGATCACCTCATCCATCCGAAACCTCCGCGGCACCGTAGCGGATCTCCTGCTCCGGGATCTGCGCCGGCCCTGCCGGTCCGGAACGCACTCGCGTCCGTGAAGAGTTAGATTCCGCAGGCCGATCCGGAACCTACCTTCCAGAGAGATCTCCTTCGATGTGTTTCCATTCCAGAGCCTTGCGGGGGGTGTTCGGTGTTCGAGACGAACCGGGAAGCTTCCGGTTTCCGGGCGCTTTCGTCGTGTCGGTGAACTCCTGATGCGGGCACTCGCTCTCTTCCTGACGGTTCTCACCGGCTTCAGCGGCCTCGTCTACGAGGTGGCGTGGCAGAAGATCCTGGCCATCCTGCTGGGCTCGCACAGCGAGGCCACGGCGGCGGTGCTGGCGATCTACCTGGGCGGGTTGGCCGCGGGATATGCGCTGTTCGGAATCGTCACGCGCCGCCGCGAGCAGTCTGCACGCGCGCGGGGAGCATCACCCCATCTGTTGCGGCTCTACGGCATCATCGAAATGGGCATCGGAGTCTGGGCGCTGATCTTCCCCTGGCTCTTCACCGGCGCGCAGATGCTGTCGGTGCGAGTGCCGATCGGCAACGAGGCGGTCTCGTTCGCGTTCGATGTCCTCCTGACCATTCTCCTGATCGGTCCTCCCACGGTGCTGATGGGAGGCACGATTCCGATCCTCACGCAGTCGCTGGCGGGGGACCTCGAGAGTGCGACCCGAGTCCACGCCTGGATCTACGCATTCAATACCGCGGGCGCGTTCGTCGGTGCGCTGGCCGGTGGCTTCATCCTGGTGCCGCTGCTGGGCCTCGACGGTGTGGTGCGGAGCATGGCACTCGTCAACCTGGCTGCTGGCGCGATCTTCTTCGTGTTGGGCGGAGGCGAGGGGCTCCAGCCCGATGAGGCCGCTCCGCCCGGGCGCGGGACGGCGGCGTTTGCCGGGTACGCGGCGGTCGTCATGCTGGCCGGCTTCGCGATGATGACCATCCAGACGGTCCTCAACCGGATCGGCGCGCTTTCTTTCGGTGCTTCCCACTTCACCTTTGCGATGGTCGTCGCGGTCTTCGTGCTCTGCATCGCGTTGGGAAGCTTCGGGGTCTCGGCGCTCAGCCGCATTCCCCGCGCCTTCATCGTGATTTCCCAGTGGGTGCTGGTGGCGCTGCTCGCCGGGTTGTACCTGCTGATCCCGGACGCGCCCTACTGGGCCCATGTGCTTCGGACGCTCTTCAGCACCGTGGGGGCCGCGTTCTATCCCTATTTCCTGGCCATTTTTTCTGGGCTGCTCGCCGTTCTGATCATTCCCATCGGGCTTGCGGGGGCTCTGCTTCCGCTGCTCTTCTACCACCTGCGCAACGAGATCGGAGATCTCGGTTCGGTAGCGGGCAAGCTCTACAGCTGGAACACCCTGGGCTCGCTAGTGGGCGCGCTACTGGGTGGCTACGCCCTGCTTTTCTGGCTCGATCTCCACCAGGTCTTCGTGGTTGCGCTTGCGGCGCTGGTCTTGGCTGCAGCACTCATCACCTGGCTGGTGGGTCGTGTTCCGCTGCCGATCTCCGCTGCGCTCGGTGCGGCCGCGGTCGTGCTGCTGATGCTGCTGCCGGACTGGAGTCCGGAGCAGATGGGATCGGGGCTGTTCCGCTCGCGTGCGCCGGTGGAGGGTACCTACCTGGGGCCGAGGGAGTTCTTCGCCAAGCGCAATCCGAGGATCGACTTCCATACGGACGATCCGATCGCCACCGTGAGCGTTCTGAACATGCGACCGCAGGGGCAAGGCCTTGCGCGTGCCATCAAGACCAACGGCAAGGCGGACGGATCGATGGGCATCGACTACCCGACGATGGCGATCGCCGGCCTGCTGCCCGCTTTGCTCAGCGACGACCCGTCGCGCGCCTTCGTCATCGGCTGGGGTACTGGAGTGACGGTGGGTGAGCTGGCGGCCCTTCCTGAGACGCGCGACGTGGTGGTGGCGGAGATCTCACCCGGTGTCATCGAGGCCGCACCGCTATTCGACTACGGAAACCAGCGCGCCTCGAAGAGTCCGAAGGTCGCGGTGCTCCGGAGCGACGCCTACCGCGCACTCCTGCACTCCGAAGGTCGTTACGGCCTGGTCGTCTCGGAACCGAGCAACCCTTGGGTGGCCGGTGTCGAGATGCTCTTCAGCCGGGAGTTCCTCGAGGCGGCTCGTGCGCGGCTGACACCCGGCGGGGTCTATGCCCAGTGGATCCATCTGTACGAGATCGATCGACGTGCAGTGACGACCGTGCTGCGGACGTATGTGGATGTCTTCGACTCCATTGGGGTCTGGTATACGTATGGACCGGACCTGCTGTTGTTGGGGTTCAACGATCCGACGGAGATCGACCTGGAGCGAATGCGCCGTCGCTTCGAGATGGCGGGTTTCACCGCTGGTTTCGAGCGGGCCAAGATCTCGAGCTTCAACGAGCTGCTGGTACACGAAGTCCTGCCCCAGGGTACGCCGAATGTCGGCGGCCTCGTGGGCCCGCTTCACACTCTGCGCCACCCCATCCTGAGCGACCAGGCAGCGCGTGCCTTCTTCCGGGGACGAGAGGCCTCCCTGCCGAGCTTCACCAGCCTGGGCAGTGCCAGGCTCGGTGCCGGACGTTCCCTGTTGCGTCGAAACCTGCCGCCGGCCGGTGGCCCGGCTCGGGAGGCGGCATTGGCCGAGGCGAGCGCCCATGCGGTCGAGATGGTGCGCCCGTTGGAGGCGGCCGCTCTGCTCTCCGCCTGGAGCCACGAGTACCCGGATTCTGCTGCTGCGGGACAGGCCGTCGCCCGTTACGGGCCCTCCCTCGAGAAGCAGGGGAAGGTGGAGGGCCTGCTGGATAAACTGCGGACGCTCCACGGGGATCCGGCATCGGCTTCTTCAGGCAACTCACTCGCTCGAGCGCGAGAGACGACGCTGCTCTTCGAGCGCTACTACCACCATGCCGTTCCCTTCTCCCGGCATGCGTTGGAGATCGCGTGGCGAAGCTGTGCAGCGGCCGGCCGCGATGCGGATCGCTGCGCGCGGGAAGCCCATGCACTCGTTCAGAGGCTCGGCCCGCTAGGTGAAGAGGCCTTGGCAGACCGCTGATAGACCATCAGCCAGGCCTTGCTGCTGGGGCGGCCGGCCGCCGCGGCACCCCAGCGTTGCCTGGAGGTTTCTCCTCGCCGGATCTCCACCACGCCGATGCGCCGGTACCCGGATGCCGTGGCGTTGCGGATCCAGCGTGTGAGTGGGGTGACATTGCGATCCGCGCCCTTGAAAGGGTTGAAGCGACTGGACAACACCAGGAAGGGAGGCGGGTCTTTCGACAGGCTCGCGACCAAATCGTGGTGCAAGGCCTGGGAAGTGGAAGAGCGCCGCAGCACCTCGGTCGTGTAGAGGAACGGTGTGGCGGACTTGCGCTCCGCGTAGAAATAGATCTCGGGCTCGGAGGCCAGCACTGCGATCCGGTCGCCCGGATCACTGAGCTCCCGCAGCTTTCGGCCCACCGCAAGGGCTTCAGGAAAGGGGTTTCGCCCGAAGTTGGCAACACTCACCTCTTCGGGCCCCATTTCGAAGAAGTAGGCGCGCTCCGCATGGACGCCCCAGAGCAGCGCGATGCCGAGGATGCCTCCGCCCACGACCGAGGTCTGGGGGAGGGATAGGAGGCTGGGAAGGCGGGCACCCAGCGCACGAGCACCCAGCGCAGCCCAGATCGCCACGCCGGGCAGCACGAAGAGGAAGTAGTGGGGGCGGAAGCGCAGGCCCAGGCTGAGTGCCAGCACTGAAACCAGCGTGAACCCGTAGAGGAAGACGCGGGAAGGTGTTCTCTCGCGGCGCAGCAGCGCATCCGCGATGCCCACTGCGGACAACACCCAGAGCATCGGTGCGGAGCCTGCCACCTGGGTGAAACCGTAGCTCGCAAAATCCAGGGCCTCGGCCGGGGTCACGAAGCCCAGGTATTCACGGGCGTATCGAAAACTCCAGAACCAGAAGTTCTGCCATTGTCCAACCCATGCGATCCACCCGCACAGCAGCCCCAGTGGGAGCGCCGCACCCAGCGCGAAGCCCGCGATCCCTTCGCCCCGCACCCGCGTTCCGGGAATTCCGGCTCGGCCCCCCAGCAGCAAGAGCCCTCCGAATGCAGCGAAGACTGCGCCGTGCTGTTTCATCAGGATCGCAGTGCCCAGCATCAGGCCGCTGGCGAACAGCCCCATCGGCGATTGCTGCTCGCGTGCCCGCAGCAGCGATACGAAGCCGGCCAGTGCGAAGAGCAGTACGAAGTGCTCGGTATTCGCATAGAGCGCCTGGGGCCCCATGCCAAGGTTGAGCAGCCCGAAGCTCGCCGCCGCCCCGATGCCGATACCGGGGCCGAAGAGTTGCCGAGCCAGCAGGAACAGGAGCAGGATGGAGAGTGTGCTCACCCCGAGCATCGCGCTGCGCACCGCAGCGGGCTCGGCGCCGATTGCGCTCACGAAGGGCGCGTAGGCCAGTGCCACACCCGGGAGCTTCATCGTGTAGGCCTGCTGGTAGGGGGGCACGCCGTCGAGTAGCAGCTGTGCGACGTACGCGTACTCCCCCTCGTCCCGCTCCAGGGGGACGTCGAGCAGGCGCACGCGGATGGCCAGCGTCGTCAGCACCACCAGTAGGAGTGTCAGCCAGATGGCCGTGAGGGTGGTGGGCGCGTAGCGGATCACGGCCGTTTCTCCTGGAAGCGGCCGCGATCACGGCAGCTGCTTCATGGATCATCGAAGGTAGCGCTCCCGGTTCCAGCGAGGCTCCCCGTTCGCTGTGGGTGCCCATTTCGGATCCAGGTCAGCGGCGGATCCAGGTCAACGGTTCAGGATGTCTCGCCCCGCCTCGACCTCCGCGAGCTGCGCGCGCAGC
>JAAELW010000103.1 GCA_024226235.1 bacterium
AAACCTGACCAACACCCCCGGGGGAGGCGAGTTGCGGCGCCTCCTGCATATTGGTTGCCGATCGTTCTGCACCAATCTTTCCAGCTTTCCGTAACCTACTGTGTTCGCCTGCCGACACACTGCGTAGGGTTGAGTTGAACCCCCCTCGCATCGTGCAGGAGCGGCGAGCCGGGCCACCCCTCGCCCGACCCCTGTCCCTGTCGCAACGGAGCGCCCATGACCGTCCTTCTCGAAATCCTCTTCGTCGCGCTTCTCGCCATCGCAGTCGCGCGTCTCGCTCCCGAACCGTGGCGCGGCCGGGCGCTGGGCTTGCTGAAAGCCTGGGTGACGATCCGCGTCTTCTGGCTGCTCTTCGCCCACCCGGTGAAGATGGAGGACGGCTCGCACGTCGTCGCGCTGCAGCTCATCTGGGACACGCTCGCAAACATCAACGCCACCACCTTCTGGACCTTCTGCGGCCTGGCAGCGGGCATCAAGTTCCTGGGCATCCTGGCATCCATGCAGCGCTGGATCGTGCTGCTGCGCGGCCAGGCCATCGAGCTGCCCTTCCGCCACGTCTTCGGCTCCTTCCTGATCGGCCGCTTCATCGGAACCTTCTTGCCGAGCACCGCCGGACTGGATGGCTACACGCTCTACGACGCGGCGCGTTTCAGCGGACGTACGGTCGAGGTCACTGCGGCAAAGGCGCTCGAGAAGGTGATCGGCATTACCGGCATCTTCCTCTCCTTCATCGTCGCGCTGCCGGCGGGCATCGGGATGTTCTACTCGATCTTCGATCGAGCCACCGCGCACCTCGTCGCAGGTCTGGGTGTCGCGATCTGCGCGATGGTGATCAGCGGTTTGATGACGGTGCTGTGGTTCCCGGGCATCGTGCAGTGGCTGATCGAGCACCTGCCGCTTCCGGGCAAGGCCCAGCTGGCGGGCATCGTGCGTCGCGTTTCGGAGTCGGCCGCAGCCTACAAGGACAAGAAGCGGCTGATCGTGCTGGCGCTCGGCCTCTCCTTCATCGTCCACTTCACGACGGCAGCCATGTACTACTTCACGGCCGTGGCCATCTCCGCCACGGGCGCCGAGTTCTGGCCGATCGTGCTGGGCTCGTCTCTGCAGATCCTCGCAACCGTGCTCTCGCCGTTCACGATCGCCGGCGAAGGCATTCGCGAGCTGGCCCAACTCGTGCTGCTCCAGAACATGATCGGTCCGGCAGCGGCGATCGTCTCAGCGGCATTGGGATTCTGGGCCGCCGAGGCCCTGACACTGGCAGGCGGCTACTTCTGGTGGGTCCGGCCGACGGACTACACCCCCGACTGGTGCAAGGTAAATGGCGAGCAGGTCGACTACGAAGAAGCTGCCCGCGCTGCGGTAGCCCTCGAAAGCGAGGAAGATCGCGTCACCCGCGAAGCCCAGGGCACGCAGACCGAGAACGTCCCGCTCGGCAATCGCATCCGTCTTGGTGCCGGCTACGGACTGGGCGCAGGCGTGGTGGGCGGCCTGTGGGTCGGCCTGACGGAAACGTTGGCCATCGCCGTGGGCGGCTTCGGCACCGAGGCCCAGGTGCTCTGGTACGGACCTCTCGCCTACGCCGCATTCTTTGGCGTGCTGTGTGTCGCTGGTGGAATCGTGCTGGCCCTGTTGCCGATGAGTCGCGAGGAGATCCGGGGCTGGACGCCGGCCCTCGGCCTGCTGGCGACGGCCGTGCCCACCGGCCTGGCGGTGACGATCTTCCGACTGCGTCGCGATGTGTATGCAGAACAGATGCCGCCGTTGCCGGTGCTGGGGTTGGTACTGGGCGGCTTCGCCCTGCTCGGATTGCTGCTCTTCGCGGTGGGCCCACGCCTGTTCCGCGGTGGCGCAGGCAACCTGTTCAAGCCGATTCCGGCGCTCGGTCTGGCCGCACTGCTGGCGGTCGGTGGGCTCTTCGCCACCGCCGCGGTGGATCTGGTCGAAACCGACGGCATCGCGCCGACGGTCATCCCTGCCCACCTGGCGGAGAGGCCCAACCTGATCCTGGTAATGGTCGATACGCTCCGCGCAGACCATCTCTCTTGTTATGGTGGCCCAGTCGAAACGCCCAACCTGTGTCGCATCGCGACGGACGGTGGCACGATCTACAACGGCTTCAGTCATGCCTCGTGGACCAAGCCCGCGACCGCCACACTCCTCACATCACTCGTACCGACCAGCCATCAAGCGATGTCGAAACCCGCGGCATTGGGCCCGGAGATCGATACCCTCGCTGAACAGTTGCAGGACCACGGCTATGCCACCGGCGGCTTCGTCTCGAACACGAATCTGACCGAGAGCTTCGGCTTCGCCCAGGGCTTCGACGAATACCACTACCTGGGACCGGACTATTTGTTCGGAGCGAAGGAATCTTCTTCGAAACTGGTGATGTACCAGATCCTGCGTCGGGTCTGGTTCGCGTTGCCGCTCGGCCTGCACTTTGGCGATTTCTATCAGGATTCGGAAGTCGTGAACAGCCATGCCATGCCGTGGTTGGATCGACATCAGAGCGCGCGCTTCTTCCTCTTCCTGCATTACATGGATGCCCACGATCCCTATTTCGAGCATCCGTACAACGGCTACGGAATCGCTCGGGCCTCGAACCAACACCCTCCCGCGTCGATGGCCGAGGAGATGCAGCGACTCTACCGGCAGGAGATCGCCTACCTGGACGACCAGTTCGGCGAATTGATCGCGCACCTGGAAGACCGGGGCGTGTACGACGATACGGTGATCGCATTGGTCGCCGACCATGGCGAAGAATTCAACGAGCACGGCGGCTTCTGGCACGGGCTCACTCTGTACGAAGAGCAGATCCACGTGCCGTTGCTGGTGAAGTGGGCAAAGGGGCGACCCGGTTCCGTCCCCGATGCGCGGGCTCATGTGGCGCGACTGATCGACGTCGCACCGACACTCCTCCTGCAGGCCGGCGCGCAACCGACCGACACGATGCAGGGCCTGGATCTCGCGACGGACCTCGCGACCCGAAACGAAGCCAATCGCACGGTCTTCGCGGAGGAGGACCATGAAGGCAACGTCTTGCGCGCGATTCGTACGGACCGGTGGAAGTGGATCGAGGCGAATGAAGGAAACCCCCGCGGGTTACCGGCGAACGAACTCTTCGACATGGTGTCGGATCGGGGAGAGACCTCAAACCGAATCGAAGATGAACCCGATGTGGCAGCAGAGATGCGAAGTCACGCCGAGGGCCAGTTGCACATGGCCGAGAGCGGCAAGGTCGGCGAAGCCCGCGAAGCCCAGGTCTCGGCTGCCGAATGTGAGGCCCTGATGGCGCTCGGATACGTCGAGAGCTGCGCTGAGGGCGAGACGGCCACTCCATGATACGCTTAGAAGCGGTGGCGGTCTGACTCCAGGAATATCCACAAATGCGCGCCTTCCTCCTGATCACGCTCCTCGCGAGCGTTATTGCCATATCTGCCCATTCTGAATCCGGTGCAACAGCCGGTGCGATCCGCGCACCGCTGACCACCGGGCTGGCTAGCTCTGCGCCGCCCACGGCGAGGATCGAGCTGGAGATCGCCAGCCCGGCGCCCGGCGCTCGGGTCGAATCGAAGATGCACATGGCAGAGATCCGCGGCATGGCCACGGCCGGCGCCGGCGGTCCACGCGGCTTCGACGTGATGCTGGTGCTCGATGTCTCACGCTCGACCCAGACGGCCAGTGGCGCCGATGTGGACGGCGACGGCGAGATCGGTGAAGACCCGCATCAGGGCTTGTACGCCCCGGGCGAGTTTCCGGACGATGTCTACTCGACGGATCCGGGCGATACCGTGCTCCACGCGGAAGTCCTCGCGGCACGCTCGTTGATCGAGGGCCTCGATTCGAATCGGGTCCGGGTCGGCCTGATCACGTTCTCCGGAGAAGTGGATCCGGAGACGGGTCATCGCCGTGCACCGGAGCAGCGCGATGCGACGCTCGAGGTTCCGCTCACGCGCGACTACGCCCAGCTGCGGACAGCACTCGACAGAGTACTTCGCGAAGGGCCGCACGGCGCAACCAACTTCGCCGCCGGCATCCGGCTGGCCACGCGAGAATTGGCCGGGATGTCCGATGCGCAGAGCCGGCCGGCCGATGACCACAAGAAGGTGACACTGTTCCTGACCGACGGTATTCCGAGCTTCCCGGCGGGACGCGCAGACACCCAGGACCCGGAAGACGTGGAGGCGGCAGTGCGAGCCGCGCGAGTCTCCCAGGCCGCCGGGATCCGCATCAACAGTTTCGCCCTCGGCACGGATGCGTTGGCCCGGCCCAAGGCCGCGACCGAGATCGCCGCGGTGACCCTTGGCACCTTCACGCCGGTGATCGAGCCAGGCGGAGTCGTGGCCGCACTCCAGACCGTCAATTTCGCGAATGTCGAGGATATTGGTGTGGTCAACGCGACGACCCGGGATCACGCCACCGACGTGCACTTGAACCCGGACGGAAGCTTCGTCGCGTTCGTCCCGGTGAAGGTCGGAAGCAACCGGGTGATCGTGAATGCCCTTGCCTCGGATGGCTCCGAGACGAACCACGAACTGATTTTCGACTTTGCGATCAAGGAATCCGACGACGCGGAGAAGCTCCGGGAGCTGGCGCGACTCCGGAAGATCTCGGACGAGTTGGAGCGCTACCAGCTTGCGAAGGAAATGGCGCTCGCACGCAAGGATCGTTTGGAGGGTGTGTTGGAGATCGAGGTCCGCGATGGCTCGGGCGGCCAGTAGCGCTCTGGGGGCGGAATAGGGCTGAAGGGCCGTTTCGGGCCCGTTGACCGCATCTCGCCGGAGCCGTACCTTCGAAATCTCGAGCGATCCTCAAACACGGGTTGATTTCAGGCGCTTGCAGGACCCTCGGCTCGGACCCCCACGGGACCCGCACCCGAAGCTGCTAAGTGCCCTCCCCACAGAAAGCGGGAAGCCAGATGGCAAAGCGTCCGGAAGCGCCGGGAACCTCCACCCAGGCCGTACACGCGGGGCAACGAGACAGGAGCAAGAGCCACGCGCTCACTCCGCCGATTCACCAGACCTCCACCTTCTGGTTTCGCGATTCAGCGGAGCTGCGCGAGTACGCGGAAGGCCGGCTCGTACGCGATGAGTACGGCCGGTACAGCAACCCCAGCTGGCAAGTCGTCCAGGACAAGCTCTCGGAACTCGAGGGTGCCGAAGAGACGGTGTTGTTCAGCTCGGGAATGAGCGCCGCGACCAGCACATTCCTGGCACTGCTGCCGCGGGGCGGGCATATCGTCGTCACCAACGACTGCTATCGGCGCACGCGCCAGTTCATCCAGCAATACCTGTCGAAGCTCGACGTCACGGCCACCGTGATCGAGCCCGCCGATACCGGGGCCCTGAAGGATGCGCTGCAGGACGACACCGTCTTCTTCTTCACCGAGAGCCCGACCAACCCTTACCTGCGCGTGATCGACTTGCCCGAAGCTGCCCGCATCTGCCACGAGCGCGGCGTGAAGGTGATCATCGACGGAACCTTCGCGACACCGATCAACCACCGCCCTCTCGAGCACGGCGCTGATCTGGTGATCCACAGCGCAACGAAGTACCTGGGCGGGCACAACGACCTGATCGCCGGCACTGTATCCGGCTCGGCGAAAGAGATCGCACCGGTGCGCGAAGCCTGCGGCGTGCTCGGCGGGATTCTCGACCCCCACGCGGCCTACTTGCTGCTACGCGGAATGAAGACTCTCTCCTTGCGCATGGAGCGCCACAACGCGAATGGGTTGGCTGTGGCGCGCTGGCTAGAAGACCAGCCGAAGGTGCGGAAGGTCTGGTATCCGGGCCTCGAAAGCCACCCGGACCATGCGGTAGCCACCAGACTCATGCAGGGTTTCGCCGGCGTCGTGACCTTCGAGATCGACGGCGACCTCGAGGACACGATTCGCTTCACCGATGCCTGCCGCCTGCCCTACATCGCGCCGAGCCTGGGCGGTGTGGAATCACTGGTCGAAATGCCTGTATTGATGTCCTACTGGGACTATCCGGCCGAGGAGCGGCAAGCCTACGGGATCACCGACTCGCTGATCCGCCTGGCTTGTGGCATCGAGGATTCGGCAGACCTGATCGCGGACCTCGGGCAGGCGCTGCAGGCCTCCCGTTCTGCCTAGAGCAGATTGCCGGCTAGCGTGCCTAGAGCAAGTTGCCGGCTAGCGGTTTCGCATGCTCCATCACGAGGAGTTGCTTCTTCATCGGAAGGCCGCCACCGAAACCGCCGAGCTTGCCCCCGGCTGCGACGACCCGATGGCATGGGATGACCAGGGGGATCGGGTTCGAACCGTTGGCTGCACCCACGGCTCGAACCGCCTTCGGATGGCCAATGCACCGAGCAATGTCGGCGTAGGTGCGGGTCTCGCCGTAGGGGATCTCGAGCAGCGCGTCGTAGACGAGCCGCTGGAACGGGGTAGCCCGCAGATCGAGGGGCAGGTCGAAACAGGGCCGCTTGCCCTCCAGGAACTCGGTGATCTGCGCGATGGCTACCCGATTCGGCTCCCAGGCAACGACAGGTTGGGTCTCCGGGGCGTGCAGGCGCAGCCAACCGTCCAGACCGCGTCCTCCAGCTCTGGGCAAGTGGACGTAGGCCAGGCCGCGCTCAGTAGAGGCGCAGCGCATCTGGCCGTGGCGAGTCTCGAACTCCGCAACGTGGAGCTTCTCCATCGGGGCGTCACAATAGCAGGGTCCTTCAGTTCCGTGGACACTCGGAGGTAACCGTGCCCCATCTGCTCGTTGCTGGAGGTGCTGGATACATCGGAAGCCATACCCTGCGTGCTCTTCGCAAGGCCGGCCATACCGCTGTGGTGGTCGACGATCTGCGCAGCGGTCGCGAATCCGCCGTAGAGGGCACGCCACTCGTACGCTGCGACGTCGGCGACCGGGCAGGCATCGATCGACTGCTGGCAAGCTACGGCCCTTTCGACGGTGTGCTGCATTTTGCCGCCTTCATCCAGGTGGGCGAATCCGTGGCCGACCCGCTGGCCTACTACCGGAACAACGTGCTCGCCGCGGCGAACCTCGTCGAGCGGGCACTGCATCACGGCGTGCGCGCGTTCGTGCTCTCCTCCACCGCTGCCGTGTATGGACATCCACAGGTCCAGCCGATTCAGGAAACCACACCCCTGGCGCCGATCAACCCCTACGGCGCGAGCAAGGCCATGGTCGAGCGGATCCTGGCCGATGTGGAGGTCGCCCATGGCCTGCGCTGGGCCGCCCTCCGGTATTTCAACGCCTGCGGCGCCGATCCGGGGGGCGGGCTCGGCGAATGCCACGAGCCCGAAACCCACCTGATCCCCGTGGCCCTCGAGGCCGCCGCAGGCCTGCGACCCACACTCAAGCTGTTCGGCACCGACTACCCGACGCCCGACGGCACTTGCGTCCGTGACTACGTACACGTGACGGACCTCGCCTCCGCCCACGTGGCAGCGATCGAGGGCCTGCTCGGCGGAGGCCCAGGCGGCGCGTTCAATCTGGGCAGTGGCGCCGGTCTCAGCAACCGCGACGTCATCGAAGGCATCGGCCGGGTGGTGGGCCTGCCCGTGCCGATCGAAGACGCCCCGCGCCGCCCCGGCGACCCCGCTGTGCTCGTCGCCGACGCCAGCCGTTTCCGCCAGGCCTACGGCTGGCAGCCGTGCCACTCGGACCTGGAAACGATCCTCGGCACCGCCTGGGAGTGGCTCCGCCTCTGGCGATCCCTCTGAACGCAACAGAGGGGACACGCCTCGATGGCGTTCAGGTCATCTCGAGACGTTTCATCATCTTCTGAAGGGATTGCCGGGGGATGCCGAGCCGCTCCGCCGCCCGCGTCTTGCTGCCGGCCTCTTCGATGGCGTGGGAGATCATGCTTCGCTTGAGCACGTCGACGGCCCGGTTCAGATCGCGTTCCTCTAGCAGCGATGCGCCAGCACCCGCCAGTTCACGGGGAGATTCGGCCCGCAGATGTTCCGAGAGCATGCTCTCGGAGATCGTCTCCTCGTCTCCCGCCAGCGCAATCGCACGCTGGATCTCGTTCTCGAGCTCGCGGACATTGCCGCTCCAAACATGGTGGGTCAGGCGATCCATCGCCGCATTCGTGAAACCGGCCAGATTCCGTCCCATGCGCTCGTTCGTGACATCCAGGAAATGGTGGGCCAGGGCAGGGATATCCTCACGCCGCTCGCGCAGCGGCGGGAGCTCGACCTCGACTACACGCAGCCGGTAGTAGAGGTCCTCGCGGAAGCGACTCTCCTTCACTTCGTTGCGAAGGTCGCGGTTCGTCGCGGCGATGACGCGAACATCCACCTTGCGCGTCTCCGAGGAGCCGAGCGGGCGGATCTCTCCGTCCTGGAGCACGCGCAGCAGGCGCACCTGCATCCCCGGTTCGGTCTCGCCCACTTCGTCGAGGAAGATCGTACCGCCGTCGGCTACCTCGAAGAGCCCCTTCTTGTCCTGATGGGCGCCGGTGAACGCGCCCCGCTTGTGGCCGAAGAGCTCACTCTCGAGAAGTGTGTCCGGCAGGGCTCCGCAGTTCTGGGCGACGAAGCGATGCTCCTTGCGCTCCCCCGCGTAGTGGATCGCGCGTGCGACCATGTCCTTGCCCGTGCCGGTCTCGCCGGAAAGCAGCACCGTTGCGTCGGTCTGGGCAACCTTCTCCATCACGTCGAAGACCCGCTGCATCGCCGGGCTCGCGCCGATGATCTGGTCGAACGCATACTGCCGCTCGACTTCGCGGCGCAGGTAGATGTTCTCGGCCCGCAGCTGCTCGTTGGCCTGGGCCAGGGCCTCGGTCAGCTGTGTGTTCTCCGCATTCAGCCGATACGCCTCCAGAGCACGCTTCACATCGAGGCGCAGCTCATCCGGCTCCCAGGGCTTCTGGATATACCGATAGATGCGCCCGTCGTTGATCGCCCTCACGATCGAATTGATGTCCGCATAGCCGGTGAGCATCATCCGCACACAAGACGGACGGATCGCGAGAACGGCTTCGAGAAACTCGACACCGGTCATCTCCGGCATCACCTGATCCACGATCACCAGGTCGATTTCTTCGTCCTTGAGGATCTGGAGTCCGTCTTGGCCGTTGTCGACCGCAAAGACCGTGTAGTCCTCGGAGAGCGTCAGCTCGAGAGACTCGAGGATGGCTACCTCGTCGTCGACCAGCAGCACCTGAAAGGGCTGCTCATCGTTTCCAGCGCCCTGCCGAGCGCCCTCGATGCTGGTCGGAGGTTCCGGGACCACGTCGGAGCACGGTAGCGATCGCCGGGGGGTGCAGCAAAACGCGGCACCTGCTGTCCGGACGTGTCCCAAACGCAAGAAGGCGGCCGACCCGGGGCCGACCGCCTTCTCAGACATGTGGCGTCGGTGGCTACCGCCTCCGGGCCGTCTTTCGGCGAGTGGTCTTGCGCGCCGTCTTGCGCCGCGCGGTCTTGCGAGCCGGCCGCTTGGCAGCCGTCTTCTTCCGCGTGGTCTTCTTGCGCGCCGTCTTGCGCTTCGTGGTGGCCTTCTTCCGGGAAGTCGCCTTCTTCCGCGTGGTGGCCTTCTTCCGCGTCGTGGCCTTCTTGCGAGTGGTCTTCCGCACCGCCTTCTTGCGCCTGACGGCCGTCTTGCGCCGTGCGGGCCGGCCCCGTCGAGCCATCTTGGTGCGGGCGACATCACCCTGCTTGTCGATGAAGTACAGGAAGCCGTCTTCCCGCTCGACATCGGCCTTCTGGACCAATTGCGGCTTGACCCGGGAGGGCTTTCCACCGCCCCGCGCCATCTTGGCCCGACTCACATGCCCCTTCTTGTCGAGGTAATAGAGCCAGCCCTTCTCTCGTTTGATTCCGGTCCTCGCGACCTTGGTGGCCATGGACCCCTCCTTGTTGGTGTGGTTCGATTGCCCGTCCGGGAGGACGGGGCTCTGGAGGAACCGCACCGCAGTGGGGGAGGACCAGCGGTACACCACAGAGGATCGGGAGCGGTCCCGACGGTGTCAATAGGAAAATCGAGGGTTTATCGACGGAGTTGCGAGCCGGCCCAGGCCGCCCACCGAGGGTGGGGCTGGGCCGCCCTAGGCCAGCCGCTCCTCGACCGCCTCGATCACGGCCATTTCGTAGCGGGCACCGTCGAGGGCGTTCATTTCCTGGATGCCGGTGGGGCTGGTGACGTTGACCTCGGTGAGCTTGCCGCCGATCACGTCGATGCCGACGAAGAACAGGCCATCCCGGCGGATCCACGGAGCGACGCGCTCGATGATGGCCCGGTCGATGTCGTCGATCACGCCCTTGGCGGCCTTGCCCCCGACATGGAGGTTGGCCCGGACCTCGCTCTCTGCAGGCACTCGCAGGAGGGCGCCCAGAGGCTCACCGTCGAGCAGCAAGATGCGCTTGTCGCCGATCCGCACCTCGGGCAGGTAGCGCTGGGCCATCACACGGCGCTCGCCGAAGCGGGTGCTCTGCTCGAGGATCGAGTTCAGGTTCCGATCGTCCCGTGCGACATGGAAGATCCCCTCACCGCCCCGGCCGTCGAGGGGCTTCACGATCATCTCGCCACCGAGGGAATCCATGAACTCGAGCAGCCACGGGATCTCGTGGGTGACTAGGGTCTCCGCCATCAGATCCGGGAAATTGAGTGCGTAGAGCTTCTCGTTGGCGGCAAGAATGCCCGCAGGCCGGTTCAGCACGAGCGCCTTGCGGCACAATCCAAGGATCTGGGTGGCGACGATGAACTCGTTGTCGACCGGCGGGTCCTTGCGCTGCCAGACCACGTCGAAGGCCTCGTCGAGGGCGACGTGGCTGGACTCTCCGACGCTCGAGTGGTTGCCAGGCTCGCGCCGCATCGTGACCGGCCTCACCCTGGCCACGGCCCCGCGTGCGTCCACGCCCAGATCCGCTGGATCCACGTACCAGAGGCCGTGCCCGCGCTCCTGGGCCGCCAGCATCAGGACGAAGGTGGTGTCGCCTTCGATATCGATGGACTCGAGTGGGTCCATCACGAAGGCCATGCGGAGCGGTCGAATCGACACGTTCTGGAGATCCTCGGCTCCCCAGGCGGGGAACCAGAAAGCGGGTCAAGGGGTCTGGTTAGCGCAGTGCCCGTGCCGTCGGCTACGGTGCGACCGAGATCGGGGGATCCTGCCCATGAGCCGCTTCCGAGTGCAACCTGGGCCGTGAGCAGCTTCCGCATTCTGCTTGTAGCGGTCGTGGTGCTGGGCTTGGCCGTGGGGGCCGCAGCCACCGCATTCTACTTGGAGTTCGTGCGCGATCTGCCGAGCTTCGAGACTTTGGCCGACTACCGGCCCTCGCTCACCAGCACGGTCTTCGATCGCCAGGGCCGCCCAATCGGCGAGTTCTACGAGCATCGCCGACAGCTGACGCCGCTGGAAGACGTACCGGATCTCGTCATCCAGGCCTTCCTGGCCGCCGAGGATGACACCTTCTACGAACACGGGGGCGTGGACTACCGCTCCATCCTGCGAGCCGCCTGGGCCAACCTGCGAGCCGGGGGCGATACGGTCCAGGGCGCCAGCACGATCACCCAGCAGACCGTGAAGCAGCTGCTGCTGAGCTCGGAGCAGACCTACACCCGCAAGATCCGCGAGCTGATCCTGGCGCGCCGCATCGAGCAGCGCTTCAGCAAGGACGAGATCCTCTATCTCTATCTGAACCAGATCTACTTCGGCGCGGGCGCTTACGGCGTCGGCGAGGCAGCGCGCACCTATTTTGGCAAGCAGATCGACGAGATCGATGCCTCCGAGGCAGCGATGCTGGCCGGCCTTCCGAAGGCACCGGGCCGCAATTCACCCTATCTGAATCCGGAGCGGGCCGAGCAGCGGCGGGTCTACGTGCTCGACCGGATGCGAGAGGAGGGCTTCCTCAGCATGGCGGCCCATGCCACTGCCGTGGAATTGCAGCCCCTCCTCCTGGACCGCGAGGCGGAACGCGACCAGGCAGCTTCCTACGTGATCGAGGAGGTCCGACGCACGTTGGTCACGATCCTCGGAAACGATGCGGTGCTGCGAGGCGGCCTGCGCATCGAAACGAGTATCGATCTCGACCTCCAGCGTGCTGCAGTGACAGCTGTGCGCGGCGGGCTCGAGGCATTGGATCGGCGCCGTGGGTACCGCGGGCCGTTGCGTCGGTTCGAGGGGACTGACGAGTTTGACGGGTTCGGTGAACCGCAGGAGTCAGCGCCTGGCAAACCACGAGTTGCGTTGGTTCTCGAAGTGGAAACGGAACGAGCGCGAATTGCGCTGGCACCGGACCTGAACGCGGAGCTGCGACTCGAGGATCTCGCATGGGCGCGGCGTGAAGACAGCCCGCGCAAAGAAGTGAAAGACCTCACGAAGGTCTTCTCCGCAGGGGACATCATCCACGTCACCTATGCTGCCGGCGACGCCGAGGAAACCGAGAACGCCGAGGAAGATGCCCCGCCTCATGCGTTGCTTGCCCAGCACCCGGAGGCACAGGGTGCCTTGCTGTCGTTCGAGGTCGAGACCGGGGACATCCTCGCGATGGTCGGCGGCTACGACTTCGAAGACAGCGAGTTCAATCGGACGACACAGGCAACGCGGCAGCCCGGCTCCGCCTTCAAGCCGATCGTCTACGCAGCGGCGCTGGGTCGCGGCTACACCCCCGCTTCGATTCTCTACGACCGCCCGGTCGTGATCGAGAGCGAGGGGTTCACCTGGCGCCCCGAGAACTACGGTCGCAAGTTCCTTGGCCCCATCCTGCTAGGCGAAGCCCTGGCCAGGTCGGTGAACAATGCCACGATCCACCTGCTTCGGGATGTCGGGATCGACCACGTGATGGAATTCAGCAGACAGCTCGGCATCGAAGGGCCTCTCGAGCGTAACCTCGGACTCGCGCTCGGTTCGAATCCGGTGACATTGCTCGAAATCACCCGGGCCTACAGCGTCTTCGCTGCAGGCGGGCGACGAGTCGAACCACGCTTGATCCATCGGGTCCAGGACCGCGATGGCCAGGTGCTTCTGGAGGCGCTTCCGCTGGCCGGACTCCCTGAGGAACCAGCCGAAGAGCCCACCGATATCGCTGAACTTCCGGAGCCCCCGATCGATATCGAGCTGTCCGAAGGCTATGCGATGCCGCCGGTCGATGACGAGCTGCCCGAAGGCTATGCGATGCCACCGCAGCAAGCGTATCTGGCCAGCTCGGTGCTTCGGCTGGTCGTCGAGCATCCGCGCGGAACCGGCCGCCGGGCACGAAGCCTGGGGCATCCCGTCGCAGGCAAGACCGGCACCACGAACGATCAGGGTGACGCTTGGTTCGTCGGTTTCTCGCCGGACGTGGCTACCGGCGTATGGGTCGGCTTCGATGAAAAGCGCGTGCTCGGCCGCGGCGAGACCGGAAGCCGTGCCGCACTGCCGATCTGGATCGAGTTCATGAGGGCCGCGTTGGCCAACCGACCGATACGAGACTTCGCAGTCCCCGATGGAATCGTTTTTGCGCGCATCGATCGCAAGAGCGGCCTGCTCGCCGCATCAGCCGGCGAAGAGACCCTCTTTCAAGCCTTTGCCGAAGGTACCGAGCCCACCGAACAAGCCGAGAGTGCCGTCACCATCTCGAAGGAACGCAGACGACTCCAGCAGGACCTTTAGTAAAGAAAGGGGGCCGGAGTTAAGAATTCAGTTGTTGGAA
>JAAELW010000104.1 GCA_024226235.1 bacterium
GCGGTGGCGGTGCAATTCCTCGAGCATGCGTCGGACCTGCGGGCCCGATTGCACGAGCATCTGGAGGGAGCATCAGAAGAGACCACGGAGCCCGCGGTCAGCTCGGAACCCCAGGATGAATTGGAAGTCGAGGCCGAGTACACCGAGCCCGGGTATGTCGGAAACGGGTCCACCGAGCCCGAGTACGGGCTTCGAGAGGGCGACTCGTTCGGGGAACCGGTCGAGTTCGACGAACTCGATGACCTGGCGGTCGATCCCGGGGAACTCGAGCACGTGTTGAAGGATGTCGAAGGTGAGCTGCTGGACGAAGACCTCGCGACGCCGGCGCAGGATGAGCGCCGAAGCGGCCCGCGTGGCCGGGCTTCCGTACCCGTACAGCTCGCGACGACCGATTTCCAACTGGACGGGCGCACCCGCGATCTGAGCGAAAGTGGCGTGCTGATTTCGGCTGACGCGACCGAGCTACCGCTCGGCAAGAAGGTCAAGGTGCGCCTCCAGAGCCCGAACTCCGGAGATCCCATCGAGGTGTCCGGCCGCGTGTCGAGGCGCGTGGAGACGGATGGCACAGTGGCGGCCGTCGGCGTGGAGTTCGAAGCCAGCGACGGCGAATCCGACGTCATCGCCGAATACGTACAGGAAGTGCAAGCCGATGCGGCCGAGCGGCGAGAGACGGGCATCAGCGGGCCGATCGAAGAGCTGGGGATGCCCAACCTCATCCAGGTGCTCGGAAGCACATCGGCCAAGGGCACATTGATTGCGACCCGTGGCGAAGAAGAGGGTGTCATCGCATTCGAAAGTGGCCTCCTGCGTTATGCCCGCCTGGGATCCCTTCGCAGCATCAAGGCGCTCTCCCGTCTTCTTGCATGGGAGCAAGGGCGCTTCGAATTTTCTTCCAATGTCGATGCGTTGGAAGAGGAGGACGAGCCCCAATCCCTGGAAGTGGCGATCCTGGAAGCGGTCCGCCAGATGGATGAATGTGGCCGAGTCGGCGGCGTCACGGTGGAGATGACGACGACCTTCCAGGTGGATGGAGATGCGCGCAGCCAGGGCGCCGAGGGCTCGAAGATCGAGCAGGCCGTACTCGACCTGGCCGAAGCCGGTTTTACCCTGCGCCGGCTGATCGACGTGATCCCCGAGCCCGACGCCGAGATCCTGGGAGCCGTAAACGCCCTGGTAGATCTGGGCGTACTGACCCCGAATTAAGAAGCGGGGCCGGACAGTTAAGAAGCGGGGTCGGAGTTAAGAATTCACTTGTTGAAA
>JAAELW010000105.1 GCA_024226235.1 bacterium
AAGTTGTCAATTTCCCTTTAGGGAAATTGACAACTTAACAAATGGAACCGGCCCCTTGCTTAACAGCCTACGAGAGCAGGGCGCGGAGGTTGTGGATCAGGTGGTCGGCGGATTGGGGGCGGTCTGTGGGGGCCTTGGCCAGGAGTTGGGCGATCAGGTTGGCGAAGGCTTCGGGGAGTTCGATTCCGTGGACGCGGGGGTCGGGCGCTGGTGTGTCGCGGTGGTGGGCGGCGACGTCGCCTTGTTCGAAGGGCCGGTGGCCGGTCAGGAGCTCGAAGAGGGTGACGCCCAGCGCGTAGAGGTCGGTCCTGTGGTCGACGGCGTCCGTGTCGAGGCCCTGTTCCGGCGCCATGTAGAAGGGCGTGCCACCGGTCACGGTCGTGGCCCGGCGAACTTCAGCCGCCATCTTGGCCAGGCCGAAGTCCAGGATCTTGAGCATCCGGTCCTCTGTGAAGAAGAGGTTCGCGCTCTTGATGTCCCGGTGGATGATGCCCTGGGCATGGGCGTGGCCGAGCCCAGTTGCGGCCTGGATTCCGAGCCGCGCCGCGTCCATCCAAGTGAGCCGCCCCTTCGCCCGGACGAGCTGCAACAGATTCGAGCCGCGAAGTAGCTCCATCGTGATGAAGTAGATGCCCTCTTCGGCATCCACATCGTGCACGGTCACGATGTTCGGATGGTTCAACCGGGCCGAGGCCTGTGCTTCATGAAGGAAGAGCTCGACTGCCTTCGGGTGATTCTTCAGGTTCTCCGGCAGCCGCTTCAGCGCCACGTCACGCCCGAGTCGACGATCGGTTGCGTGGTACACGACTCCCATTCCGCCGCTCCCGATCTGCTCGTGCAGTTGGTAGCGGCTCGCTTCGTCGAAGGCCTTGTTCTGGTGTGACAGGGAGCTGGAGGACATCTCGGCTGCCCGCTTGCGCAGGCCCTCGATTCGCGTGTCCAGGTTCGGCATGCGCTCTGGTAGCTCTTGCCTCAATTTCTGGAGGGTTTTCAGCGCGCGGTCCGGGCGCCCCGCCCGGTCCAGAAGGGTCGCATGCCAGACCCGCAGTTTGGGCGTCTGCTCTTCTTGGCTGCGCGTACTCATGGCCTCGTCGGCCTTCTGGATTGCCAGTTCGTTCTTGCCTTGTTTCTGGAACGCCTCCGCGAGAATCCGGCAGGCTGGGAAGTAGTTCTCGTCTCGAGCATCCACCCGTCCGAAGCCGCGAATCGCGCGATCGACATCGCTGCGCTCCATCGCCAGGCGGCCGGCCTCGAAGTAGTCGCCTTTCTTCTCGAGTACGTCGATCAGCAGCGGGACGTCACCGCTCTCCCGACAGCAGATGATCGCGGACTCGAAGTCGCCGGCATCCATGTAGGCCTTGGCTGCGCGCAGCAGATCGCCCTCGGCGTTGTACATTTCGGCGCTTCGTTCGAGGTCACCGGCCTTTTCGAACATGCGCGCCGCTTCCTCGAACCGGCCGTGTTCGGCCAACAGCTCCGCTGCCTCGAGCCGCCGTCCGGCCTGCTCGAAGCGATCGACAGCTCGCTCGATCGAGCCGTGGCTCCGATGAAAGCGCGCTTCGAGGAGCGCACCCCGTTCGGACTGGCCTCCGCGGGTCAGGGCTGCCGCGGCCACTGAGAGATCTCCGCGCAGGAAGGGCAGGACCGCGTCGTCGCATTCGACGAAGAGCAACTCGCCCGTGTCGCTGAGATCCCATTCGAAGCGCTGCGGTGTGAGGTCCTCGATTTCGATCTCGCGCTCTGCGCCCCGGCCTCCGCCGCCGGCCAGGAGCTGATGCCGCCCGGGCTGCAAGCGCAGTCGTACGGTTCCGTTCTTGGCCGGGCGTAGGGTGTCTGGATCGCCTGCAACCGCAACGTGGCCACCGACCGGTTTGCCGTCCCGGCGCAACGCCACATCCACCAGGCACGCCTCGGGTGCCAGATCGAAGCGCACGCGTGTCACGTCCCCCGGTGCGGGCTTGATCTCGATCTCCTGGGAGACGACCTCTCCATCCGAGAGTCGACCCTCCAGCACGATCCACCAGTTGCGTGCCGGGACGCCACGGAACAAGGTCTCCCGCCCCACGCCGTAGTGTTCGAAGGGCGTCGAGCTGCGGTCCGGGGGATGATAGTCCGGTGCCAGCCTTCGGGCGGCAGGACGATGCTTGGCAAGGCGCACGCAGAACGTGCCGGTTCGGCCCGGTGGCAGCTCGATCTCGACACCGAGGTCGGCGTCGCGGCCCAGCATGCGACGAAGGCCCAGGACCAGGACGAGCAGCAGCATCAGCCCGGCGCCGGCCAGGATCGCGAGTTCGATCTCTTTTTCGAGTTCCGAGAGACGGCCCAACGGGGTCGGCTCGGTCGTAGGGGTCGGTGCGACCTGCGAGGGCGCGGCCTGCGCTTCTGGCTTGGCACCCTCTCTCAGGTGGACCTTGGCCAACGCCTCATACAGCTCCTTGCGGCCCGGGGCCTGCTCGATGGCCTCCTTCAGTGCCTGCTCGGCGTCGCTCCAGCGTCCGTCCCGCTGGTGGCGAGCTGCCTCCGCCTGCAAGGCCTCCACCGAGCGCCGCGGTTGCTCGTCCGGGCGTTCCTCTGCAACGCTGGCCACGCTTGCGCACAGCAGCGCCAAAGCCACCCACCACGCCGTTCTTCGCCTGGTCGACCCACATCCCATCGCGATCCGAATCGGCAAAACCGGTGCATTGATTGAGGGATACGTTGTGCCCGGAAGATTCCGGCTCGCCATGAAATCGCATGCAATATCCAATGCTTGCGGCATCTGTTGCACATTTCGTGCAACCCCTCGAAAGTCCTCGGCCTTTCCCTTCCCAGCCGGAATTTCCCGGGCACAACGAGTGTCCAACAAGCAGTTGGCGGAATGGCCCGGCGATCTTGATCAGGCAGCCGCCGGTCCGAGCTCCGAGGAAGCCAGCCGGGTCTGGACGGGTGAGCACTTCTTCCGGCGCGTGCGCACCGCACGCGCGGCTTCCTCCAGCAGGCTTTCGGTCTCCTCAAAGCCAATGCATGCGTCGGTGATCGAGACGCCAAACGCGCGCGGGTGGGTCTGCCAATCCTGCTTGCCGCCGTGCAGGTGGCTCTCGAGCATCAGCCCCATCAGGCCCGGTTGGCCCGCTTTCAGCTGCTCGAGGACCGAGCGGAGCACCGCGCCCTGACGTGCGGGATCCTTGCCCGAGTTGTCGTGAGAACAATCGACCATCACGCCGCGTGCGATGCCTTGCTCCTCCATCCTGAGCGCTGCGTCGGCGACGTGGTGGGCTCCATGATTCGGCCCGCTTCGCCCACCGCGCAGCACCACATGTCGGTCCGGGTTCCCGCAAGTCTTCACGACCGCGACCGAGCCATCGGGGTCGATTCCGAGAAAGTGGTGTGGGTGGCTGGCTGAGACCATCGCGTCGAGTGCTCCCTGCAGGCCGCCCTCGGTGCCATTCTTGAAGCCCACCGGCATCGACAGGCCGCTCGTCATCTCCCTGTGGGTCTGGCTCTCGGTGGTGCGTGCACCGATGGCAACCCAGGAGAGCAGATCTGCCAGGAACTGCGGGGTTACCGGATCGAGTGCCTCGCTTCCACACGGCAGGCCAAGCGCGCCGATTTCGAGCAGCAGGCTCCGGGCTGCGCGTAGCCCATGCTCGACATCGCCACTGCCGTCGAGGTGCGGGTCGTTGATCATGCCCTTCCAGCCGATCGTGGTACGAGGCTTCTCGAAGTAGGTGCGCATCACGATCAGCAGCTCGGGAAATCGATCGGCCGCGCGGCGGAGCTTCTCTGCATAGGCCAGGCTGGCGTCCCGATCGTGCAGCGAGCACGGCCCCACCACCAGCACCAGCCGGTCCGGATCCTGGCCGTGGAGTACTGCACGCATCGCCGCGCGAGCGGCGAGCACCTGGGCCCCCACGGTTTCCGATACGGGCATGGCTGCTCGGAGAGAAGCTGGAGAAGCGAGCCGGTAGAGGCTCTCGAGATTCCGGTCGTGAAGCGGTTCCTGCATCGGTCCATTCCTTTGGAAAAGGCAAAAAAAAGGCCCCGAGAGGGTGTCTCTCGGGGCTTCACAATCGAAGGTCGGCTGGCTTGGCTAGGCCGTCAGCGATCCTCCGCCCCGGAGGTTCCAAAGAACCAGCCAAAATACTGGGGGAGGAAGCTGTTGCGCACGGCCGACATGATCTCCCGTATTTACCTCGCCCAGGCCATCCCCGCCAGCCCGCGGGGCGCAACGGAGGAGCGCCCCCTCTGTGGCGTCTAGTCTTGTAGCTGGCGCAAGCGTTCGCCGGCCACGATCGAGATGGCGGCTTGTACGTTGTAGGACGGGATGAATCCGTGCATGGGGATGCGCAGGATGGTGTCGCAGGCGTCTTGGATCTCGATGGGGATGCCGTCGCGCTCGCCACCGACGACCAGCAGCAGGGATTCCCTGAGATCGACCTCCCACGGGGCGCGGTCTCCAGTGTCTTCGATGGCGAGTATGCGCCGGCCCGCGGCGCGCGCTGCGGTGATGGCGCCCAGGGCCGGCTCCCAGAAGACGGGCAGGAAACGGTCTGCACGCATCGATGCACGCAAGGCCTCGCGGCGCCCTTCGTGGAGGAGGGCGCTGTCGACGAAGACTGCGTCTGCGCCGGAGACCTCGGCGGCTCGGATCGCGAAGCCCGTATTGCCCGGGTAGGAGAGGCCGGCCAGGAGCCAGGCGCAGCCATTGCCAGAAAGCACGGATTCTCGGCTGGCATCCGGAGGGGGCCCGATCAGGCCGAGCACCTCTGCGGGCGGATCGGCCTTGCCGAGCCGCCATAGCGAGCGGGCGCTGGTCGGGCGCACGGGGATGCCCCGGCCGAGTGCGCGCTCCACGACAGCCCGCGTCGCGGGGTCGGCGATGTCCTCCGCGACGAGAAGCAGGCGCAAGGGTTCGTCCCGGTCGAGGGCGTGGGCGATCTCTTCCGGTCCGAAGAGTTGGCGGCGGATCGGCTTCACCCGGGTCGCCGCCAGATGAAGTACGCGTTTGCCGCGTCGCCCGCGGTGAACCGCAATGCGAGAGGGAGCCCCGGGGCCGGCTCGACTCGTACCAGCTCCGCGTCGTCCGCGAAGTGGGCGTAGCGGAAGACATCCGGGCGGCGATCGAAGGAGAGCAGGCGGTCTCCGGGCTCGACGTCGTCGTCGCAGAGCCCCGCATCCGACCACGGGCGCTGGCGTGCGACGTCGTCGCCTCGAGCACGCCAGAAGGCCAGGGCAAGGGTGCCGCCTGGTGCGACCCGCTCGCCGAGGCTGCGGAGTAGCGTCTGGCGCCGGGCTTCGCCTGGTACGTGGTGGAGGACTCCGAATAGCGCGATCAGGTCGAAGGGGCCCTCGGGGATCGCGCGGGGGGCTTCCAGGATGTCGACTTCCAGGAAACGGCAGCGCGCGGGCAGATCGCTTCTGGCTGCGGCCAGCTCCAGCAGGGCTGCCGACCCGTCCACGCCGAGATAGTCCGGGTCCATCCCCAGAGCATGCAGCTGGGCAGCGAATCGACCGTGGCCGCAGCCCACGTCGAGCACGCTGTCGGGCCGGCGCGGGAGTTCCTGCAGCACGCGCTCCATCCCGGCCCAGGGCCGGGTTCGCTTCGAGGCGAACAACTCCGCCTCGGTCCGGTAGAATCGCTCGTTGATCGCCCGCAGGGCACGCACGGTCTCGGGGGACATGAGCGAGATGAGTCTATCGGCGCTGGGCCGCCAGCACGACCTCGAGCGGATCATCGGGGAGGTGCTTGCTCTGGAAGGGGAGGGGCCGCTCGATGCCCGGGCGCTCGATCCCATCTTGCGCCGGCACCCCAAGGATGGGCGTGGCTTCTTCTCGAAGCGTGAGATCCTGCGGGCTTTTCGGGCGGAGCCCGAGGCCTGGCCTGTATCCGAAGCCGCCTTTGCCGAACGCCTGCGAACCTGTCCGACCCGCTCGCTTTCCGGGATCCTGCCGGTGACGGTGCTGACGAAGCCCCACCCATGCCCGGGCCGCTGCATCTTCTGCCCGGACGACGTGCGCATGCCGAAGAGCTATCTGCCGGACGAACCCGGCTGCCAGCGTGCGCTGGAAAACGGCTTCGATCCGTTTCGTCAGGTGTGGAACCGTCTGCGGGCGTATCACGAGATGGGTCATCGCACGGAAAAGGTGGAGCTGATCGTTCTGGGCGGAACATGGTCGGCCTACCCGGAGCGGTACCAGCGGTGGTTCGTGGCTCGTCTGTTCGAGGCCTTGAACGGCTTCGATCCATCCCGGGGAATACCGGAAGAAGACGGTCCCGAGCAGGCAGGTTGGGCCCGGGTCGAGTTCGCGCACCACGCCAACGAGACCGCGAGCTCCCGCTGCGTCGGTCTCTCCTTGGAGACCCGCCCCGACCACGTGACTGAAGCTGAGGTCGTCCGGCTGCGGCGTCTCGGTGCAACCAAGATCCAGCTCGGTCTTCAAAGCCTCGACGATTCGGTCCTCATGGCGAACCGACGCGGGCACGATGTCGATGCATCCCGTTGTGCAATGACCCGCCTTCGCGCCGCAGGCTTCAAACTACACGCGCATTGGATGGCGAACCTTCACGGCTCGACACCCGAGCGGGATGCTGCGGACTTTGCTCGCCTCTTCACGGATCCGGCGTTCTGCCCCGACGAGCTGAAGGTCTATCCCTGCAGCTTGCTCGAGACGGCCGAGCTGATGGAAGTTTACGCCCGAGGCGAATGGCGTCCGTACACCCCCGAAGAGCTGTCGGACTTGCTCGCAGGCTGCCTCCAGATCGTGCCGGCCTGGTGTCGGGTCAGTCGGGTGATCCGCGACATCCCTTCGCCCGACATCGTGGTCGGCAATCGCCAGACGAACCTGCGCGAGGTCGTAGAGGCCCGGGTGCGAGAGCAGGGCGGCCGTCTGCTCGAAATCCGCGGCCGGGAAGTGCGTGCAGAGAGCGTCGACCCCGATCGCCTGGAGCTCGTGGTCCGAAGCTACGAGAGTCGCATTGGCGAAGAGCGTTTCCTGGAGCTGGCCACACCAGAAGGGCGCATCGCAGGGTTCGTACGGCTGACGCTCCCCCGTGAAGAGCCGCCCTTGGCCGAACTCCGCGATCGGGCCCTGCTCCGCGAGGTCCACGTTTACGGCAATGCCCAGGCGCTTGGTGAGCGCCCGGAAGGAGCCGCCCAACATGCCGGGCTCGGTCGCAGCCTGGTCGAGCAAGCCGTGCGCCTCACGCGCAGTTCAGGCTACTCCGCCCTCGCCGTCATTTCCGCGACAGGCACCCGCCCCTGGTACCGCCGCCTGGGCTTCATCGACGGCCAGCTCTACCAACACTCCGGCCCCGTTTCTTAACTCTCGCGGAATTCGAGGGCTTCGCCGGAGAGGCGGGCGTCGGCTTCGATCTTGGCACCGTCGGCGAACTCGCCTTCGAGGATCTTCATCGCGAGAGGATCCTGAATCATGCGTTGGATGACGCGCTTCAGGGGGCGGGCACCGTAGTGCGGGTCGTAGCCCTTGTCGGCGAGCAGGGTCTTGGCTTCGTCGGTCAGGGTCAGGTCGATGTGGCGGTCTGCGAGGAGCGCTCGCACCCGTTCGAGCTGAATGTCGACGATCCGATCGATGTGCTCCCTCTGCAGTTGGTGGAACAGGATCACGTCATCGACCCGGTTCAGGAACTCGGGCTTGAAGTGCGCGCGCAGCGCCTCCATCACCTGGGTTTCCATCTGGTCGCGCTGGCTTTCGTCCATCTCCACCAGAAACTGGCTTCCGAGGTTCGAGGTGAGAATCAGCACGGTGTTGCGGAAGTCCACGGTTCGGCCCTGGCCGTCGGTCAGGCGCCCGTCGTCCAGGATCTGGAGCAGGGCGTTGAAGACATCCGGATGGGCCTTCTCGATCTCGTCGAACAGCACCACGCTGTAGGGGCGGCGGCGCACGGCCTCGGTCAGGTAGCCGCCCTCGTCGTAGCCGACGTAGCCGGGAGGTGCGCCGATCAGTCGTGAGACCGAGTGCTTCTCCATGAACTCACTCATGTCGATGCGCACCATGGCCTGCTCGTCATCGAACAGGAACTCAGCCAGCGCACGTGCGGTCTCGGTCTTGCCCACACCGGTGGGTCCGAGGAAGATGAACGAGCCGATCGGCCGGTTCGGATCCTGTAGGCCCGCCCGCGCACGGCGCACCGCGTTCGAGACGACTTCGAGCGCTTCGTCCTGGCCGACCACCCGGTTGCGCAGGCCGTCTTCCATTCGCAGCAGCTTTCCCTGCTCGCCTTCCATCATCTTCGCAACGGGGATGCCGGTCCACTTCGAGACGATTTCGGCAATCTCCTCGGCCGTGACCTCCTCGGAGAGCACCGAGCCCTCCTTCTGGAGTTCGTCGAGGCGCGCCTGCTCGGCCTCCATGTCCTGCTCGAGTTGGCGCAAGAGTCCGTATTGGATTTCCGCAGCTCGCTCGAGGTCGCCACTGCGCTGAGCGCGTTGCAGCTCGGTGGAGAGCGCCTCGCGCTGTTCCTTCAGCTCGCGCACCCGCGAGATCGCGCCCTTCTCGTTGTCCCACCGGGCCTTCAGTGCGCCCGCCTCACCCTGGAGTTCGGCGATCTCCGCCCCGATTTTTTCGAGCCGCTCTGTACTGACCTTGTCGGTCTCCTTCTTGAGCGCCTCGCGCTCGATTTCGAGCTGGGTGCGCTTGCGTTCGAGCTGGTCGAGATCTTCGGGCATCGAATCGATCTGCACGCGCACGCGGCTGGCCGCTTCGTCCATCAAGTCGATCGCCTTGTCCGGCAAGAAGCGATCCGAGATGTAGCGATGGGAAAGGCTTGCGGCGGAGACGAGTGCGGCATCGTGGATGCGCACGCCGTGGTGCACCTCGTAGCGCTCCTTCAGTCCGCGCAGGATGGAGACCGTGTCCTCTACGTTGGGCTCACCCACCACCACGGGCTGGAAGCGCCGCTCGAGTGCCGCGTCCTTTTCGACGTGCTTGCGGTACTCATCGAGAGTCGTGGCACCGACGCAGCGCAACTCACCACGCGCGAGGGCGGGCTTCAACATGTTGGCGGCATCTGCCGCGCCCTCTGCCGCACCGGCGCCCACGATCGTATGCATTTCGTCGATGAAGAGGATGATCTGGCCGTCGGCCTCTGAGACCTCACGCAGAACGGCCTTCAGGCGATCCTCGAATTCTCCCCGGTACTTCGAACCGGCGATCAGCGCTCCGATATCGAGCGCGATCACCCGCCGGTCGAGCAGGGTCTCGGGCACGTCGCCGGCCACGATGCGCTGGGCCAGGCCTTCGACGATGGCGGTCTTGCCCACGCCGGGCTCGCCGATCAGCACCGGGTTGTTCTTCGTGCGGCGCGAGAGCACTTGTACGACCCGGCGGATCTCCTCGTCGCGGCCGATCACCGGATCGAGCTTTCCAGTTCGCGCGATGTCCGTCAGGTCGCGTCCGAACTTCGCCAGGGCCTGGTACTTCGACTCCGGGTCCTGATCGGTCACCGGTGCGCTTCCCCGGACACTCTCGAGTGCCCGCTCGACGGCCTCCCGGGACGCGCCAGCTTCACGCAGCACACGCCCACATTCATCCTGCTTGTCGTGGACCATCGCGAGCAGCAGGTGCTCGGTGGAGATGTACTCATCCTTGCGCTCGGCCGCCTCATCGAAGGCGCGGTCGAGGATGCGCTGGAGCCCCGGCGAGATCGTCGGCTGGCTTCCGCCTTGGACCTTCGGAAGGGCTTCGAGCAGGCGCTCCACCTCCCCCTGCAGTGAGTCGAGGGAAACCCCGATCTTCTGGAGGATCGGGATCGTGCTGCCCTCGGGCTGTCCCAGTAGCTCTCGAAGCAGATGCGCAGATGCGATCTGGCTATGCCCGCGGGAGGTGGCCTGGCTCTGGGCCTGCGAGAGGGCTTCCTGGCTCTTCAGGGTGAGCTTGTCGAATTGCATGCGAGGAGCCTAAGCACAGAGGCCCGCCTGGCAAACCCCGGCGCTGGCAGCTCCCCCCGCGCGATATCCCAGCTCTATTGGCCGATCCCGTAACGAATGGTCACGACCGCCTTGATCGCCTTCTCGCGCGATGACGTGTCGTTGTGCCCGTAGTTCGAAACCTCGTTCGAGTGCACGGGGGTGATCTGGAAGACCCCCTGACGTGCCGAACGCAACACTCCGAGGGTGCTGTTGCTTTCGTGGGCGAGCACCTCCGCCCGACGTCGGGCATCTCGCGTCGCCTCGGCGAGCATCTCGATCTTGAGCTCACCGAGGCGCGTGTAGAAAAACTCGGGGCTCATCGCCGAGAGTTCGATGCCCTGCTTGACCAGGGCCGACGCCTGCTTCGATACGTGGCTCACCCGGGCGATGTCGGCCGAAGCGACCGAGACACTCTGCGTGAGCACGTACCCCTCGATCTCGTTCGTGTAGTTCCCCCGTGCGTTCTGGGCGAACAGCGGATTCGTCGAGACCGGATGGATCTCGAGTTCGGATTGCGGCACGGACTCGGCCTCGAGGAACGCCAGCAGTGCTGTGCGGTGACTTTCGAGTTCGGCGTAGGCTTCCGCGAGCGTGGCGCCTCGCGTTGCGAAGCTCGCCTTCCAGACTGCCCAGTCCGAGGTGATGTGTCGCTCGGCGAAGCCCTTTACCTCGAGCGCCTGTTGGTCTCGCTTCGCCTCGAGCAGCGCATCGCGCCCGATCGATGCGCTTACCACCAGCGCGATCCCAACGCAAAGGCCCAGACCGAGCAGGCCCAGGGGGCTGGAACTCGCTTGCTGCATCAGCCAGCGGGCTTCAGCGCGACCAGCTGTTCCGAATCGCCGCGCCGCACTACCAGGATGGCGCCGGCCTTCTTCTCTCCGATGCGCTCGCGAAACTCCGCGACGCCGTCGATCGGGTGGCGGTTCACCTCGACGATCACGTCGCCGCGGCGCAAACCGGCTTCCTCCGCCGGGCTCGTGGGCTCGACGGAACTCACGATCACGCCGTCGTCGGCTCCTTCCATGCCGAGCTGCTCCGCAATCTCGGGCGTCAGGCGCTGGACGGCCAGACCGTAGGTTCCCGTCTCCTCGTCTTCGGCGCCTTCCGCGTCCGCGATTTCGCTCGGATCGAGTTCGGCGAGAGTCACGTCCAGCGTCTTGCGCTTGCCGTCACGCACGATCACCACCTTGGCCGCGCTGCCGACGGGCGTGGCGGCCACCAGCTTCGGCAGCTCCTGCATCTCGTTCACGGGGGAGTCATTGAACTCGACGATCACGTCGTAGCGCTCGATTCCGGCGCGCTCCGCTGGGCTGCCCGGTTCGACTGTGGCGACCAGTGCGCCTCGGAGATCCTCGAGATCGAGAAGTTCCTTTTTGTCTGCGTCGATCGGTTGGATCCCGACACCGAGGTACCCACGCGCCACGCGTCCCTTGTTCTCGAGCTGGGGAAGGATCGTCTTCGCCAGGTTGATCGGGACCGCGAAGCCAATCGTGTTGGCCCGGGGGTTGATCGCAGTGTTGATCCCGACGACCTCGCCCTTCAGGTTGAGCAGCGGCCCGCCGGAGTTGCCCGGATTGATGGCCGCGTCGGTCTGGAGGAAGTCGTCGAAGCGACGCGATTCGTCCCGGTTGATCTGGCGATGTTTTGCGGAAATGATGCCCGCGGTGACCGTATGCTCGAGCCCGAAGGGGTTGCCGATGGCGACGACCCAGTCGCCCGGTCGCATCGAGTCCGAATCGCCAAACGGCAGCGCGCGAAGCTCGTCCTCGGGCTCGACCTTGATCAGCGCGAGGTCGGTCTTCGGGTCGCGGCCGATCACCTTTGCCTCGAGGACCGTATCGTCGCTGAAGTGCACGCTGATCTCGTCCACGTCCGCGACGACATGATTGTTCGTCACGATGAAGCCGTCGCCGCGGATCACGAAGCCGGTGCCCAGGCTCGGCACCTCGCGCCGGCCGCGGAAGCGGGGTTGCAGCCCGAAGAACTCTTCCAGGCCGCCGCGGGGTTGCCCCCCGCCGGCACCGATCGTCTTCTTGGTCTGGATGTTCACGATCGCGGGCGAGACCCTTTCGGCCAGGTCCGCAAAGCTCGGCGGGGCACCGATCGGCGGTGCCACTGCGGCATCCCCCGAGCCTTCCTGCCAGAGGGCCGGGGTGGCGAGCAACGGCCCGTCGGCGGTCGGATCGAACGCCTCCACGGCCCGGGCCACGTTGTCCCGCACGTTGATGTCGACCTGGACCGCACCCGAAGCGAGCAGCAGACCGGCGGCGGCTCCTCCGAACAAGATCCAACGCAGAGTCCGGGTCGTTCGCATGGGTCGCTGTTTCTCCTTGCACGCCCTTCCGGGCTCTCGCTTTCAGATGGGCTCGGGCTTTCAGACTTCCTGGCTTTCGGAAAGCCTCGACTCGTCGGCCCCGAATTCCCTGGGCTCAGTACGACGCCGCCCGAGGCCCGGGGGTTCCAAACCCATGCCACACGAGGGCGGCCCCTCGAACTGGTCAGGAGAGCGGAACGTTCAGATGGTATCGGCGTTGTCCACGAGTAACCACGACCTGGGTCTGGGCCTTGCCGCGAAGATCGATCACCGCACGCCGCAGGGCGCTCTCGTTTTCGAGGACACGTCCGCCGATGGCCAGGATCCGGTCGCCGGGCTCGAAGCCGACCCGCGCCGCGCCGCTCCCCTCGCGGACGGTTTCCACCCGGTAGTGGCCCTCTCCGGCCGAAAGCCCCAGGCCCAGCAGCTGGACGCTCAGCGCCCCGATGGCTTCGGCAGGGATCTCCTCGGCTCGGGCCGTGAACTGCTGGCTCGTGCCATCGCGGTGAGCCGCCAACTGGTGGACCTGGCCGGGAGTGCTTCGGCCCAGGATTTCATACAGCTCACGTGCGGAGCCCACGGCGGTTCCGTCCACATGGGTGATCACGTCGCTCCGGGCGAGGCCGCTTCCCGTGCTCGGACCGCCGTCGCGCACCCGGCTCACCACGGCGCCGCGCATCCGCTCGGGTAGCGAGAGCAGCTCCGAGAGGCGCGGATCCAGGTCCTGGAGATCCAGACCGAGCCAGACCGGGGTCACCTCGCCCTTGGTGATCAGCTCCGCGACGATGCGCTTGGCTACGTCGATGGGGATCGCGAAGCCTATGCCCTGGGCACCACCGCCGTAGATCGCTGTGTTGACCCCGATCAGCTGTCCATTCGCGTTGAGCAGCGGCCCGCCGGAATTGCCTGGGTTGATCGACGCGTCGGTCTGCAGGAAGCCGTGGTAGGTGCGATCGTCCGCCCGCAGCGAGCGGTTCAGCGCCGAGACGACGCCGGTCGTCACGGTATTCGAGAGCCCGAACGGGTTGCCGATCGCAATCACGGGCTCGCCGACCATCAGGTCACCGGAACTCCCCGGATCGACCCAGGGGATGTCGTCCTCGGTCAGCAGCTGGAGCACGGCCAGATCGTTGTTCGGGTCGGCGCCCACCAGCTTTGCCTCGAACTCGCGACCGTCGGCCAGGGTCACGCGGATCACGTCGGCCCGGGCCACCACGTGCTCATTGGTCAGGACGTGTCGCGCATCGTCGATTACGACCCCCGAGCCGAGGCTCTGGGCACGCTGGCGCAAGCGCGGCTCGGAGAAATCGCGGAAGAAGCGGTCGAAGAAGGGATCGCCTCGGAAAGGCGAACGGCGGCGCCGCGCGATCTGCTCGGTCGTGATGTTCACGACCGCCGGTCCGACCTTCTCCACCGCCCCGACCGTGGCCGTGCGGCGCAGGAACGGATCCTCGGCGCCAGCGGGCCAGGCCAGAAACAGCGTCAGCGCTCCAAGGATGGCCTTCAGATGCGGGGAAGTCATTGTCACAGCAGCGGAGGCTAGCAATCAAAAGGTGCACCCTGGCTAGCAGCCATAAGGGTTAGCCTTGGTATCGATGCAGCGAGATTCCGACTTCCGTCAGGCCTTCGGACGGTCGCCCACCCATGCCGTGCGTGCGCCCGGGCGGGTCAACTGGATCGGGGAGCACACGGATTACGAAGAAGGGCTGGTTCTTCCCTGTGCGGTCGACCGGGACACCACCGTGCTTGCGGGGCAAGCGCCGGGCCACCGGGTCCGGGTCGTCAGCGCGGCGTTTGGCAAGGCCGAGTTCGATGCCCGCACACCGACCCCGAAGGGTGGCTGGATCGACTACGTGCAGGGGGTGGCCGACACTCTGGGGAGGCGGCTTGGCCCGGGTGCGGTGGCGGGAGCCGACTTGTGGATCGAGAGCCGAGTGCCGCCCGAGGCCGGGCTCTCCAGTTCAGCGGCTCTCGGCGTGGCGGTCGCATTTGCGTTCGACCGGGTCTTTGGTCTGGGCCTCAGCCCGCGAGAGCTGGCCGAGGTTGCCCACGAATCCGAGAGCCGCTTCGTCGGTGTCGGCTGCGGAATCCTGGATCCGTTTGCGAGCGCACTCGGCCAGCCCGACCACGTACTGCGCATCGACTGCCGGGATGCCGGCGTTACCCCGATTGCGATCGGACAGACACCGGTCGCAATGCTGGTCGCCCATTCGGGCGTCCCGCGGCGGCTGGCGGAGGGCGGCTACCAGGAGCGAGTGAGCGAGTGCCGCGCGGCCTTCGAGGCGGCGCGCGCAGTCGGCCTGGTTCGGCCAGATGCGACGGCGCTTCGCGATCTTGCGGCCGGTGGGCTGGCCGAACTGGCCGGCCGCGTTTCCGATCCCGTCTTTCGTCGGGCTCGCCACGTCGTCAGTGAGAACGCCCGGGTCGAAGCCGTCTGCACCGCATTGGCTGAAGGCGATCTCGCCCGCGTGGGCCAGCTGTTGAGTGCCGGACAGGCGAGCCTGCGCGACGACTTCGAGGTGAGCGTGCCCGAACTCGACCTGCTCTGTCAGCTCGGCGACGAGCACGAGGCCGTCTACGGCTCGCGGCTGACCGGAGCCGGCTGGGGCGGATGTACTCTCCATCTGGTTCGTCCGGACGAGGCCGAAGCCGTGACCGCCTGGATCTCGGAGGGCTTCGCGCAGCGCCAAGGCCTCCGGCCCGAGGTCTTCCACCTCCGATCGGCTCCAGGGGCCGGTGACGTCCTGGTGTAGTGGGGAAGCGCTTCGGGAAAGAACGTTCTCATTGCGGTACTTTTCGTCCGTGCTGAAAGAATTCGCTCACAACCGGGCTGTCGGGCTGGGAAAAGCTGTCACGAAGTTCTTGCCCGATCGCGTGCCGGTCACGTTCGTGGGTCGCGGGGCGACGGGCGAGCTGTGCGAGGCCATCGCGGCGACTGGGACGGAACGGCTCGGGATCGTGACCGATGAGGGTCTGATCGCGGCCGGAATCGTCGATCGGGTCGAGGCCGCTCTCGATCGGGTCGGGGTGTCCTGGTCGGTCTTTTCAGGTGTTCAGCCCGATCCGACCCTCACCCAGGTCGAGGAAGGGCTCGCGCAGCTCATGGCGAAGGGCTGTGACGCGATACTCGCGGTGGGTGGCGGTTCGCCGATCGACACAGCGAAGGTGATCGCTGCTGCGGCGACCAATCCGGGTCCGATCCAGAAGCTCGAGGGCACGCTGAAAGTGAAGCAGCCCACGCTGCCTCTTTATGCGCTGCCGACCACAGCAGGCACCGGCTCCGAGGCGACGCTTGCCGCTGTGGTGTCCGATCCGCAGACCCACCAGAAGAAGTTCATCCTCGATCCCAAGATCCTGCCCTCCATGGCGGCCCTCGATCCGACGCTGATGATCGGTCTGCCGCCGCACATCACTGCGGCCACCGGAATGGATGCACTCACCCATGCGGTCGAGTCGGTGCTGGCTCGAACCACGACTGCACAGACCGAAGCCTGGGCGCGGATGGCGATCAGGGCGATCTTCTCGAGCCTGCCCAGGGCGTTCGCGCAAGGCGATGACATGGTGGCGCGCAAATCGATGGCCCTCGCTTCGTTCTACGCGGGCCTGGCGTTCACGCGCACCAGTGTCGGCTACGTGCACGCGATCGCGCATTCGCTCGGGGCGTTCTATGGCACGCCTCACGGGCTGGGAAACGCGATTGCGCTGGTTCCGGTGCTCGAATTCTCGCTGGAGGCTGCGGCACCGCGGATGGCGATGATGGCCCGCTGGAGCGGGATCGCCCGCGAAGGGATGTCCGAGCGCGAACAGGCGGAAGCCTTCATCGCCGGGGTAGGCGAGCTTTCCGGGAGTATCGGAATTCCGTCGACCCTCGATCGGCTTCAGGCCGACGACCTACCCGCCATCGCCAAGCAGGTGGTTGCCGAAGCGCACATGAACTATCCGGTGCCCCGCTACATGGTGCAGGGCGATTGCGAGTGCCTGCTGAAGGGCCTTCTCCCCTAGACAGGCCTCACTCCGCTCCCGTGGCTTCGGGGTCGGACTCGAGCTGCCCCCCCGGCGACGAAATCGGAGCGCCGCGGTCGAGGAGCAGGAAGCGCAGGTCCTTGCCCCGGCGAGCGAGGATCAGCACGCGGCGCTGGTCCTCGGCCCGAGCGGTAGCGCGCCGGAAATCACCGAGGTCCTCGACCTCGCGGCCGTCGATATCCACCACCACGTCGCCGATGAACAGGTTTGCGCGGGCAGCCGGCGAGCCGGGGGCCACGAACGCGACGAACACCCCCTCGCGCACGGGTAGTCGTTCGCTGCGGTAGAGCCCTTCGGTGATCTCCTGCACGTGGAAACCGAGGTCCGTCTCCTGCTCCTCGGGCTCCACTTTGGGCTGGGTGCCGATCGTGACGAGCACGTCGCGAAACCGACCGTCGCGCAGGATGCGAAGTCGTACCTCGGTCTCGGGTGCGGTCGCTGCGACCTGACGTTGGAATCTGCCCAGATCCTCGTCCTTCTCCGCGTCCACATCCTGCTCCCCAAAGCCCGTGATCACGTCTCCGGGTCGCAAACTCGCACGCGCGGCCGGAGAGCCTTCGGAGACGCCGTTTACGATCACGCCGGTCGCATCGGGCACACCCAGGTAGCTCGCAAGCTCCCGGGAGAGGGCTTGGATCGAGGTGCCGAGCCAGCCGCGTTCGACGCCTCCATTCTCGAGCTCGGCCATCACCTGGAGCACCGTATCCACCGGGATGGTGAAACCGATCCCCCGCCCCTGGCCGCGGGAATTCAGACCGATCACGTGCCCCTCCAGATCGACCAACGGGCCTCCGGACGAGCCGCGATCGATCATCGCATCGGTCTGGATGAAGTCGTTCAGCAGCCCGGGCACTTCGAGGTTGCGTCCCTTTGCCGAGACGATGCCGAGCGAGACCGTGCCGTCCAAGCCGTAGGGGTTGCCAATCGCCAACACCCACTGCCCTACGCGCACTTCATCGATCTTGGCGAATGTGGCTGCGGGCAACGGTTCGTCGGGCTCGATGTGCAGTACGGCGAGATCCGTCTGGGGGTCGGTACCGACGATTTCTGCCGGATAGCGGCGCTTGCGGCCCGGTACGCTGACCTCGACCTTGACGGCCTTGTCGACGACGTGCTGGTTCGTCAGCACCAGGCCGTCGGCGCGTGCGATCAGGCCGGAGCCGGTCACCACGTTCCGTCGATCGTTCACCCGGACTACGGCGCTGATGTGCACGACCGACGGAGTGATCGCTTCGGACACGGAAACGATCCGCTCCTCGAGAGATGCGGCTTCCTGGGCTCCGGCCGAAGCCGCTGCGAGCCAGACCAGGGCCGCGATGCAGCCAAAGCCACGGCTCTTCCAGAAATCTTGAAATCCAATGGCCTGCCGATTGGTCATCTGCTCCCCATGCTTCCGTCCAATGCCTCCCTCAACGCGCGCGCTGCACGCTCCGGATCGGCCGCACCCAGAATCTCGCCGGTGACAGCCACTCCCGCAGCCCCGGCTTCGATGCAACTGCGTGCATTCGCAGCCGTGATGCCACCTTGCGCGAGGATCGGAACCCCAAAGCCTGCAGCTCGTTCCAGCGCTCCGCTACCGAGTGGGGAGCGACTCGCAGGTTTGGAAAGGGGCGGGTGGATCGGCGCCAGGTGGACGTAGGAGAGCTCGCGCTCGGCGGCGCCTACCTCTTCCGGTGCATGGCAGGCGATTCCGATCAGCGCTTCTCGGCCGAGTAGCCCGCGCGCGTCCTTTGCGATCATGCCGTCGAAACCGAGGTGCACGCCATCGGCGCCCCCGACCCAAGCGACATCGACCCTGCGGTTCACGAGCCAGCGAACGGGTGCCCGGTCACAGGCGGATCGAACCTCTTCCAGTGCCGCGAGCAGATCGCCAGCGTCGAGGCTCCGGTCACGGAGCTGGACCCAATCCACGCCACCTCGAACCGCTGCGGCGACCGACGGGAAGCCTTTCTGATCGGTCACGAGGCAAAGGATCGGCCGTTTCATCCGGGCGTCTGCGATCGACGAGGGTCGCGCTGGGTCTCAGAAACTGGCGAGCCCGTCGAGCGGGCTCGAGGCTGTCGCGTAGAGCCTGCGAGAAATGCGGCCGGACTCATAGGCCAGCCTTCCGGCCTCCACGCCGAGGCGCATCGCCCGGGCCATCTGTACGGGAGCCTTCGCGCCCGCGATTGCGGTGTTCATCAGGATGGCCGTGCAGCCGAGTTCCATCGCGACGGCCGCATCGCTTGCCGTGCCGACGCCCGCGTCGACCACCACCGGAACCTCGACGGTCTCGAGAATGATCCGCAGGTTTGTCGGATTGCGGATGCCCAGACCCGAGCCGATCGGTGCCGCAAGCGGCATGACCGCGGCACAACCAAGCGCCGCCAGCCGCTGGCACGCGACCGGATCGTCGGTGATGTAGGGCAGCACTTCGAAGCCGTCTTCGACCAGGATCTTGGCGGCCTCGATCGTCGCGGGGACGTCCGGAAAGAGAGTACGCTCGTCTCCGATGACCTCGAGCTTCACCAGCCCGTGACCGAGCAGCTCGCGGCCGAGCTGGCAGGTGGTCACTGCATCTTCCACGTTGAAGCAGCCCGCGGTGTTCGGAAGGATCGTGGTCCCTTCCGGTACATAGGAGAGCAGGTTCTCGCTCTTGGGCGCGGTGAGGTCTACCCGGCGCAGTGCGACCGTCACCATCTCCGCACCGCTGGCTACGGTTGCATCGAGCTGCGTCTGGAAGGAGTCGTACTTGCCGCTCCCGACGATCAATCGGGATTGGAAGGTATGACTGCCGAGGGTGTAGGACTCGCCCATCTCTATTCTTAGCCTCCGCCTACCGCTTCGAGGATCTCGATCTGGTCGGCTGCTTCGATGCTGTGCTTCGCGAAGTGGGATCGTGGGATCACTGTCCGATTCACCGCCACCGCGATCTTGCGACATCCGAGAGCCAATTGCTCGATCAGGTCGGCGAGCGTCGCTCCTGCCGCCACCTGGGTCGGCTCTCCATTCACCCGGATGTCGAGAGGTGTCTTCATCGTCGTGGGGTCCCCCACGAATCTATGCAATCCCCTCTTTCTTCGCTCCCGGCCCCCTCTTTCCTTGCTTCCGGCCGCAGCGGGAAAGAGCCGTTAGCCTTGGGCTGGCGCCAACCCCTTCTGGGAATTGGCAGAGGGAATGGACCAGGGGGAACGCAGTGGCGGGCGCGCGCCCGACTCGGGCAGCCATCGATCTCGAGGCGTTGGCCGGCAATTTCGCCGAAGCGCGCCGGTTGGCGGCCGGTCGGTCCGTGCTCGCGGTGGTCAAGGCCGATGGCTACGGCCACGGGGCCGTCCCGGTCGCTCGCAGCCTGGCCAGATCGGGTTGTTCGGAGCTTGCGGTAGCGACGGTGGCCGAGGGCGCGGAGCTGCGGGTGGCGGGAATTGCTCTTCCCATTCTCGTGCTTGGCGGGATCCATCATGCGGCGGAGGCAGCCGAGGCCGTTGCGCTGCGTCTCGTGCCAGCCGTCCACCATGCGGGCCAGATCAGCTGGCTTTCGGAGGCGGCGCGGAGCCAGGGGCGGACGCTTTCGCTGCAGGTCGAGGTCGATACCGGCATGGCCCGGATGGGTGTCCCGCTGTCCGAAGCGGCCGCGGTTCTCGAGCAGGTGGAAAGCTCGGACCTGCTGGTGCTGGACGGTGTCTTCACGCATCTGGCGTGCGCGGACGAGTCCGATCTCGAACCCAGCGTGGTGCAGTTGCGTCGTTTCGGCACGCTGTTGGCCGAGGCGCGCAAGCTCGGCATCGCGCCGCGAAGGGTTCACGTGGCGAACTCCGCCGGGCTGCTCGCCACGGCCGATCTCGCCTCCGCATCGCCACCCGAGGTGAATGCCGTGCGGCCGGGCTTGATGTTGTACGGCGTGCCTCCGGCCGCGCACCTTCGGGAACGCGCGACACTGGCCCCGGTGATGAGCCTGCAGAGCGAGATCGTTGCGGTGCGCCGGGTCGCTGCGGGCGAGTCGGTCGGCTACGGCGCGGCCTGGCGGGCCACGCAGCCGACGCGCATTGCGACCGTTCCTCTCGGATACGCCGATGGCATTCCGTGGGGCCTCGGGGGACGTGGAATCGCGCTCGTGGCTGGGTGCCGCGTGCCCTTTGCCGGCCGGGTTTCGATGGATCTGGTGACCCTCGACCTCGGCCCGGTAGCGGCCCAGATCGGCGATCCGGTGGTGCTGTTCGGGCGGGAGCCCGGCGAAGCCGGCGCGACCCTCCCCGTCGAAGAGGTGGCCCAGATGGCCGAGACGATCCCCTACGAGCTCCTCGTCCGGGTCGGCTCCCGGGTTCCGAGGGTGGAGGGGTAGGGCAAAGCAGAGAGCGCGCTAGGATCCGCTCCGTGGTCCCGCCCCTCGCATCCCCTGCCACCGAAGAGATGGCCGTGCTGACGGGTGTCAGCAAGGCTTTCGAAGACCGCGAGGTCCTGACCGGAGTCGACCTCGTCGCACGCCCCGGAGAGATCACCGTGGTGGTCGGCGGCAGTGGCAGCGGCAAGTCGACCCTGCTGCGCATCCTGTTGGGCCTCGAGACCTACGACGGGGGTTCTGCCCGGCTGTTGGGTCGAGAGGTGAACGAACTCGGGCGCCTCGAAGTTCGCGATCTGATGATGCGGGTGGGCATGCTCTTCCAGTTCGGTGCGCTCTTCGATTCGATGACCGTGGCCGAGAACGTGGGCTTCGCGCTCCGTTACAACCGCGGTCTGAGCAACGCGGAGATCCGTGACGTAGTTCGCGAGAACCTGCTGATGGTGGGGCTCAAGAACATCGAGAATCTCTATCCCAGTCAGCTCTCCGGCGGTATGCGCAAGCGCGTCGCATTGGCGCGGGCCATCGCCCACCACCCGCGGCTGCTCCTCGTGGATGAGCCGACCACCGGCCTCGATCCGATCATGGCCGATACGATCAACGAGCTGATCCTCCAGATGCGCGATCGCCTCGGCGTGACCGTCGTCTGCATCACCCACGACATCGGAGCCGCCTTCCGGATCGCAGACCACCTGGCCATGCTCTACCAGGGCAAGGTCATCGAGAGCGGAGCCCCGGAAGCCATGAGGAACTCGGCCAATGGAGTCGTCCGCCAGTTCCTCTCCGGAAGCGCCCACGGCCCCGTTTCTTAACCGTTTGACGTCGAGGGGGCGTGCCGGTAAACCTCCGTTGTTCCGACGGTTTCCCCATGATTTCGGAGGCCCGATGCGGGTTCTGGTTGCCGGCTCCGGTGGGCGCGAGCATGCGCTGGTCTGGAAGATCGCGCGGAGCCCGCTCGTCGAGCGGGTGTTCGCGGCGCCTGGAAACGATGGGATGGCGGCCGATGCGACGCTCGTGCCCGATGTGACGGCGGGGGATGCGGAGGGGTTGATCCGTGTTGCGCGCGAGAACGACATCGAACTCGTGGTGATCGGGCCGGAGGATCCGCTGGCCGACGGTGTGGCCGACCGGTTGCGCGAGGCCGGGCTCGCGGTCTTCGGGCCGTCGGCGGCTGCCGCGCAGCTCGAGGGCAGCAAGACCTTCGCCCGGGAGTTCATGGCGCGGCATGGGGTTCCCCAACCGCGTTTTCGCGTATTCCGGGATCTCGAACGTGCGATTGCTGCAGTGAAAGAGGAGGGCGGGCCTTGTGTCGTGAAGGCCGACGGTCTGGCTGCGGGCAAGGGGGTCGCGGTCTGTGACGGGCCCGTCGAAGCCGAGCTTGCGCTGCGCGAAATCCTCGCCGATCGACGCTTCGGTGCTGCCGGTGATCAGGTGGTGATCGAGGAGCGGCTGATCGGAGAGGAGGCATCCTACTACGCGATCACCGACGGCGAGCAGGTAGTCACGCTGGTGCCGGCCCAGGACCACAAGCGTGCGCTCGACGGTGACCGGGGGGAGAACACAGGCGGCATGGGTGCCTACGTTCCGGCACCCGTGGTCAGTGAGGCGGTCGAAAAACGCATCCTCGAGGAGATCGTGCATCCGACGCTGCGCGGTATGCGCGAAGAGGGCACGCCCTTCAGCGGGGTCCTCTACGTGGGGCTGATGATCGACGCCGACGAGACTCCCCGGGTCATCGAGTTCAATGTGCGCTTTGGCGATCCCGAGACACAGGCTCTCTTCGTGCAGATGAGTAGCGACCTGGTCCCGCTTCTCCACGGTGCTGCAACCGGACATCTCTCACCGCAGACCGTGGCGACCGAGGACGCCGCAGTGTGTGTCGTGCTGGCCTCCGGCGGCTACCCGCGCGGCTACGAAAAGGGCAAGCCCATCGCCGGGCTGGCGGCAGCCGAAGCCCTCCCCGGGGTCGCGATCTGCCGCGCGGGGAGGCGGCGCGAGGGCGATGGTTTCGTGACGAATGGTGGCCGAGTGCTCGGTGTCGCCGCGCGGGGTCGCGATGTCGCCAGCGCACGTAGGTGTGCGTATGCCGCTGCCGACCTGATCCAGTTTGAGGGGATGCAGCGGCGCGATGACATTGCTGCGCGGGCCGAGGGTCGCTGACCCGTGGGCGAAGCCGTCGAGGTTTCT
>JAAELW010000106.1 GCA_024226235.1 bacterium
CTCGAAACCCGTCTCCTCGGCGAGCTGGCCGAAGCTCGCCGCATAGGCCCCGTCTTCGACGGGCGCCATCATGTACGGAGCCATGATCCCGAATTTCACAACGCCCCCTCTCGACGAGCCGCTACGACAATCGCCTATTGGCCTATTGGCCCTACTGGCCTATTGGCCGCCTACCAACACCTTCGCAGCGAGCGCGGTGTCCATGTACTCCTTGAACTCGACGACCTGCCCGTCGCGGATCCGCAGCAGGAAGTGATACTCGTTGTGGTAGTGGGCACCGCTGACATGCGTGCCGTCGGAACGCGCCTCGATGGCCACCCGTTCGCCTTCGACGGTCATGGCGTCGATCGTGAACGCGATTCCCTGCGGAAACGCCCCCAGGATCATCTCGGTAGCACCGAGCGCGTAGGCTCTGTCGTGACGGCCCGAGAACGGCATGCTTCCGGCCGTCCAGATCTCGAAGTCGTCGGCATATAGCCGGTCGACGGTCGCGACATCACCGCGACTGAGCGCGTCGAACAACTCGCGCACGATTCGACGGTTCTCCGCCCGCTGCGAATCAGCGTCAGGCCCGACGTGCGCGCAGCCCATCTGGATCACGGCGAGCCACGCGACCGAGCAGGCGAGGAGACCGAGCCGACGAGCCTTCATGAAACCTCCTTTGCGGAGCCTCCGATGGAGGCTCTCGCTAGCCGCAACATCGCACAGCCCATTGGCGAAGCGAAACGGGCTCTCGACATCGGCCCGATAGTACTCGGGGCCGCTCGCATCGCGCCGCACGGGTGGGCTCCCCTTTCTACTCCGTCGCGAACCTACTCCGTCGCGAACCAGATATGCCCGGCAGTGTGCCCGCCGTCGACCATGTACTCCGCGCCGTTGCAGAATCCGGCGTCATCCGAGGCCAGGAAGAGGATCACGTTGGCGATGTCCCGCGGCTTGGCATGGCGGCCGCCCATGACGGCGTGGTCGATGCCCTTCAGGGAGAGCTTCTCACCAGCCTCGATGCGCTCCATGAGGTTCTTTCGAAAGCCCTCGCTGAGTTCGGCGCTACCTCCAGCGGGACAGACCAGGTTCACGCGGATGCCCTTCTGGCCCAGTTCTAGAGCCGCCGACTTGGTGAAGCCACGCAGGCCCCATTTCGAAGCGGAGTAGGGAGCGACCCAACCCATCCCCTCCATGGCATCGATCGAGCCAAGGTTGACGATCGAGCCGGCACCCCGGGCTGCCATGTCCGCCATGACGGCGCGAGTTCCGATCATCGGGCCGACCAGGTTCACGTCCAGCAGGTTGCGCACGGTTTCGGGGTCCAGTTCGGCGATGGGCCGCACGTCGAGGATCGCTGCGTTGTTGACCAGCACGTCGACGGGGCCGAAGCGCGCGTGGACGGCTTCCAGGAGCGCAGCCCAGTCTTCCTCCCTTCGCACGTCGAGATGCTGGAAGAAGGCACCGGCGCCGAGTTCAGCCGCGTGGGCCTCCCCGCGCTCGTCCAGGATGTCCGCGATGCAGACCTGGGCGCCTTCCTCCACGAACAGACGCGCCGCCTCTGCCCCCGTGCCGCGGGCCGCACCCGTCACGATCGCCACCTTGCCTTCCAGGCGTCCCACGATTGACCTCCAGAAAGAGGTGGTAGCGCAGCTTGAAAGGGTCCGGAAAGCACGTGTGGGTTCTCAATATCGGATCGGCCGCTCCCGCCGTGGCTGAGCCAGAACCGGAGAGCCTATCGCACGCCCAACCCGCCCCGGCAGTCTGGTGGCTGTGCGACACGTTTCCGGGCGATCCTTC
>JAAELW010000107.1 GCA_024226235.1 bacterium
GTCGATGGCGGTGCCGCCATTGCTGAGACGGGCCCAGTTGTCGTCGCCGAGCGCGCCCGTCTCACTGCAGGCGGAACTCGCCGGGTTGTACGCGCCGGAGGTGCTGACGCTGTGATTGCCGTTCCCGGTTCCACAGGTGCTGTTGTTGGTCGCCGAATAACTCAGCGTCAAGCCCCAGGCAGGGGTGCATAAGAGGAAAGCCAAGAGGCCCGAAACTAGAAACCGCATCCGCCATCTCCTTCCCGGCTGTAAACCGGATTCATCTCCCAAAATGGGATCGCGCCACGTAGAAAGGCCACCTTCACAAAAAGGGAAGGCGGCCCGGATTCTGCACGTGAGCAGATCCCCTTCCCTGGCCTCATAGCACTGCAATCGGCGTACCGTGTCTCAGCAACCGAAGGAATCCTTTGATTCCGCCTAGTTGGACACCAGGGAGTGTCAGGAAGTGGATGGGGAAAGAAAAAGTTTTCCCGATGCAGGAAAAACAATTCCAATGGATTTCAGCCGGATGGAATCCAGGCGGTCGCAGGGGCGTCGGAGTTGAGTCCCTCGAGCAGGACCCAGAGTGCCAGCGCGCTCGGGTGTGGGTGGGAGGTCGGCGCTCGGGGGTGATTTGGCCAGCCCCCATCCTCGCGCTGAGCCGCCAGCAACGCTTCGATCCATTCGGGGCGGACGCGGTCACCCTCCCCCAGGTAGTAGAGCATGGCCAGGGCCTCGATCCAGATATCGGTGGCAACGTCGTGACGCGAGTTCAAGACCTCGCGTTCCTCAATCAGCGCTTCGAGTAGCTCGACCTGCTCGAAGTGGAGTGGAATCAGCTCCATCTCGGAGAGGCACCCGTTCTCGAGCGTCCAGCGTGTCGCGACCACTGCATGAGTCAGGGCGTAGGCCCCAAGGCCAGACGCGGTGCGAAGCACGTCGACCCAGCCGTCAGGAAGCGCAATCCGGTCGCAGTGCAGCGCGCTTGCCGTCATCCGATCGATGGTCGTGGAGAGTTCGGCAATCTGTCGTTTGCTCACCCGGGCCGCGGGGTCGACGAGCCGCCGGTAGACCGCGAAGAGCTCCGGACGCTCGAGTTCCCTCTGGACTCCGTAGGGCGTTCGGCCGGAAGCCAGGGTGAGTTCGAGTCCGAAGCGCCGGTGCAGGTGGTCGAAGATGGACGACCAGCTGTGGTCGATCTCGTGGACTTGGGTCGAGAAGTAGGCGAGCGCCCGGTCCCGCGCCTGCTCCGGCCCGGAGCCACCGCAGCCGGCCACGAGAGCCACGGCCGAGAGGCCAATGGCAGCTCGGAGCAACCACTTTCGTCCCCTGGAGCTTTGGGGGTTGGTCATGGGCGAGGGTTCCACCTGCTTCGGCGCTCAAGGAGATCGCTCCGGTCCTACGCGGTACACGATGCCGGCTGCATTCTGGAGCGCCACCTCCAGGGGCTCCCCTGCCGGAAACGGCAACGGGGCCCGAACTGGCGCGTAGACCCACTCTGCGCCGCTCTCGGTGATCGCGGTCAGCGCGGCATTCCGATCCGAGCCGGTGTAGACAGCCGCGATCCGGGAAACCCGGGCACGGGCCTCCTCCCGCGTGAGCGCCGCGGTCGACGACCGGCCTGTCAGGTAGACGGTGCGGCCGGAGACCCAGGTCACCGGCGAGGGGACGTCCCGTTGCAGCAGGATCGAAGGCTCTAGCACCACGTCGTCAGGCTGGGAGAGGACCCGCAGCCGCTCCAGAAGATCGCGCTCATCCCCACTCACGACCGTCATGACCTTCGCACCGTAACCCAACGGGCCCAATACCCGGCCGGTGGAGAGCAGGGCCAGCAGCAGGAGCAGCGAGATGGCGAGCCAGCGCCGTTCCACGACCCAGCGACCGAGCACCAGCGCCACGAAGGGCCAGAGTCCGAAGCTGGCGATCCAGGTGAACTGGGTCACGTTGAGATGGTGGGGGGAGTTCTTCAAGGTGCAGGTGGCTGCGATCCCGAGCCCCGCCGCGGTGGCGACCATGCGGTGCAGGGCCACCCGGGTGCCTTCCTCGATACGGGTCCCGGTCGCCTTGCTCCTACGCCACAGATCCGGAAGTGCGAAGAGTCGAGCGCCCAGCGCGATCGCGAACATTCCCACCGTGGCCGCGATGGTGGTTGCGGCCAGACCTGGATCGTGGAGCAACGCCGTGTTGTGGAAGCGGTCGAAGCTGCTGAATGGCAAGAGATCCCGGCCCAGGGCGCCCTCTGCGAAGTAGCGGGGGATGCAGCCGACGCAGACTCCGAAGCCCTGGCGGCCCGCTTCGGCAGAGAGACGCCAAGCCCAGTAGAGCTTCTCGACCAGGGAGGGAAGTACCAGCAGGCAGGCCCAGCCGGTGGTGAGCCGGAGGCCGCGGCGCAGGATGGTCGGAGCCGCGAAGAGGGTGACAACGAGCAGCGCCCCGAACACGGTGGCCCAGAGGAAGAGCTTGAGCTCGAAGAGAGCGGCCACCAGCAGTCCTGCGGCGGCCGGGATCCGCGTCTGCCCCGGCTGGAGGCGCAACAACAGCAGGTAGGCCGCAAAGGCCGTCTGCAAGGCTGGGGTGATGGAGTTGAAGGGGAGAACGTAGGGGCCGAAGAATGTCCAGCTGTCGAGGCCCGCGGGCTCGAAGCCGAAGATCCACCCCACGACCCGCAGCAAGAAAGGGGCCCCGCTCCCCGAGACGCTGAGCACTGCCGCTCCGGTGGCGGCGATCCGGCTCCCTCCAAGTGCCCGGACCAGCAACGCAGCGGTCGCGGAGAGGCCGAACACCTCGAGGAGCGGCAGGAAGCGGAACGTCAGGTCCAACAGGGAGAGACCGCTGAGCAGTCGGATTCCGGCGCGCACCGCGAAAGGGAGATAGCTATTGGTGAACTCGGTCCCGGCCACGTGCATCAGGTTCATGGGCAGGCCGGTGTCGATGATCTGAAGGGTGGCCGCCATGTGGCTCAGGGGATCGAAGGTCGTGTCCTGCCCGAAGAAGATCAGTCGTCCTGCGTCATCCACGAGCCCGTTGTGACCCACCGTGGCGTGGACCAGCAGCGCCGACGCCAGGAAGCCGAGGCCGAGGGCCGGGGCCATCCAGCCGAGTTCGCGGAGCCCGTCACCAGAACGGTCCGTTGCGAGGGGAACCCGCCAGATGACCAGTGCCAGCAGAGCCACGGCGAACGGAGCCCAGCCGAGCAACAGAGCGCTTGCCCCCGCGGAGGTCGCGGCCAGTGTGACGAGCCCCAGCAGGATGCGCCCGAAGGCCAGGGCCAGCGCCAGGCGTTCGAGGGGGCTGCTTCCCAGGCGGAGCCAGCGCACCAGCGCCAGGCCGGGCGCAAGCATCCCGCCGCCCACGGCCCAGGTGAGAGCCAACAACTCGGTGAGGCTCAACCCGAGCTCCTGCTCCACGCTCGTCGTACGGTGCCGACCATCGGTCAGCCACCCGTGGCGGGAGCTGGCTCCCGAGGGAGGAGGCCGAGGATCTCGGAGACCGTGGGCACTCCGAATCGGGTGCTCAGGACCCGGCCCTGGTGGTCGGTGACCACGCTCGCGGGCAGACCTTCTCGGCGCAGCGCTTCGATCAGCCAGCGTTCGAACTCAGCAACCTCCGAGGAGGAGACCTCGAGCTGAAGCTCGTAGGCTGGCCGCTCCTGGCGAAGCCAGTGCAGCAGCTTCTCCCGACTGTCATCCCGATCGACGGGAATCCCGACCAGGCGCAGCTCTCCCTCCTCGAAGCGATCTCGCAGCAGCTGAACCTGGGCCAGCTCCTTGCGGCACGCCTCGCACCAGGTGGCCATGGTGGTGAACACGTTCAGCGCGCCCGGCGGGCTTTCGGCCACCAGGCTCGTCACGAGCTGGGGCGCTTGCCGAGGCGCGCGACGTGGCGCCGGCCAGGGCGTGGCCTTGGCCACAGCGTAGGCCGTGCGGACGACAGCGAGGCCATCGGGGCCCTGGGCTGGGTCCTCGTACAGCGTGAGCAGGGTGCCAGCCGGAATCTCCTCGATCAACTGAACGGCTCCAGAGGGCCAGTGCACGCGAACCGAATCGGCAGCCTCGCGCGTGCCGATACCGATCAGCAATGTCGCGCTGTTCTGGGCGGCAAAGCCCTCCCCGGCGCGGTGCTCGCGCAGCAACGTCGTCGAGCCCAGACCTACCTCGACCAGCGCACCAAATCCGTCGCGGCTGCTCGCGGCGGGTGAGGGCTCTGCACTCGTGTTGCTGCCCACGAAACGGAGCGCGATGACGGCACCTGCCCCCGCGGCCACGCCCGCAGCCGGGATCTCGTTGCGGAAGAGCTGCAGGAGTGGGGCGTTGGCATTCACCACGGCGAGGTCGAGCCAGCCATCCCGGTCGAAGTCGAGCAGCGCGAAGGCTCGCGCATCCGCAGGGTCGTCGAGGCCCGAGATGGCTCCGACGTCGTCGAACTCCGTCCCCCCCACGTTCAGGAAGAGGTGGTTGCGCTCTTTGCCGCTGAACGAGACACCGTCCTCGAAAGTCCGTCCAGGTGTTCCCAGCCCAACGACAGGCACGCCCTGGCCGAAATCCACGGATTGATCCGAGCGCACGACCGTGCGCCAGTAGTCGCTTCAGATGTCCGCGACCGACTCCACCTCGGGCGGGGTCGTGTAGTAGCCGCTCAGCGCGTACAGGTCGAGGAAGCCGTCGTTGTCGAAGTCGGCGAACTGCCCGCCCCAGGACCAGCCCGCGATCTCGACCTCGATCCCGTCCTTCCCCGAGACGAGCTCGAAGCGTTCCCCGGTGTTGCGGAACAGGCTGTTCCCGTGGGCCATCTTTCGGAAGCGTGGATCGGCCTCGCCGAAGAACTCCGTGATGCGGTTTCCAGCCTTGCTGTACATGTTGGTGACGTAGAGATCCTGCCTGCCGTCGTTGTCGTAGTCGCCCCAGCCGACACCCATGCCGAAGCCGATATCGGCGGTTCCCGTCTCCTCGGTGATGTCCGTGAACTTCCCGGCGCCATCGTTGCGAAAGAACTGGTTGGGCGAGAAATCATGGGCCAGATAGACGTCCGGATCCCCGTCCCGGTCGAAGTCGGACCAGGTGGCCTGATAGGTGTTGGAGAACAGGCGGAGCGGAGCGCTCTGGGGATCGTGGGAGAAACGACCTCCGCCCTGGTTCGTGAGCAGGAGGTTGGGCGGGCCGGGGAGGAAGAGGTACTCGTGGGCACCGGTGGAGGCGGACAGCTCCAGCAGATGCTTTGCGTCTCTTTCGACCAGGAACTCTTCGAGGAGTCGATCCGGTGCCGTCCCCTCTCCACGGGAGGCCCTGATTCTTCTCGTCTTGTACTGCTTGACGATGATGTTGGCGGCATAGGTGGAGGCGTAGATGTCGAGCAGGCCGTCGCCGTTGTAGTCGACGGCCGAGAGCGAGGCGACCAGATTCGGCATGGGGCCGCCGCGCAAGCCATCAGCGTGCTCCACGAAGCGCCCCTCGACGTTCTCGAGGTAGATGCTCGGCGCCAGGGTGCGGCCCACGAAGACGTCGGGGTCGCCGTCGTTGTCGAAGTCGGCGAAGACGGCGGCGGCAGAGTGGTCTTCGATGTCGAGGCCGAACTCGGCCGCCCGCTCCTCGAAGTGGCCGTTCCCGTCGTTTACCAGCAGCTGGTTCGATCCCCAGCGCATCATCACATAGATGTCGTCGTCCCCATCACCATCGATGTCGGTAACGGAGATTCCTGGATGACGATCGTGGGAGGCAAGGTGAAAGTGGGGAGTCGGGGCCTGGAAGCCCTCAGGGTCCTTCAGGTAGCGCGCGACCAACCTCTCGTGCTCCGAGTGCTGGGCTCGGCGCAGTGTGTCCTCTTCGGGAAGTGCGTGCGCGAGAACCTCCTGGAACAGTCGTCGGGGCGCTCGATGCAGTTTCAGTGTCTTCGTGCGCCAGGACGCGATGCGCCACGAGTTGGCATCGAGAAGCTCCCCATCGTTTCGCCTCTTCCAGCGCAGCTGAATCCGGCCGGAGACAGAGGCCACGGCCTGTGAATGGAGGTGGGCAAACCCCTTCAGCTGCAGGTCCGTCTCGAAGATCCGGCGTTCCGGGTCGACGAAGCGACCTCGCTTCGTACCAAGACCCACGCGCTCGAACCTGGTGACCCGGTCGAGCAGCGGTCTCAGCAGGTCGAGATCCGAAGGAGCTCGGGGCGGCGCCAGAACTCCGGCTTCACCCTCGAGCACGTCTCGTGGAAGCGTTTCGGAGCGCGGCGTCCCCGTCTGCAGGGAATCGGCTGGAAGGTCCACGGTCTCGACCAGCAGATCGAAGAGTCCGAAGCTCTGCGCGTCCGGGACGCGGAGGTTCTCGACGGAGCGCGCCAAGGAGCGGAAGCTCGGCCCGAGGGCGTCGAGCAGCGCCTCGGAGTCGAGCATCTCCTGCCACTTCGCCTCGGGGATGGCGGGGCGAGCCGGTTGGGCAGGCGTCGTAGCCGCCGCATCGTCTCGCTGCTCCGGCCCACATCCGATCAGGAAGGACACGAAGGTCAGCACGAGGAGTCTGAAGAGGTTCATCGCGTTCCGGTTGTGTTGAGCAAGAACACCTCTGGCCCTCGTCCACAAGATTCGATGGTATCGGACGGCGGTGCGCCGGGAAACGATACGGGAGACCACGTCGAATTGGATGAGCAGCGATGCGTCGGGGTTCGTTGCGGTCGGACCGGGGACCGCGTGGACGGGAAACGCTCTGACCGTGCACCTGCCACGACACGCTGTTTGCCTTGTGTGCCCCCTCCCGGGTATTCTGCAGGGTCCTGGATTCGCAGGGAAAATTCGCCACGAGGAAGGACCGACGAGAGCGAGAGGTATGGAAGTCCGGCGCCTGAAGATCTTCGACGAGACGCTGCGCGACGGTGAGCAACAGGCGGGCATCTCCTTCCCGCCCGGGGCCAAGCTCCAGTTGGCGCGCGGGATCGCGCGGACCGGCGTGCACCAGATCGACGTGATGCCCGCGGTGGATGCGAGCGAGGCGGCCCTGGCCGCAACACTGGTGAAGGAGGGACTGGGCGACCGCCTCACCCCGGCCACCATGCTCGGCAAGCCCAGCGTCGATCAGGCCAAGGCCAGCGGTGCGGGACGAATCATCCTCTTCTACGCGCTCTCGGACCGGCTCATGTTCCTGCGCGACGCGGAGTTGAGAGACGACCCGGCCTTCGCGGGCAGGACCATCGATGACGGTGTTCCAGACGTGGTGATCGAGCGCCTGCGGGAGGGAGTGATCGCCCGTGTGCTGGAGAGCCTGCGCTATGCGACTAGCAAGGGAATCGATCTTCGTGTCGACTTCGCGGCAGAGGACGCCAGCCGTGCTGACCCGGAGTTCCTGCGCCAGTGTATTCGCGCCTTCGGTCCGTACCTGGAACACTTCATGCTCTGCGACACAGTGGGCACCTTGCGGCCGGAGCGCGCGGGCTCCTGGATCCGCGAGCTGCTCTCCCCCAGAGGCGTCGGCCCCCTGGCGGTTCATTTCCACAACGATCAGGGTCTGGCGCTGGAGAACACACTTCAGGCTGTGCTGGCCGGGGCCACCATGGTGTCGGGTACCTTCGGCGGGATCGGTGAACGTGCCGGAAACGTGGCGTTGGAACAGGTGCTCGATGCCCTCCGGGTCCGTCACGGAATCGAGGTCGAAGGAATCGACTACGACGCCATCCCGGCTGTGATCGCCCAGCTGGATCAGCTCGGCCTGCGGCCAGCCCCTCCCTTTTCTGCGGCAGCCCAGCGCCACGAATCGGGAATCCACGTTCATTCCCTGCTCCGTGATCCGCGCAGCTATTGCATATTCGAGGGCGTCGAGCCCGAGATCTGGTTCGGAAAGATGAGTGGCACCAGCAATTTCGAGTACCTCTTCGAAAAGATCCTCGAACAGCCGCGGCCCCGGGCGGAGTACGAGCGAATGGCAGCGGCGCTGAAGAGCCGTGCGGTGGCGGAGGCACGTTGCTTCTCGCCCGCGGAGGTGCTGGCCCTCGTCGAGGAGGGGTCCCTGATCGACGAGGTGACCTGATGGGCGGGCCCTACCGACTCGTTGTCCTGCCCGGCGAAGGAATCGGTCCCGAGGTGACCACGGCGGCCCGGCGTGTCCTCGAGCATGCGGCCCGTGCCGAAGGCGTCGAGATCAGCGTGGAAGAGGCCGATTTCGGCATCCCTGCTCTGGAACGCCACGGCAGCTACTTCCCCGCCCAGACCGCCCGAGTGTGCGGCGCATCGGACGGCATCCTGCTCGGAGCGGTGGAGCGCGGGGGCCTGTTGGAGCTGCGCAGTCACTTCGACTTCTTTGCCAACCTGCGGCCCGTGCGCTCGATCGACTGTGTACTCGATGCCTCGAGCCTGAAGCCCGAAAAGGCCCATGGGTTGGACATTCTCTTCGTTCGGGAACTCACGAGCGGAATTCATTTCGGCCCGGGATCGCGCGGCGAGGACGAACGAGGGAGCTACGGCTACCACACCATGCTCTACTACGACGCGCAGATCCGGCGCATCGCGCGGGTGGCTCTCGAGCACGCGTCGCGTCGCCGCGGCAGGCTCACGGTGGCGCACAAGGAGAATGCGCTGCCGCACATCCCCTGGTGCGCGCTGGTGAGCGAGGAGGCGGCTGGCTTTCCCGGAGTGGAGGTCGAGAACCTGCTGGTGGACAACCTCGCCATGCAACTCGTCGCGGATCCCGGGCAGTTCGACGTGATCCTTGCGGGCAACATGATGGGAGATTGGCTGAGCAGCATCGGGGGTGCGCTGGTGGGCTCCATCGGCTTGCTCGCCTCGGCGAGCCTGAACGAACATGGGCTTGGCCTCTACGAGCCGATTCATGGAACGGCGCCGGAGATCGCCGGGCAGGGCATTGCCAACCCGCTGGGCGCCCTGGGCTCGCTGGTGTTGATGCTGCGTCAGTGGGAAGAAGATCTCCTCGCGGACCGCATCGAGCAATCCTGGCGTCGAGTGCTCGAGCAGGGCTATCGCACGCCGGACCTGGGGCCCGCTTCCAGTGGGAAACGCGTGTCCTGCGAAGGAATGGCGGATCAGGTCATCGCGGCGCTGGCGGGCGCCGGTGCCAGCCATGTCTGAGGGACGCGTCCTCGAGTTGGGGGACGACGTCAACACCGACGACATCATTCCTGCCCGTCGCTGCACGAGCGCGGATCCCGAGCATCTCGCCCGTTACGCGTTCGAGCACCTGCTGGGGGAAGGCGCCCTGGCGGCAGGCTTCGACGAGATCGAGGCGGGTCGCAACTTCGGCTGCGGCTCGAGCCGCGAGCACGCGCCCCTTGCGTTGAAGAGCGCGGGGATCGAGCGCGTGCGAGCCCGATCGTTCGCCGAGATCTTCTTTCGCAACAGCGTGAACATCGGCTTGCCTCTGAAGACCAAACAAGAAGGGGAGGCCACACCGCTCGTGGCCGCAATCGTCGGGGCGGGTGGACTGACGGCTTTCAACCAGAGCCGGCGCACCGGTGGCGAGTTCCTGGCTGCCAACGGAACCGGACCCCGTCCCATGACGCTGGCCGAGAAGATCCTGGCTCGTGCCTCCGGGAACCGCTTCGTCGCACCGGGCGAAACGGTCTTCGTGGGCGTCGACCTGGCCATGTCCCACGATGCCGTTGCGGGTCCCGTGGCGCGGCAATTCCACGCTGCCTTCGGCCCGGAAGCACGGGTCTGGAGCCCGTCCCAGGTGGTGTTCGTGGCGGACCATTTCATCCAGGTGAACGACGTTCGCAAAGACGAAGGGGCGCTGAAGCTCCATCGGGACATGGTCCACTTCGCCCGGGAGCAGGGTTGCCAGCTCTTCGACGTGGTAGGAGAGGGCGAGGCTGCCGGAATCTGCCACGTGCTCCTTCCCGAGCAGGGCCTCGTGGGTCCCGGCATGGTGATCGCCGGAACGGACTCGCACACCTGCACCTACGGCGCGTTCGGTTGCTTTTCCTTTGGCGTCGGCACCACGGACATGGCGAACCTGCTGGCCATGGGGGACGTCTGGGTGCGCGTGCCTCCGACGCTGCGCGTCGAGCTTCGGGGGCAGCTGCCCGAGGGCTGCTGCGCCAAGGACCTGGCCCTCTTCCTGCTAGGGCAACTGGGCTGTGACGGTGCTTCCGGCAAGGTGCTCGAGTTCCGCGGGCCGGGCCTCGATGCCCTGCCAATGGAAGAGCGCATGACCCTGGCAAACATGGCGGTCGAGAGCGGTGCCGTGTGCGGTCTGATGGCGCCCGACGCGGTGACCCGCAGCTGGCTCCAGGCGCGCGCTCCACAGGGCTGGCAGGCGCTGGAGGGCGATCCGGATGCCGAGTCGGAGGACAGCATCGAAATCGATCTCCGGATTCTCGAGCCCCAGGTGGCGTGTCCTCCAAGCCCGGACCAGGTCACGAGCGTGACTCGGCTCGGACACGTTCCCATCACGCGGGCCTTCATTGGATCCTGCACCGGCGGCAAGCTCCACGACCTCGCCGAAGCCGCCGCGGTGCTCGAGGGTCGTCGTGTCGCGTCCGGTGTGAACCTGTTCGTGGTACCCGCCTCCCAGGAGGTGCGCCGGGAAGCCGAAAGATGTGGCTACCTGCGGGCATTCGAAGAGGCGGGGGCGACGCTTCTCAAATCGGGCTGCGGCGCCTGCATCAATGCCGGTCGCGGCACTCTCCCGGCGAACGAGAACGGCGTCTATGCCACGAGTCGGAACTTCCGCGGGCGCAGCGGTGATCCGAGCGGGCAGGTCTATCTCGCCTCGCCGCGGGTCGTGGCCAACTCTGCCGTGATGGGCCACATCAGCGACCGGCTGGATGACTGAGCGGTCGCAGCGTTCTAGGCCAGGCTCTCCACCAGCGCGGCCGCGATTCGCTCCACGTCGTCGAGCGGCAGGCCGTCGTGGAGAGGCAGGCACAGGAGTCGCGGACAGAGCGCCTCGGCCACCGGCGCCCGGTCTCGACCCATGTAGGGGAGGCTGTTCAGCGGAGGATCGAAGTAGCGCCGTGGGTACACGTCCATGGCCACCAAGGCGAGCCAGGCCCGGTGCACCGCCTCCTCGTTCTCGAAAAGGAGCGGGAAGTAGCTGTAGTTGTACTCCAAGTCGTCGGGAATGCGCGGCAGCTCCACGCGATCGGCGACCGCATGCAGGGCCTCCAGGTAGGCCTCGAATCGTTCCCGGCGCTTCACGATGGCTGCCTCCACGTACGGCAGGATGCAGAGCGCCAGAGCTGCGTGCAGCTCGGACAACTTGGCGTTGATTCCCGGCACGGCGAAGGACTCGAGACCATCGAAGCCGAAATTGCGCTGCACGCGAACTCGGTGGGCGGTGTCCGGATCTGCGGTACAGACAAATCCTCCCTCGGCGCTGTGGAGGATCTTGGTGGCGTGGAGGCTCAGGGTCGCGACGTCCCCATAGCTGGCCAGGGGCCGTCCCCGATAGCTGCAACCAAAGGTGTGGGAGGCATCGAAGATCAGCTTCAGGTTCTTCTCGCGCGCCAGGGCTGCGAGAGAATCCACATCGCAGGGGAAGCCATACACGTGGGTTGCGAGGATGGCGCGGGTACGCGTTGTGATCTTTTCAGCACATCGCTCCGGGTCGAGGGTCCATGTGGTCGGATGCACGTCCGCGAAGACGGGGGTGAGCCCCATCCATACCAGGCTCGACGCCGTGGCCACGAAGGACAGGGGTGTGGTGATTACCTCGCCCTCGAGGTCGAGGGCGGCGCTCGCGAGCTGCAGTGCGAGAGTGCCGTTGGCCACGGCGATGCCGTGGGGACTCTCCAGTTCCCGCGCAACGAGCTGCTCCAGCTCCCGTACCTGGGGGCCGTCGTTGGTGAAACGCGCCTCCTCCCAGATGGGTTTGAGGCGCTCGAGAAAGTCGTCCAGCGGGGGCACCAGGCTGCGAGTGACGTGGACGCTCATGGCTCGAGGCTCCTCGGAACCCGGGGGGAAGAAGTCATCTTACATCTAGGAAGGAGGGTTCATCCGGTTGCTCGCGAGGGCAGGGAGCCCGTCACGGGTTCGGGGAGCTTGGATCCACCCCGGTGGGTGGATCCGCTTGAGTGCCCCACGGGGGTCGGGGTAGAGTAGAACACCTGCCATGAATGCTCCCACCGCTGCCCCCGAGTTCACCGTCGTCACCACCTGCTATTGGGAGGAACGGAGCATCCGGGAGTTCCACGCGCGGCTCAGCGCGACCCTCCAGGAGCTGGGCCGCAGCTATGAGATTGTCTTCGTCAACGATGGCAGCGGGGACGGGACCCTCGATTGCCTGGAAGCGATCTTCGAGCAGGACGAGCACGTCTACATGGTGATCGACCTGATGAAGAACGTGGGCCAGACCGTGGCGATCACGGCTGGATGCGCCCATGCCCGGGGCCACAACATCATCCTGCTGGATAGCGACCTGCAGCTCGATCCCGAGGATCTCCCCGGACTCATTGCGGAGTTCGACAAGGGCTTCGACCTGGTGACGGGCTATCGGGTGGCGCGCCAGGATTCACGCCTCCGCACCATTCCTTCGCGGCTGGCCAACGTGATCATGCGCATGATGTCGAATACCGACCTGCGCGACTTCGGCTGCACCTTCAAGATCCTCGACGGGCGGCTCATCCGCGCCTTCCAGCCTGGTCCCAACCGGCCGCTCAAGCCGCCCCACGTGATCGCTGCCGCGGGACGAATCACGGAGGTCCCCGTCTCCCACCATCCACGGCCCTACGGCAGATCGGGCTGGAGCTTCTCCCGTCTCTTCGCCTACAACATGGAGAACCTCGTGAACCTCTCCCAGCGGCCCTTCCAGATCCTGAGCGCAGCCTGCTTCCTGGTGGGGCTGCTGCTGGTGCTGCGTGTGCTGGCCAGCCTGGTGGTATCGGCCCCCTTGCTCTCGACCGTGACCAACGGGCTCATTCTCAACGTGCTGGTGTTCTGCCTGCTGATCATTGTGGGCGTCCTGTGCGCAGTGGGCGAGTACGTGATCCGCGGGTATCTCATTCTCCAGGGCCATCCGGCCTACATCATCCGCGGAGTTCGCACCCGATGAGGAAGCAGCCATGAAGAGCCTCGTGATCCTGGGTGCCGGCGGCTCCGCACGGGAGACCTACTGGTTCGTCAAGGACACCTTCCCGGATGTGGCCTTGTGCTTCGTCGACGACGTTGGTGAGGCGACCGAGGTTGGCATCGCCGACGACGTGGTGCCGGTGGTGAAAGACTGGAACTTCTCTCACCTCGACGCCGGTGGCGAGCAGAATGGATTTCGACAGTTCATCGTGGCGGTGGCAGAGCCTCCCGCCAAGCGCATCATGGTGAAGAAGGCACTGGCCAGCGGCCTCGAGCCCGCGCCAACCCTCATCCATCCCCGCGCCATCGTGCGCGGGGACTGCCACATCGGCCGTGGTGGGCAGATCGTCGCCCATTCACAGCTCACCACACACGCCACCATCGGCGACTATGTGGCGGTCCTCGACAGCACGATCGGCCACCACGACGTGGTGGGCGACTACACGACCTGTTTCCCGGGCTGCCGCGTCTCCGGGGACGTAAGGCTGGGAGAGGACGTCCTGCTCGGCGCGGGTACGGTCATCCGCAACGGGGTGACGATCGCACGGGGGGTGGTGACGGGGGCTTCGAGCTGCGTGGTGAAGGACATCCTGGAGCCAGACATCACGGTGGCGGGTGTGCCCGCAAAGAAGCTGGCGA
>JAAELW010000108.1 GCA_024226235.1 bacterium
ACTGCAGCAGGCGAAGCAGGTCTCGATAGCGGCCATCGGCCGCCCCCAGGCCGCTCTTTCGCATCCACTCGCGGTAGCCGGGTAGCTGGTACTGAAAATCGAACTGGGGGGTCGAGAAGAGAGTCCAGAAGAGCAGGACGCACTCCTCCGGCTGGTCTGCATGCATGGGATGTATGGACTGGTAGTTGGGCGACATCAGGTCGAAACCGCGAATCAGGTTGCGCGCTCGCTGTAGCCTGCGATCCGGACCGCGCTTTGGCGGCACCGGGTCGAAGCCTTCCCAGAACAGCAGCGGGCGATGGGCGGGGTCTTGTGCCAGCAGAGCGAGCAGGATGGTCGTGCCGGTGCGTGGCAATCCGACGACGAAGACCGGCCGGCGAATTTCCTGCTCGTAGACCTCGGGGTGTTGTTCCAGCTCGGTTGCGATTCGGACCTGGGTTCGAATCAGGCGCAACATGTCCTGTTGGGCTGCGATCCGGCCGACGAAGTTGAGGCGCGCCTCGGACTCCAATGACGTGGCGAGGGCGCGCAGTCCGTCTCGGAACTCCAGGCGCTCGGCCGGGAAGTCGGGGTACGCGCGCAATGCCCGGTCTACGAGATAGGACTCGTCGAGCTTTATGAATCTCTCGAGTGGGCGCCCGAGTCGGTTCAGCCAGCGGATCGGGGCCGGTGGGCGGCTATTCGGCCCCAACCATGTTGCGATGGCTTCAGTGTCGGGGCGGCGGGTCATGCTCCCTCCTCGAGCGGAGCCGGGATCGACAAGACGCGGGCGAAGCCCGCACGGCCGTGGACCTTGGGTGCCACCCGGTAGCGACCGCTGACTACTGGATCCCTGAACTCGGCAGCATCTGCCAG